>DYTH01000139.1 GCA_020726025.1 Syntrophus aciditrophicus | reverse complement strand
GAGAAAGATGGTTCCGAAGAGGACGCCGAATATGGGGGTGAAGAAGGTGAAGACGGAGAGCCTCGTTACCGAATAGACGTGAATCAGCTTGAACCAGATTAAATAGGTGACGAAGGCGATGATGACCGACTGGTAGATCAGCGACAGGACGATGAGTCCGTCGATGCGGTAGATCCACCGGGGTTCCAGCATGAAGCTCAACAGAAAGAGAATCGGGATCGAAAAGACGAGCTGGTAGAGGAAGGTGTTGATCGGATGCACCTTTTCGGCCATGAATTTCTTGATGTAGAGGGTGGTTGCCCCCCAGAATACCCCTCCGGCGATCTCCAGCATGTCTCCGAGGGGCATGGACGGGCCGGCGGTTTTCGGCTTCCCCCAGAAAACGACAAAGACGCCGGAAAATGCAAGCAGAAGCCCCAGTGTTTTCAACGTGGTGAGGCGGTCTCCCTTCAGAAGAAAATGGGCGCCCGCCGCCACCACGAAGGGGCTCAGATAAACAAAGAGCACCGAGCGGACGGCGTCTGTGTAGAGCATTCCCAGATAAACGCACGCAAATTCAAGACCGAACAGAAGCCCCACCATGAAGCCGTGGAAGAGCCGGATGTCCGTGTGGAAAAGGGTTTCCTTCTGATGGATGCAGTAGATCGCACCGAAGAGGGCGGCGATGACCGATCGGACGGCTGATGTAAAGATCGGCGACATCCCCTGGGCCGTGTATTTAATGACTGGGTAATTGATGCCCCACATCAGCGTCAGCAGAAGCAAGATAGCCGCGGCCTTGAAATCCAGATAATCCTTGTTTTCCATTTTTTTACGCTTTTATGAAAGCATGAAATCAGCGATGCGCCCGGGTCAATGGCGCTTCATCAGGTGGCGGACCGCCTGGTCGAGGCCGTCGAGGGTGAGTTCAAACATCGGGAAGATGTCGGCAATCTTGCCGATGGTCCAGGTGTAGCCCCAGCTTGTCTGCGGCTGCGGGTTGAGCCAGACGGCGTGGCGGAAGGTGCGGGCGAGAAATTTCAGCCGCTCTTCGCTGCTGCGGTTCTCGTGCTGGTCGATGTAGAGCGCGCCGCTTGCCCAGGAAAGCTCCGAGGGCGCCATCGCCGCGTCGCCGACGATGATCAGGCGGGTCTCCGGGTCGAGGCGCGCCAGCTCCTCGACGGATTCGGGGCGCAGATGACGCTGGGGGTCCGACCAGACGTGGCTGTAGATGGTGTTGTGGAAGAAGTAGATCTTCAGATCCTTGAACTGCGAGCGGGCGTAGGTAAAGAGGGTCTGGACGATCTCGATGTAGGGGTCCATCGACCAGCCGCCGTTGTCGATCATCAGCACGATCTTGAGGCGGTCGGTGAGGCGGTGATCGAAGACGATCGTTATCTCGCCGCCGTTTCGCATCGTTTCATAGATGGTTTTATCCACGTTGATGACGTCAAGCGGACCGTGGGGAAGCATCATCCGGAGCTTCTTGAGGGCCTCGTTCATCTGCAGCTCGGTGATCGGGCCCTCCTGGTCGTAATCACGGTAGCGCCGCTCCATCGCCACTTTCATGGCGGATTTGTTCCGGGAAACGCCTCCGACCCGCATCCCGCCGGGGTGGTATCCGGAGTGGCCTACCGGCGATGTCCCGCCTGTGCCAATCCATTTATGACCTCCGTGGTGGGCCTCGGTCTGCTCCTTCAGGCGGTCCATGAAATACTTGAGCAGCTCCTCCGGGGTGAACTTGGCCAGCTCCTTTTCATCGATGCCGAGGGCGTCAGCCATCTCCCGGGGGTTTTTGAGCCATTCGGCGAGAAGCGCCTTCATCACCTCGTTGATTTGCGTGTCGTCCGTCTCCGGAAGGGCCACACCCTTGAAATAGAAAGAAAAAACCTGGTCGTAGATGTCGAAGTAGCGCTCGCTTTTGATCAGAATGGAGCGGGCCGCCGTATAGAAATCCTCGGTGGTCTGGATGAGCCCCAGGGAGAGCGCCTTCTGCAGACGCAAAAACGACGTGGGGGATACCGGCGCCCCCTTATCTTTTAACATGTAGAAAAAGTTGATAAACAACGGTCTTGCTACCTCCGGGTTTTTCCCGTCTGCTGAAGGGCGATGCTGAAATCCATGCTTTTCTTGAAGAGGATTCCGAGAAACGGGAGATCCCTGCCCCTTTCGAGGTTTTCGATATCAAAGTCGGGTTCGACCCTGAGGGCGCGCACCCAGTTGATCAGCTCCCGCGTCGCCGGCTTTTTCTCTATCCCGCGCAGCTCGCGCAGGCGGTAGAAGGTTGCAAGCGCGGCCCTTGCCAGGGTCTCGGAGAGATCGGGGAAGTGGACGTCGAGGATCATCCGCATCATCTCCGGGTCGGGAAAGGCGATATGGTGGAAGTTGCAGCGCCCGAGGAACGGGTCGGAGAGATCCTTTTTGGCGTTGGAGGTGATGATGATCACCGGGCGGGTCCGGGCGGTGATGGTCTTGTCGATCTCCATGATGTCGAACTGCATCTGGTCGAGGACATCGAGCATGTCGTCCTGAAAGTCCGTGTCGGCCTTGTCAATTTCGTCGATCAGAAGCACCGTCCTTTTTTCGGCGACGAATGCCTGACCGATCTTCCCCATCTTGATGTACTGGCTGATGTCGCTCACATCCCTCTTTGAATCGCCGAAGCGGCTGTCGTTGAGGCGGGTCAGCGTGTCATACTGGTAGAGCGCCTCTAAAAGCTTCATGCTTGATTTGACATTCAGGACGATGAGCGGCATGCCGAGATTCTTTGCGATCGCGTGGGCAAGCATCGTCTTTCCAGTGCCCGGTTCGCCCTTGAGCAGAAGCGGCATTTCCAGCGCCATGGAAACATTGACGATTTTGGCAAGCTCGTCGTCGAGAACGTATTCCGACGAACCCTTGAATTCTTTGGCATTATCCATAATTTTTCTACCTGCCTCCTTTTGCAGATTGGGACCCATACAGGATTTTGATCTTTATTGCCACTGATTTATGGGCATGAAGCGTTGCTTTTTGGCTGTCGCCGACTGTTATTTCTGCCCCTCGCCTTTGAAAAAAAGAAAGTAAATTCGCTGCCTTTTTTCAAGACGCGGGATTGCCGATTTTCGTAGGCGTTGTGTTTTTGAGGGGCTATTGCGGGGACTTGGAGAGGCGCTTCGGCAGCTCTCCGATGATTTCCAGCGGCACCGTCCGGTAAAGCTGCTGCCGGTATCCGTTATCGGCTGCGGAAAGCTCCGGACCGATTGTCCATGCGTAAAGTTTTTTCGCGTCGTTGAGAACCGGTTTTGCCGGAACGCCGTAGGTGCGGAGCTGCATGTTTTCGTCGTAGAGGCCGACACAGCCGTGGGAGGCGGGTCGCCCCGGCAGATCGCGTGCATGAATCCAGTATAATGCGTGGTCCTTGTCGATATGGAAGAGAAGCGCGTAATCCATCGGGTACTGCTGTGTTCCTTTGGCTGTTTTGTAGAGGGAGGAGGTGTGATCCCTGTGGCAGGCATTGATCGTGAAGAGCCCGGTTGGCGTGAGGCGCCCCTCCGTGCCGGTTGCCGCCGGCATCGAAAAGGCGAGGCGACCGTTTTCGTAGGCGCCGATCCACTGCTCCGTGATGTCGAGCAGGATGTATTTTTCGTGCGTTACTGCCTTTTCATAATTGGAGGGCATCGGAGTATAATGGTGAATGCTTTCGACGGTTTCAGGGACCTTGATCGTCATTCCCGGATACACATGGCGGCGGTCTATCCGGTTGAAGCGGGCGACGGCGATCCAGTCTTTTCCGAAAAGCCTCTCCAGGCTGTCCTGCGGCCGGATGAAATGGCTGTGCCAGCGGATATCTTTCATGCTGGGATATTCGTACCGGCTCAGGTCCTCTTTGGCCTTGTCTTCAGGCGATGCGGCCGGTTCGGATGTGCTCTTCGGATCAAAAACGGCGATGAAGAAGATGATTGCGAGGATGAGGAGAAAGCGCAAAAATGCATGCAAATAATAGAATGTTCGGTTGTGTAACCCATGGTCCATGCCAGACGTCCCCAAATGGATGAAAAATACGTTTTATGAACATGAAACTTCTTCACGGCGCCCCCGGTAGCACGAACCGTATGACTGTTCAAGTGAAATCGCCATCGGTTACGGGAAAATCAGCCAGGGCCCTCTCTTCTTCCATGAGGGCGGCAACAAGGGGCGGAGGGATTTCTGTTTCGGGTGAAAGGCTGGCGTTTATTTCTCCTTGACAAAAAAGGTGTGTAATTTTAAAGTGCGAGGCAGTTAAGTTGTTTTGCTCCTGCGCTCTGCAGGGGTGAGCTGCGTTCTACACCCAACAACAAAAAATTGAGAAAAGGGAGAGTTTGATTATGACAGAGTACGATTACTGGAAGATTTTTCCCCGTATGCCCCAAAAGGTGACCATTGGAGATATCACGATACGGGACGGTTTTCAGCATGAAGAGAAGACAATATCCACCGAGGCAAAGATTTTCTACGGCGAGGAGATGATCATGGCGGGATGCAGGGAACTTGAGGTGACAAACCTCGGAAATCCGGCGGGAATCCCCCAGTTTAGAGACGCGGATAAGGTGCTTGGCTATTTTCGCGGTGAAAAATTCAAGAAGAACTGCGAGCGCAAAGGAATCAACCCGGCTGACATCACGTTTACCGCCGTTACCATACGGGAGGCTGCGGTTGATCGGGCCATTGAAATGAAGAAACAGGGAATTGGTCCGGACCGTATTCTGATGATGGTTTCCACGGATCCCGAGCACCATTTTGCCAATTCCGGAACGACCCTTTCCCAGTACTGGAAAGAGGTGGAACGGTGCATCAAGAAGGCCTCCGACGTCGGGATCAAGATGAACGGCACCGTCAGCACAATCTGGGGGAGCCCGATCACCGGGGCGACAAACATGGCGGATGCGGTTGAATTCACGAAGCGTTTCCTGGAACTGGGCGCCTTCGACATTGAGCATGCCGATCATGACGGTTCCGCTTCCCCGGCCGATGTTTACCGTTACTACTCGATGATTCTCGATGCGATACCCTACCCGGAGGTGCATCTGGCCCATTTCCACGAAACGAAGAGGATCGCCTCTGCATCCGTTCTGGCCGCCCTGCAGGCGGGGATCTGCCGCTTTGAGGCGACGCTCGGCGGACTCGGCGGTCAGCCGGCCAATTTCCTCGACGACTGCCCGGTGAAGGGCACCGGCGAATATTACTACAAGGATCCGCGCTATGTGGGCTTGATCACGATGGAGGATCTGCTGGTCATGATCGATGAGATGGGGATCGAGCATGGTTACAATGTTGACAGGGTTCTCTGGCTGGGGCGGCAGATGGAAAAAACGATCGGCAGACGTCTCCGCTCCGAGGCAATCTACAACGGCAGGACGGAAAAGAACGGGCACATGGAGTTCGCCCGTCCCGGCCTGAAAAAGCTGATCGAAAAACTGGGCGAGAAACCGGGGCAGTTGATCCCTGCGGACTGGAAACCGAAGGCGACGCTACCGAAAAAGCTCCGTCCGAAAAAACAGGCGGGCGCGCTGTAAGCGTCTGACGACCCCTTCTTTTCACCAGAATCGATCTGATGTATTCCTCCCGGTAATGAAGATAAATTCATCACCGGGAGAAAATATATGACAAAAGGTAACTATTCAGCATAATCAACAGGACATTAAAAAAGCCTGTCATCCCCGA
>DYTH01000138.1 GCA_020726025.1 Syntrophus aciditrophicus | reverse complement strand
TAGAGGGTCGTGGTCTTGCCGCTGCCGGTGGGGCCGGTGACGAGCACTATACCGTTGGCCGCCTTGATTTGTTCGGTAAAGGGGATAAAACGGTCATCCGGCATCCCCAGTTCGGTCAGGGTGATGAGCACCGAGGACTTGTCGAGCAGACGCAGCACCACCCGCTCGCCAAAGGAGGTGGGCAGGGTGGAGACCCGGATGTCCACATCCTTGTTGCCGACCTTGAGCTCAATCCGCCCATCCTGTGGCAGTCGTTTCTCGGCGATATTGAGATTGGCCATGATCTTGATGCGCGAGATCAGTGCCGACTGCACATGCTTGGGCGGGCTGAGCATGTCGTAGAGGATGCCGTCGAGACGCTGGCGGATCTTCAGGCTGTTCTGGTAAGGCTCGATATGAATATCCGAGGCGCTATCACGCACGGCCTGCGAGAACATCAGATTGACCAGACGGATAACCGGGGCGTCGCTGGTGTCATCGAGCAGGTCTCCGGTCTCTTCAATCTCGGAGAAAAGGGCCTCGGGGTCTTCATCGTCAATGTCCTGCATGACCTCTTCGGCGGAATCCTGGGTCATGTCATAGGCGAAATTGATGGCGGTGGTAATGGCCGCCAGCGGGCAGAGGACGGGGCGAACGCCTCCCCAGCCCAGGATCGAGCGAAGATCATCCAGGGCCTGAAAACTGAAGGGGTCATTGATGGCAATGTAGGCGTCTTCGGGGGTGGTTATCGGCGCCATGCCGTTTTTTTTCAGGAAGGCAATGGCGACCTGGGCGGTAAAATCCGTCTGAATCTCGGTGGGCAGACTGCGGTTGACCTCCATGCCGAACTGCTGTCCCAGTTCCTCCAGGAGATCAATCTCATCGATGGAGTGCATCTTGACCAGGATGCGCACTAATTGCCCGCCCTTTTCGACCTGGGTGGCCAGGGCCTGCTCCCAGGCCTCGGGCGGCAGGTGAAAGTGGCGGGTCAGGATCTCTGATATCGGGTTCATAACTCTCTCTTCAACACACAGGCCCTTCCGTTCACGGGGTTTCGGGGAAGTCTTGTTCGTTCTGATGATGACTTGCCCCGGATGGCGCTCGTCCCTTCTGCAAGCGACTAATGTTCTCCTCGCAGGTCTGCGCAAGAGCGCTATCCACCTTTCTTGAATTAGAGGCATTGGCCGAGGCCCGACTACTGCTCATGTCCAGAATCATCTGATAATAAATGATTGCCTGATCGACATTTCCCTCCCGCTCATTGATGGTTCCCAGGTTAAACAGGGCGTAAGGGTTCTGCGGATCAAGCTTTAAGGCCGTATTCAATGATACTTTTGCCGCCGGGTATTTTCCCTGCTGCATCTGCTCAAATCCTAAGTCAATGATCGCCATGACATGGTTATTGTCCGTCGGATTTTCCAGAAGTTGTTTTGCCTCGGGAAGGTCTTTTTCAATGGTGTCAGCCTTGATTGACGTGACCCCTTCCATGTCGCCTGGATTCTTGATAATCCGGGGGGTAATGAATATGAACATATTGGTTTTTTTGCGACTGGTGCTCTTCTCCTTGAACAGCCAGCCAAGCACCGGAATATCTCCAAGAAGCGGAATCTTGTACTCGCCCTCGGTGTCGTCCTGGCCAATGATTCCGCCGATGACGATGGTATTGTTATCTCTGACCAACACCGTGGTGGTAGCGGTGCGCTTGAAGGTGGTGGGTTTGTCGGCCTCGGACCCGGCCTTGAGCTTACTGACCTCGGTGGCGATTTCCAGGCGCAGGATATCGGCCTGATTGATCTGGGGAGTGATGGTCAACTTGGTGGCAATATCCTTGTATTCATAGTTCTGATAGCCGATGGAACCATTATCAGTGATACCACTCTTTCCCGTATTGTCTATCGCCGCCTGGGTTCGGGTGAGGTAGGGGGTGTTCTCACCGATGCTGATCTCCGCTTTTTTGTTATCGGTGGTCAGGATCTGGGGAGTAGCGATAACATTGACACTGCTGTCGGTTTTATAGGCCCTTAATATGGCGCCGATGTCAGGGAAGATGATGTCGCCGATCTGAATCCCCTGCTTAATCACCCCCAGAGAAAATCCCTGACCAATAACGGCGGTAGCGGGAGCCGCAGCAACTGCGGCAGTCGTCGCTGTCGCCGCGACAGCCGGAACTTCCGGTTTATAGCCTATGGTGTCCAAGAGTTTATAGCCGTCGCTGCCGCCAAATCCGGTGAGCATCTTCCCGGTGCCATCAGCAAACGTTCCGCCTCCCATCCAGTTGACCCCCACATCAAAGGTGGCATCGGCATCCACCTCCATGATCAGGGCCTCCAGATAGACCATCCGCCTGGGGATGTCCAGTTTCTTGATGACATTCTCCAGCTCTTTGAACTCGGTGCGGGAGGCGGTGATGATCAACGAGTTGGTCTCGATGTCCGGCATAATCTTGACATCCTTGGAGATGGTCGGGACCTCGCCCTTCTTGGCAGGATCTGTGCTTTGCTGGCCCGGCAGGGCGGTCAGAACGGTCGCAAGCTCCTTGGCCGTCGCGTGTTGCAGATAGACGACATGGATATTGCCCTCATTCTGCTTCATCTCGGTATCGAGCATGGCTATCAGACGCTTCGCCCGCTCGACGTTGGCGGGAGAGGCCACCACAATAAGACTGTTAATGGGCTCATAGGGCACCACTTTTAGAGAGTTATGCGGATTAGCAGCACCACCCTTGGGAGCCGCTCCCTGTTGAAAAATTCCATTCACGGCGGTGGCGGTCACCGTGGCGGAGGCATGGCTGAGCGGGATTACCGCGATCTCTTCATCGGTGAGCGGGACATCAATAGCATCAATAATCGTCAGGAGCTTCTGGATATTGGAGAGGGTTTCCGTGACAATCAACATCCCGGACTGGGTGTGGGCAATAACCACTGAGGTCTTGGAGACTAAAGGGGCCAGCACCTTCTTCATCTCTTCCGGGGTGGTATATTGCAGGGGGATAAGCTGGGTGACGATCTTGTCTTCAGGCAAAGAGGGCTCGCCATGACTGATGGTGCTGATATTCTGGGAAAGGGCGCGCGATGCCGGCATGATCTTGATGATGGAACCAGCCGGAACGGTCGCAAAACCGTGAACCTCCAAGACAGACTCAAAGAGCTGATACGCCTCCGTCTCTGAAATCTTGGTGGGTGAGATAATGGTCACGTTTCCTTGCACGGCCTTATCAACCACGAAATTTTTCCCGGTCAGCTCACTGATATATTTAACGAACAGATGGATATCGACATTGTCAAAATCAATGGTGATAAAACGCTCGGAGTTTTTATCTTGCGGGGCCTCCTGGGCCTTTGCCGGGGCAGTCGTCACCTCCTGGGCCGCGTGGATGGCGGGGGCGCCAAGAAGCAACAGGATGGCAAGAAGCTGCCGGAATATTACTGGACGACGGAAAGATGCTTTTATATGATGAATCAAGCTCATGGCTTTTCCTGAATAACGTTACGTTGGGGAGGCTGATTTGGCGGCATCGCGTCTCGCTGATGCGATTCCGGCCTGTTGTTGACTACGGGTTCAATGGGTTCCGGCTGCTCAATCACCGGCTCTGGAATGATCTCGGGCATGGGTTCCGGCGCTGCCTCGGGGGGTAGCTCCTGGATAACCTCCACGGGCATCGGCACGGGAAAATCAGGAGGGGCAACAGCACCGCCACTGGCCTTGGATTTGGGCGTTTCCGGGATCAGAATCTCATCCTTGCCGTTGACGTTGAGAATCACCTTCCCCCGCTGGATCTCTTTAATCAGGGCGCCCTGTATCTCATCCCCCTGATAATAAATATCCTGAATCTTCTTTTTTTTGTCGATGATAATGGCCCGACGATTGTTAGGAGTGCCGGTAATCGTCCCCAGCAAGCCCAAATCAAGGGCAGTAGCGGCAAGCTGCTCGGGAGTCGGCGATTCCGTCGCTGCCGGTTTAACGGCCTTGGCGGGAGTACCAAAAAGATTCCGTTTGAGAATAGCCTGATGGTCCGCCTTTTTCTTCTGGTTGCCAGCTACCGCTCCAGCCTCTTCCTTTTTCCCTTTGCTTCCCACGTCTTGAGTCTTGGGAGAAGGTGGCGCGGCGGTGTATCGGGCAAAAATCGTTCGGTAGAATACCTCAACCCCACCGCCCGCAAGGAGGGTGATAACGATAAAAGGAATTATTTTTTTGACAAGATTGGCCATGCTGTCACGGGCTATACATCAAAAAGAAATGAGGGTTTCCCCATTGTCCCTTGCAGGTGAAAAGGAAGTCCGGCCTTATTCTGCTGCAACTTGAGCTGGAGCGGTTGAGTCTGACCACTCTTTTTTACCAGATCAGGCTTTGGCAGCAACGTTCCGGTCAGGTTGAGCTGCATGACGGCAAGGGGGCCATTCAGGGTCGTGAGCTGACCACCGAACGTCCCCTCCAGTTCTTTGCCGGTAAACTTTCCTTTCCCCAGGGTACATTTTTGCTCATGGAGTTTAACCTGGGCCTCCCCCGTATCAATACCAATACTTTTCAAAGAAAAGATGGGTTCAAGGAGTTCGAAGGTTCCGGCCTTGACCATTACCGAGCCCTCCCCGGTTCCCTTGGATATTTCCTGCCCAAGCTGCCCGGCATAACTGCCCTGGGCCGCAAGCAGCCCGGTTATGGCGCGTCCGGTCTGGGTCTTGAGACTGGTCAGTTTTGCCAGATCCAGACTGTTAATCTCAATATTTACCAGGGAAAAAGTACGGCGACCACGATCCAGTGTCAGATCAGCCCTGTGGGTGCCCCCGCAGGCAGTAAGCGTAATCAAAAAATTGCCCGCCGGATCCTTGAAGCTCTTCAAGGTAGGGGCCACGGTGAGTTCATCGATGGTCAATACCGCCTGAGCCGCCTGAGCGTTGCTTTTGAGTTGGAGATTGGTGACCACCAGGGTGCGGGGAAACCGATAATGAAGGGATTCGATGACGGCTTCATATCCCGGCAGTTGCCGGGTTATACTCTGGGCGCAGAAAGTCTTGAACTGCTGTCCGGGAAAACGGAGGTACAGAAACAGAACGACCACCAGCGCCCCATAAACAAGATACAAGGGCCAACGCCACAAACTCTTTGGAGGAAAGGGCATGTCAGGATTTTTTGGTAAAAGTTATAATCTGCATCACCGCGTCCAATACCCCTTCTTCCTTGCTGTTTTCCTGAATCGAAATACGTTTGATCATGACCACATTCTCTTGTGATTCAACTTGCTGTAAAAACTCCACTAATTGCGTCAGAGAGATCTGCTCAAGCTTGAGATCCACCCGAGACTCCTGAAAAAGGCCCTCACCCTCTGCGGTCGAAGGGGTCATGGAGTTGATCTTCTCCTTCACCTGGGCCTTGGCGGCCCGCTCTTCAACAAAGGAAAACAGGGTGAAGGCGGGATTCCTTTGTTGCAATCGGCCCTGAATGTCCACAGCCTGATGCTGGAGTTTCCGATACTCTTCCTGGAGCAGACGTATCTGCTTGAGCTCTTCTTCTTTTTTAATGAGAACCTTTGCGGTCTGTTGCCGGGCCTGAAGCAAAGGCGAAAGGGCAAA
Source organism: Syntrophus aciditrophicus (assembly GCA_020726025.1). GTDB lineage: Bacteria > Desulfobacterota > Syntrophia > Syntrophales > UBA5619 > DYTH01. The sequence continues at coordinate 151 of DYTH01000138.1, read as the reverse complement.
GTGAAAAAGGGCAAAGCAGACAAGAAAAAGGACTCCCGCCGTAAGCGCCTTTTTTTCCCGCTTATCCAGTTTATTCAGGCCGCTCTTCTGGAAAAATTTATCGAGCAGCACCTGAAAGCCGCTTTGTAAGGTCAACAGAGTCATAGCTCAA
>DYTH01000137.1 GCA_020726025.1 Syntrophus aciditrophicus | reverse complement strand
TTCAGGCCGGCATGTCTTTTTGATCAGCCCGGCCGTTTCCACTGCCCGTTCCATGGCCGCTGCCCGTTGTTCACTGCTGAGCAGTCGATTCATGGTATGGCTGAGATAAACGGCCTCAATCAGTTCTATCTCAAAATAGTGATGACAGATGGCATCCGTATCCAGTTCCGCCGGGTCAATTCCCGCCTTTGTCGCCTGGCTTTCCGCCTCATGGAGGATGGCCGCGTACTCCTGGAGAAAGGGAAACAGATCCACCGTTTCTTTATTTTCGATACTTGGTTCACGGGCGTTTAACTGCCCCTGCTGTTTACCATAATTTTTTAATAATTTCCACTGGCTATAGCTGCTGGGGGTAACCCGCACCGATTTCAGTTTTTTTTCGGTGAGCTTGAGGCCCAGTCCCCGCCGCAGGAGATAGGCGGAGACAAAGGTGCCGGTGCGGCCCAAGCCGTGCCGGCAGTGAATCAGGACTTTTTTCTTCAGATAGAGGGCCTCATCCAGCCAGTGCAGCGCCTCCTCCATGAGTTTCATGTCAGGGGCGCACTCATCGGGAATGGGCAGATAATAGACTTCAAAACCGGACTGCTGCTCAATCTGGTAAAGATCGCAGAACTCCCCGCACAGGTTGACGATGGCGTCAATGCCCTGTTCCTTGAGGATGTCAAGGTCATCATATGACATGGGGGCGGAGCCGGTGGCCAGCTGGCTGGTAATCCAGTTTACGGTATATGGCATGGGTTCACGGAGTATGGTTGGGTTGTCGAGCAGGTAAGCGAGCCTGCGAGACCATCATGTTTTGGTTGTTTTCAGGAAATTTTGCACATATTGCCGGACCTCCTCCCGGTCGTGGAGGGCCATATCCATGAGTTTGGTGGCGCCCAGCAAGCGGCCGAGGATGAGCAGATGTTCTTGCATCTCCGGGGCGGGAAGGGCGGAGAGCCGGGCGTCCAGGAGATCTCCCTTGGTGACGACCTGGAAGCCATCTTCCTTGAGCAGGGTGGAGATAAATTCAAGACGCAGCAGGCGTCCGGAGAAATCGGCCCCGCCGCCGGCAAAACGGAACTGGCAATAATTGTTGGAACCGTCCTCGCCGCTCAGGACATCGACCAGGGTAAAATGGTAGCCAAAGCGCATGATCAGATTGACATAATCACCTCCCAGCACCGCGTAGCTGGCGAATTCGGCGGAGTCGCTGCTGGTGATTCCATCGGCCATGGTCATTTCGCCGAACTTTTTCCAGTCAAAGTGCGACCGCTCCTCCCACTGCACCGAAGGGTGGGTCAGTCCGGCCCACAGGGCCTGAAAGGGAGTGGAGCTGATCTGCTCCAGGTTGATGAACTCTTCTCGCGCGGCTTCCGGCACCAGGCCGCCGCCCACATCGACGACAAAGATATCGAAGGGAAGATTGGTGAGCAATTTTTTGCGGTTGCGGTTGCGGTTTCCCAGGCGATCCCCCAGGGAGAACATGGTTCGCACCGCCTGTTCATGGGAAAAACGGATAATGTCGTGCAGGGAGCGGCATGATTCAGGGGTAAATTCCTTGGCCTTGGGATCGACCAGGTTCAGCGGGGTGATGGTATTCAGGAGCTTGCGCAGCTTGCGGTAAAAGGGCAGGTGCTTCTGAGCTTCATGGCGGGGGATTGTGGCCAGCCGGGGCAGAAGATCCCCCTCATACACCACCAGCTTTTCGGCATCCATGGTGATGAGTTGACCATGCTGAACCGCCTCGATCCTGTTTTCCAAGCCGCAGAGCAGGGGAATGCCGAATTCGCGGCAGACGGTGGAGAAGTGGCCGGCCACGCTGCCCAGTCCGGCGAGCACCCCTTGCACCCGTTGCAGAACCTGGACATACGCAGGCAGGGTCTCGTTCACCACCAGAATGGAGCCGGTGGGAACTTCTTCCACCGGATGGCCGCCATCAACGCGGTAGGCTGGGCCGCAGGCCTGACCGAGGGCGGCCATGGTGCCTCCCTGGAGCAGGGGGTGGGCATCGATGGTGACGGCTGCCGGCTGCCCGCCCTCGGGTGACAACATTGCTTGCCGGTGCAGGGGCCGGCTCTGGAGAAAGAGGATGTCCCCGGTTTTGGTGAGCGCCCACTCGATATCCTGTGGCGTCTGGCAATGGTTCTCTATCTTCAGGGCGGCCTCGGCCAGTGCGGTCACCTGGGAATCGGTGAGGACTCTTGCCTGGGTCAGCGTTTCCGGCTGTGACGGAGCCGGTTGAAAGGTTGAAGGGTTTCGCCGGTCAACCACCAGGACTTGAGGAATGACCTTGCCGCTGACCAGGGATTCCCCCTGTCCATGGACGGCGTGGATAAAGAGATGGGGCCCGTTTTGATCCATCCGTCCAGCGGGGTCGATGGTATAGATGACGCCGCTTGCCTGGGCATCCACCATTTCCAGGATCAGAACCGCCATGGGGGTCTCGTCATCGCTGAGCCCGCTGTTGATCCGGTAGGCCAGGGCCTCAGGGGTATATTTGCTGGCCAGGACGGTCAGGTAGGCGGACGGGAGATCTTCCTTGGGCACATCAAGGACCGTGGCATACTGTCCGGCAAATGAACAGTCGCCGTCTTCATTGACGGCGCTGCTGCGCACGGCGACCCGGATCGTATCCGCCCGGCCCGGGGCGGAGATGGCACCATGGGCGGCCAGGATTGCGTCGTGGATATCGGGGGGGATTTCGGCATTGCGGAGCAGCTCCATCAGATCCCGTGAACTTTGGGCCAGGGTATCGGGCTGATTGAGATCAATGGCGGCCAGGAGGGTATTGATCGGGTTGCGCAGGTCATTATATTCCAGCAGATAATGAAAGCTGTTGACGGTAATGACAAAACCGGCCGGAATCGGCAGGTGCAGGGCCTGGGCAAGTTCCGCCAGGGCGGCGCATTTACCGCCGGCAAGTTCGGATTTCAAGGGGTAACTGGTAAGCGGCAAAACAAAGGGCGGGCCAAACCGGACAGCGGGGGGGGCCAGGAGGAATCGGCTGTAAAAGTCAAACTTGCGAAAGTATTCCCGCAGGGTGACAAAGGAGCCCGGCGCCATGCGTTCCAGGCTTGTCACCATGCCGCCGACACTGGTGGCAAGGGCGTCATACCTGGCGGCAATCCGGCAGAAATCCTCTTTTTTCCCCTGATAATAGATCTCCTCCAGTTCCGCCATCAGTTCGTGGCTGCGGCTGTCAAAGACCAGCAGCTCGCGGAAGGCGTCATAGGTCTCGCGCAGGATAACCCCAGGGGCGAAAAGACGATATGTCCAGTATTTGAGCAGGGTGTTGACAAACATTACCGACATCCTTTGAGGAGCAAGGGTGGGATTGGAAACCAAAAATACGTTCCGCATAACCAGCGGCGGCCACTGAACTTGGACAAAAAAAACAGTGCGTCGCCGCCGTCAGCGTTGATGCGCTTGTTGGGCAATTCGATGTTTTGTTATCTGAAATTTTTATTTAAATTAATATCTAAAACAACAGTATTTTCAGATACTACAGTATCATTTTTTATAATTTGTGCATGAACGGAAAACCTTGTATTTTCCTTAATGCTGAATTCCAGTTTAGGAACTGGAAGATGAGAAATTCTGTCTATTGATGTACCTGTTGACATCATTCTGGCGGTCATATCTCCGACTTTATTATCTCCAATAGACATGGAAATTTTTACGTTAAAATCATTTGGGTTATTTTCTGGGTTGAAATTCTCCATGCTGACCAACGATGCTAATGATATTCCAACAGCAGCTTCTTTAGGCATATTCGAAGGGGTATCAATATTGATAGAACTGCCAAGTACACCCATAAGCGAAAGCTTGTTTCCTATTTCTTGTCTAATATCTTCACAGATGAGAATATTTTTAATAATCATGGCGTTGATACCCATTCAACTTTTTGTGTGACTGGCGAATTAGTTATCCTTGGATACATGTTGCCCTGGAATTTTATATCTAATTGATTCATATCCCATGTCAGAGAGCACCCAGGGTTGATTGTATTTTTTTTGAAAAAATCCCATGTGCGGGAAAGTTGATATTTTGCGATTGCTTCAGGTGAAAAATTGTCATCTGCTACTTCAAGCAATCGTGGAGAAGCCATAACAAGTCTAAGAAGGGCAAGTGCCGAATGAGAAATTTTGCCACGCTTCCAGCGAGATGTTGTCCTGAATGGAAGCCGTAAGGCTTTTTCCAGATAAGTCATTGTTATGCCAATCTGAGTTAATTCCTCCATAAGTTTTGGAGCTGACATAATGTTAGCTTTGTCGATAGTTCTTGTTAATGCTTTATCAAGGGAGTTATCAAAGTCACCTTCTTCTTCGCAATTATTACACCTGAATGTCGGGTGTGAAATGGCCACATCATCGCAAAACGGAACTTTGATAATTTCATTTATCATTATTTTTTCTACATTAGGCGAGTCGCAAAATGGACATACTGTAGTCATTTTTTTAATCCTTCCAGTAGATTGAATGGAGAATGTGAAAGCTGAGGAGCTTTTTCTCCAATATTAGGTGTGTGAAATGATTTAATGATCCAGGTGCCGTTTGGCCTCTTGTAAAATGCAAAATAGACATGTTTAGGGCCGATCCTAAATATGTAAGCATCAAACGGCGTCCCTTTGTCGGGTTCGTGGTCTAAAACATCGGAATTGTCGAGTTCGATATCTTCAAAAACACCGATGGAAATAAATTCTATGATTCTTGTTGCAGTTTCAAAACCGAAGTTTTGGGCATCATCCTTAGCTTTTTTCCTTACGTGGACCATTCCTGGGACAGAGCAACTTTTGACAATATCAGAGAGATGGTAATAAGGGCCTCGGGATCGAGCTACCATGTGTTCCTCATCTTTATTATATGACCCATACTCGCTTCCTGCGCAATAATAATTATACGTAGCGTTACATTATTTGTCAAATTAAGGGCAGATCGGTGCGCCCAACATTTGATTATCATTCAGGAGCGCTGGATAGTCAATTTTTTATTTTGCCGGATTGGATATTTTTTTTGATGAATCGCGGGGTTGACAGGGGACTTGAGGGCAGCAGGCGGATAGCCGGCTTGGAAGGCAGGTTTATGGTGATTTTGTTTTTTTATTGAGCTGGTACTCCCGGACGGCCTGATTGTGTTCGGAGAGATCTTTGGAAAAGTGGTGGGAGCCATTCTTTTTCGAGACAAAATAAACAAAGTCGCTGGCAGCGGGCCGGAGCACAGCCGCCATGGCCGCCTGGCCGGGATTGCAGATGGGGCCGGCCGGCAGGGCGGGAATGAGATAGGTGTTATAGGGGTGGTCGGTGTGGAGATCGTTTCTGGTCAGGTCTCCCGAGAATTCGGGCAGGCCATAGATCACGGTGGGGTCTGATTGCAGACGCATTCCGCTCTTGAGGCGGTTGAGGAAGACGGCGGCGATAAGGGGGCGTTCACCGGCATCGGCCGTCTCTTTTTCCACCACCGAGGCCAGGGTGACAATGTCGTGGCGGCTCATCGGTTGTTCGCTGTTCTGCGGCAGACTGGCCCACACCTTGAGGAAACGGTCAACCTGCATGGTAATCAGGGTTTTGGTATCCTTGATATTTCGGGTCAGGTGATAGGTGTCGGGGTAGAGGTAGCCCTCCAGGCTCTTGACGGACTGGAGTCCCAGGGACTGGATGAATTCCGGGTCGTGGGTCAGGTCGATGAAACGCTCCCGATCACACCAGCCGCCGGCGGCAAAGATGTCGGCT
>DYTH01000022.1 GCA_020726025.1 Syntrophus aciditrophicus | reverse complement strand
ATTGATTCCGGCTTTCGCCGGAATGACGGTTTTTGGACTTTTGACGAGTTCATCATGTTTCATTTGACAAAACAACGGGTTTTGGGCAAGGGAGTATAGGCAGAACAGGCGACCGTGTCAACGGGATATTGATGTAAATTGTAACAGCTCAAGGAGACTTAATCTGAACGAAAACAGCGAAAACAAAATCCTCGACACACTCGGCAGATATTGGGGATACCAGAGTTTCCGCCCCCTTCAGGAAGAGGTGATTCTCTCCATCCTGAAGGGCCGGGACACGGTCACGATTCTCCCCACCGGCGGCGGGAAGTCGGTCTGCTTCCAACTGCCCGCGCTGATTTCCGAGGGGATGGCCGTTGTCATCTCGCCTCTTATTTCCCTGATGAAGGATCAGGTGGATTACCTCAAGGAGATGGGGATTCCTTCGGAGAGCCTCAATTCCTCTCTTACGGCGGGGCAGCAGGCCGCCGTCGTCAAGAAAATCCTGTCCGGCCATGTCAAGCTTCTCTACCTCTCCCCGGAGCGGCTCTTGATGGCCAACACCATCGAGCTTCTCAAGAGGGCGAACGTCCTGTTCTTTGTCGTTGACGAGGCGCACTGCATCAGCCACTGGGGGCACGATTTCCGGGAAGACTACCGCCATCTCAAAGTGATTAAAAAAGAATTTCCCCAAGCAGGTGTTCATGCCTTTACCGCCACGGCAACCCCCGAGGTAAAAAGGGACATCGTTGCGCAGTTGAGGCTCAATGACCCGAAAATTTCTATGGGGAGCGTCGATCGCCCCAATCTGACCTACCGCGTTTTTCCCCGTTCCGGAAATCTCCTCGGACAAATCACCGAGGCAATCCGCAGGCATCCAAACGAACCGGGGATCATCTACTGCCTGAAGCGAACCGACGTCGATGAAATTTCGCTGAAATTAAGCGCCCTCGGACACACGAACCGTCCCTACCACGCAGGCCTGACGGACCGCGAGCGGCGGCTCAATCAGGAGGAGTTCTCGTCGGAGCGCATCAACATCATCGTGGCGACAATCGCGTTCGGCATGGGGGTGGATCGCTCCAATATCCGCTACGTGATTCACGCCGCGATGCCGAAATCGATCGAGCACTACCAGCAGGAAACGGGCCGCGCCGGGCGCGACGGGCTTCCCGCCGACTGCACGCTCTTTTATTCTGGAAGCGATTACCGCATCTGGGAATCGATCCTCCGCGACTCGCCGGATAAGGAGGTCATGCTCTCGAAACTCAGCGCGATGTACGGTTTCTGCGTACGCCCCGAATGCCGGCACCGCTATCTGTCTTCTTACTTCGGACAGGACTATGAGAAGCCGGGCTGCGGCGCGTGCGATTACTGCCTGGGCGAGGTGGATACGGTGGAGGAGCCGCTGATTGTCGGGCAGAAAATCCTTTCGTGCGTCGCCCGCGTGAAGGAACGCTTCGGCGCGGCCCATATCGTGGATGTCCTGAAGGGGAACACGACGCCGGCAATCGAAAAATGGGAACACGACAGGCTTTCCACCTTTGCGCTGATGCGGGAGGAGACCAAAAATTATATCCGGTACATGCTTGAACAGTTGATCGGCCAGGGATTCCTGCGCCGAGAAGGCGAGTTCATGACCATCGCGATCACCGAGTCGGGCTGGGAACTGCTGCGGGGGAAGGCGACGCCGCTTCTGGCCAAACCGCTCATTGCCGGTAAAAAGAAGGAAATCGAGGCGAAACGCAAATCACGGCGCGCCGCCGAATGGGCAAACATCGACGAAAAACTCTTCGATCTCCTGCGCACCCGCCGCGCGGAGCTGGCCAGAAGCAAGGGGATTCCCGCCTACATGATCTTCAGCGACAGAAGTCTTCAGGAAATGGCCCGGCAGAAACCGCGGACGCATGAACAGTTTTCAGCAATCCCCGGCGTCGGCGCGGTCAAGCTGGAGGAGTACGGGGATATTTTCCTTCAGATCATCCGTGCGTCTGGATAAAACCGGGGTCAGAGACATCTTATTTCTCTTGCTTGTTATTTGGCTGTCCTGAACCCCAATTTTTCTGTTACTTGACGAAGCCGGCGACGGCGTCGTACTGGTAGCCCTTCTGGGCCATGCCCTCCCCGCTTAAGTCGGTGGTGTAGAAATGGTGTTTTGTCTTGCGGTTCACCCAGCGGTAGAGCTCCCGCGTGCCGGCCAGCTTCGATGTGCCGATGTTGCCGATTGGCCCTTCGTAGATGTAGCCGGGAAGGCGTTTCGCGTCACCCGTGTTGTAGGAGTAAAAGTAATCGCCGACGTTCGGGTTGAACCAGCGGTAAAACTCCGTCGTGCCGGGTGTGCCGGGGGCGAAAAGCCGGAAAGCGACGCCTCCGTAGCGGTAACCCCGCGCCTGGATGCGCGCCGTTTCTGTCTGGGGCGAGGCGGTTAAAAGAATATCCGATCCGGCTAGATAGCGGTGTACGTCGGGGAGCAAAACCTGCCTGTCTTGCCCCACTTCAAAAAATAACGGCACTTCGGCATCGCCGCCGTTGGACGAAAAAAGCAGGTTTTGCCCGTAAACGCCAGGCAGAAGCCCGCGCGTGGCAACGGAAATATTCACATAATCGGTTTCACGGGTCGTCACGCCGCTGTCGGGAAAAACGGTGACCAGACCGCGCGGCCCCTTCACGATCTGCCCCCCTGAAATGGTCGCCCCTTCAAAGACCACCTTCCCATCGCCGCAGACGACAGTCAAAATGTGGGGACCGGTCGTCAGTCTGTCGGATATCACAACTTCAGCGCTTTCAGGCGCTTCCCCGTATCCGTCGATGATGTCCGTAAACTGACCGTCGAGAAAGGCGCTGAGTGTGCCTCCCTCCGGGGATTTCCAGAAATGCAGCGTGATTCCCGTACCGGCAAACTGGTACGAAAGAACGCTCTGCTCGCCCTGACCCGCCGGATATCCGCCTTTCTTCTCCCAGTTTCCCGACAACTCCAGCCCCTCCTGCGGCTGCCCGATCAGCAATGAGGGAAACTCCGTCAAGAGACGGCGAAAAGAGACATACCTGCCGATGAACGCCCCTTCCCCTGCTTCGGCTCTGGCGACACGCACCTTCCATTTCAGGGGGGGGATGCCTTTGCTGGTCAATTGTATTCTCTGCGAAACGGAATCCCCTCTGACTTTCCCGAGATCAAGCCGATACATATCCAGCGCCAGAGAAGGAAACGCGTACATTTCAGTCAGCCGGGCGGTTACAAAGACCTGCAGTGTCCCGCCGACATAATTGAATTGCAGCTTTTCACGCAAATCTCCGAGAGGGACCTCGCGAGTTACTGAAACCGAACGGCCGACGGCTTCCATGCGCAGGTTCAGCGATGCATATTTCTTTTCATCACGGATCAAAACCTTCAGGTAGTGAAGACGTACCTGCAGGGGCGCCGGCGCCTCCCCCACCAGCCCGGGAAGGCCGTTTTCCCCGACCGCCTTCCATCCCTCCGGGGCCTCGGCAAACCAGTCCGGATTGACCGCTCCGTTAGCGTTGGTGAAAAAGGCGCCCGTTGCCTCTTCGCCGGGCCGCAGCACCCCCAGATCGACCGTCTCCGGGGTAACGGTGGGCGAGGCAGGATGAATATCACGCGTAACAGATGCTGGAGTGCGCTGTCCGGCAAGGGCAAGGGCAAGGGTATCGCCCATCGACATGAATAATACAGACAGCACCAATAAAATAAACGTTTTCCTCATCATGACAGCTCCGAAAAGTTTATGGACGCTTTTTCTAACGTAAAGCGCCCGCAAACGCAATCTATTTCAAAGCGCACCCTCGAACCGGAATATCACAGGGAATATTAAAAGGGGATATAGGTTTTCTGCTGAAAAACATTCTGAACGATAAACAGCAAAACAAAGCTGATCCATGTCGCGATCACGGGCGTTGCAATCCAGGCTGCAACGATCCGGCCCAGCATACGCCAATGGATGCCCCGTCCCCCTCCCTTGACGATGCCGATTCCGATAATCGAACCGACAATCGCCTGGGAACTCGAAACAGGGACAAGCGGGAAGGCAGGCAGGCCGAGATCAAGAAGAAATGCACGCAAATCGCCGGATGCAAACAGAAACAAAACGAGGGCGTTTGCGGCGACCGCGACCAGGGCCGCGACCGGCGACATCAGGGTTATTCCCCGCCCCACCGTCAGCATGACCCGCTCGCCGCAGGTAAAGGTTCCGACGGCGATGGATATCCCCCCCAAAAGGAAGAGCTGCTGCGCGGGGTTGATTCTGAACCAATCGCCGAAGGATATCTCATGAAGCGGGGAAACGGGGACGAATATCCCCACGACGTTTGCGATGTTGTTCGCTCCAAGGGCATAGGCGCCGGCTATACCCGTAATGAGAAGACCCGATCTCGTCAGCGAATCCAGATTGAACATGTGAATCTTCGTGCGTTTTATCAGAAGCGCCATGAGCTTGTAGAGGACGGCGGAAATTATTCCTGCAAGCACGGGGCTGACGAACCAGCTTGCGGCAATTTGTTTGAGGGATGCGTAGTTCACGATGCCGCCGGAAAAGAAATCCCAGCCGACAATCGCGCCGACGATCGCCTGCGTCGTGGAGACGGGGTAGCCCAGCGACGTGAGCCAGTAAACGGCAATGGCCGCCGCGAGCGAAACGACAAAGGCGCCTGCGATGGTATTGACTCCACCGAGGTCGCCAAGCGTGCGGGATGCGCCCTCGCCGCTTACAACCGCGCCGAGAATGACGAAAATACCGCAGTAGATCGCAGCCTTGCGAAAGCTTATCATCCGCGTGCCGACCGCGGAGCCGAAAACATTGGCCGCGTCGTTGGCCCCCAGCGACCATCCGAGCAAGAGCCCGCTGCTCAGGAAAAAGGCGAACACCATCCCTCCATTTAAAGCATACGCTTGATGACGTAGATGTTGAGACGGTCGGAGACATCCTCCGCTTCATCGGCGATGCGGTCCACCATCTTGGCAAAGAAGCGGATATGCATCTTTTGGCTCAGTTCAAGGCTCTGGTTGTCGAAGATCGCCTTCTGGAGCCTCGTCGAGAGCTTGTCGGACTCCTTCTCCCAGAAGGAGACCTTGTGGATATGATTCTCCACGTCACTGATATTTTTGAAGAAAGCACGGCACGAGTACACCATCGCCTCGACCGCCTCGACCGAATCATGCAGCAGCTCCCTGAACATTTCATGAAATTCCGGGCAGATTTCAGGATGCTCGATCTCGAACTGCCAGATGAGCCCGGTATAGCGGTCCAGGAGCGCATCCATGTCTTCGAGAAGCCGCATCACATCTCCCCGCGATTCCGGAATGAGCGTCTTCTGGTAGAGATCCCTTTCGATTTCCCGCCTCAAAAAGTCGCCCCGGTGCTCCATGTACTGGATGCTTTCCATGACCCCGGCGAAGGCTTCTCTGTCGCCGCGCAGGCAGGCGTCCATCCCCTTCTCGCAGAGCAATCCCCCTTCACTCACCTGGTTCAGGAAATCGTCAACCTTTTCCTCTATGCCGATCTTCTTTTTTAGGATTCTCTCCACGGCAGCATCCTTATTTACCAGAAGTCATTGGTTTAAAAATCGCCCCGATCAAGCAGAAAAATAACGCAAGAAAAGCCTGAAATCAGGGCGCCGTCGCTATGTGCTGAATGAAACGAACGCCGGAGTTAAGCTGCGAGACGGGGATATGTTCCTGGGGCGAGTGCATCTGCTCGGCGCCGAACCCGAGGCCGATGCAGGGAAGGCCGCGTCCGTTGAAAACATTCGCATCCATCCCTCCGCCCGATTTCCGGAATTGCGGTTCAATGTCGGCCGCCGCCGCGGCCCGGAGGGCGTTTGCCACCACCGGGTGGGTTTCGGGGATGTTGAAGGTCTCGAAGTTCAGCTCGCGCCGCACCCGGAGGGCCGCACCGGCCTCTTTCGCCTCTTCGCTGAACACCGCGATGGTCTCTTGAACTTGCCCCTCCAGCGTTTTCTCGTTGAAGCTCCGGATTTCGATGTTGACCTCGGCCTCTTCGGGGACGATATTCCGCGCCTTACCGCCCTTGATCAGGCCGATATTCATGGTCGTGTCGTCGTCGATGCGGCCGCTTTTCAGACGGGAAATCGCCGCGGCGGCGACAGATATCGCGTTGATTCCCTGCTCCGGACGGGCCGCGTGGGCGGCCTTCCCCTCGATCGTGAAATCGAGATCGACCTTCGAGGGGGCGCGGTTGACGATGTTCCCGACAGGCCCGTCGCCATCGACGATGTAGCCGAAGTCGGCTTGCAGTTCGGCCTGCAGATATGTGGCGCCGAAAAGGCCGATCTCCTCCTGGACGGTGAAGAGCAGCTCCAGCGGCCCGTGCGGCGCGCCTTCCTCCAGAATTTCGGAGACAGCGGCAAGAATCATCGCGATTCCCGCCTTGTCGTCGGCGCCGAGCACCGTCTCGCCGTTGGAATAAACAACCCCGTCGCGGATAACCGGCGTCATCCCTTCGGTCGGCCACACCGTGTCCATGTGCGCGCAAAGAAGGATGACCGGCCCCGCGGCGTTCCCCGGGATGCGCACCAGGATGTTTCCCGTATCGCTCCCGCTTACGGGAGCGGATGCGTCAACCACCGGATCAAGCCCCATTTCCCGAAGTCTCCCCAGCAGATACGCGGCAACCGCCCCTTCCTGCCGCGACGGACTGTTGATGGAGGCCAGCCGGATGAATTCCTCTACGACATCAATTTTCATAAAACCTGTTTATCCCCCCTTGTCTGATGTTTCTCAAATCTTTCTTCTAAAAGATTATTCGATTTAATATCAACATGTTTGCAGCCATGTTTTCGCAGGGCAATTGTGGACATTAAGCTTGATGAACTCGTCAAAAGTCGATTTTGTCCCCTTTTGTCATTCCGTGCTTGACACGGAATCCAGTGAATTTAGTCACTTATGGATTCCGGCTTTCGCCGGAATGACGGTTTTTGGACTTTTGACGAGTTCATCAAGCTTCGCTTTCATGAATTGCCCCTGCCCGGTGCCCCCGTATCTGCGAATTTTTCGTTGTGCCCGCGTGAGGGCATGGGGGTTATTATCCATTCTCCAACTTCTTTCGAAGCGTTTTCAGCTGTTTCGCTTCCATCATTTCGGGAAGGGTGGCGATGGAGGGCAGGATGAAGTCGGGCTTCAGAGGGGAGCGGGCGGCCATCTCGCCGGTGGTTATTCCGCTCAGGACGAGCGCGGCGGCCATGCCGGATTGTCTGGCCATCCGGATGTCGGTTTCGATCCGGTCGCCTGCGAGCAGACATTCAGCGGCTGAAATGCCGAGAGTCTCGAGGGCGACCTCAATGATAATCGGAGAGGGCTTTCCGACGATCACCTCCACCTTCTTTTCGGTCACCGCCTCAAGCGCGGCGATAACGCCGGCGCAGTCGGGGATCTCGCCACCCTCCACCGGACAGGTGCGGTCGGGGTTCGTCGCAACAAAATGGGCGCCCCGCCGGATCGCCTGGAAGGCAATGTTGAGCTTCCGGTAGTCAAAGGTGCGGTCGAAGGCGGCGATCACCCATGCGATCCGGTCGGGCTCCTCGGAGATCGTAAACCCCGCCCGCTTGAGCTCCTCGATGAACGGTGTCTCGGCGATGGCAAACACCGTCGCGCCGGGGGCCCGTTTTTCGAGATAGCGCGTCATCACGAAAGAAGAGTTGACAACCTCGTCCGGGGCGGTCGAGATGCCGAGCCGGGTGAGTTTTTCGGCATAGACATCGCGCGTCTGAAGCGGCTTGTTGGACAGATAGATGACCCTGACGCCACGTTCCTTAAGCCGGGCGATCGCCGCATCGGCCCCCGGAATCAGCTCCTCGCCCCGGTAAACCGTGCCGTCGAGATCAAAGATTACCCCCTTGATTTTCAACCGAAGACGCCTCCCATCTTGTTTCCGGCGATCCGGTTGATCACAATGAAGCAGATCGCGCCCACCACGAGCAGGATGAAGCCGAGGGCGGCCGCCTCGTTGCGGGAGCCGGAGGTGTAGAAGTTGAAGATGCCGACGGCGAGCACCTCGTCGCCCGGCACCGTCAGCAGCAGCGTCGCCGAGGCCTCCTGCAGGGAGAGGATGAACGAGTAGAGCGACCCGGCAAGGATTCCCTTCCAGATCAGCGGGAAGGTTACGTCCCTGAATGTCCGCATTTTGCCCGCGCCGACGCTCTCGGCCGCCTCCTCGTACGATTTATGGACGACGAGAAGCGAGGCGAACGTCCCGCGCACCGTATAGGGGAGTCTGCGCACCCCGAGGACGATCGCGATGATGATCCCCATGCTCAAAAGCGAGGTGCTGGTAAACGGGATGTCCTCCCGGAAGGCGCGCAGATAGGCAACGCCGACGGCAGTACCCGGCAGGGCGAGGATCAGGGTCACGAGCGAATCGAGCGTGTCTTTCCCCGGCGCCTTTGTCCGGGCGAGAATCCAGGCGATCGGCACGCCGAAAAGAAGGCAGAAGCCCGTCGCCAGGGACGCAAACAGAAGCGTGTTGGTGATGAATTTCGGCGTTTCGATGATCACCCGCTTGAAGTAGTGCAGCGTGTAGGACTCGGGAAAGGCGGTGAGCGCCCAGGCCCGTCCGAAGGCGTCCAGGCCGATCCCCAGGTAGGGAATAAAGGCAAACATCAGGACGGTCCCGATGAAGAGCACGACCAGGACGTTTTTCAGCGGCGAGAGCTTCCGCCGCTCGATTTTTGAGTAGGCAAGCGACGAGTAGTCCTTCAGCGAGACGTACTTCTTGGCCAGAATCAGAAAGATGATCGCCATGACCACCATGATCGCCGAGATGACGATCCCCATCTTGAAAAGGCGCGGATCGACGAACTGGACGATGTTGAGGTAGGCCTGCGGCGCCAGCAGATCGTTGATTCCCACGACAAGCGGCGTTGCGAAGTCGGCGAAGGTCCAGATGAAAACAAGGAGCGCCCCGGTGACATAGCCTGGGGTCATCAGTGGAAGCGTGATGTCCCGGAATCGCCGGAGCCCCTTTGAGCCGACGGCTTCCGCCGCCTCTTCCAGCGAGGGATCGATCTTCGAGAGGGCGTCGAGGATGCTGAGCGTCATCAGCGGAAAAAGGTGGAGCGTCTCGACAAGGAGAATCCCCTGGATCCCGTACATGAAGTTGATCGGCTTCACGAGGCCGAAGTAGTCCTGAAGGATCACGTTCACCGTTCCGGCCCGCCCCAGAATGAAGACGAAGCCGAGAACGCCGACCAGAGGCGGCATGATGATCGGGATGATGGTCAGATAGGTCGAAACGCTGCGGCCGACGAAATCGTACCGCACCAGAAGAAACGCAATGGTGATGCCGAGAAGCGAGGTCGTGGCCACGGTTCCGATGCCCAGAAGTACAGAGCGCCACATCGCCTTGCGGTAAAACGCGTCCTGAAAGAAATCGACGAACGACATCAGCGAAAAAGAGCCCTGCGCGTTGGTCGCCGCATCGTAAAAGAGCTGAAAGAGCGGGTAAATCAGAAAAACGGCCAGAAAAAGATAGATGATGGAAATGCCGGAAAAGCCCCCGATATTGAGCCTTCTGCGGTTGTCCAGCGCGTCGGTGGGAGAAGATGGTCCCTTTGCGTTCATTTTCGTCACCCCTCTTCCGGCGCGGGGATGCCGAGAGTCACCGCAGCGGAGAACGAGACGCAAACCTTCTTGCCGATGGGAATCGCCTCGTGCTGGTAAAGACCGTGGCAATCGGCCTTGAAGATGAAGCCGCCCCCCGCATCGACGTCATAACGGAGCGAATTTCCGCAGTAATAGGTGAAATTGACCGTCCCCTCGAGCGTGTTGAACCCGGCCTGCCTCTCTTCGGCCGGCGTGATCGAGGCGGTTTCCGGCCTGACGGTGACGATGCAGGGGTCGCCCGGCTTCAGCCGGTCGTCTCCCATCCCCTCGATGGCGCCCAGGGAGGTGTCGAAGATCAGCCGCCCCTTTCCCTCCACGCGCAGCACACGCCCGCGGATCAGGTTGTTGATCCCGATAAAATCGGCAACGAAGGCGTTTTCCGGCCTTTCGTAGAGCGCCCTGGGAACGCCGATCTGCTGGATCTTTCCGAAATTCATCACGGTAATCCGGTCGGAAAGGGTGAGCGCCTCCTCCTGGTCGTGGGTGACGTAGATCGTCGTGACGTTGAGTTCCTTCTGGAGTTTTCTGATTTCCGCACGCACCTGGACGCGGATTTTCGCATCGAGATTGGAGAGGGGCTCGTCAAGCAGAAGGACATCCGGGTCCAGCACCAGCGCCCGGACAAGCGCCACCCGCTGCTGCTGCCCGCCGGAGAGCTGCCCGGGGTAGCGTTTCTCAAGGCCCGTGAGATTGACCATTTTCATCACCCGGGCCACCTTCCGGGCGATCTCATCCGCCGGAAATTTGCGGAGCCTGAGTCCGTAGGCAACATTGTCGAAGATGGTCATGTGGGGCCACAGGGCGTAGTTCTGAAACACCATCCCGATGCCCCGTTCAGCGGGGGGGACATTGCTGACGGAACGGCCGTCGAAGAGCACGTCTCCGTCATCGGGCTTGTAAAACCCGGCGATCAGTCGCAAAAGCGTGGTCTTGCCGCACCCGGAGGGGCCGAGCAGCGTGAAAAGCTCGCCGTCGTTGATGTCCACAGTGACGCCGCTCACCGCTTCGAGCTTGCCGAACCTCTTGAAGATGTTTTGAAGGGAAATTTTCACAAACGCTCCATTTTTTCCGGATTATTGATGAGCCAATTGCAAAATAAGCTTATCCGTCGCCCGGCGAAAGCCGGAGACCTTTGAAAATCTACCCTTTTTGTCATTCCGGGCTTGACCCGGAATCCAGAAGATGCTGAAAAGACTGGATACCGTCTTTCGACGGTATGACGATTTGGCTGATTTCAGGAGAAATTCAAAGCTCTCAGCCGGGGTCCAGACGGTAAAAAAGGGCAGCGAAGAAATCCGCTGCCCTTTTTTACCGTCTATTTGATCAAATCCTTGTGCTTCTCGAGGATATTCTTGCGGAAATAGTCGTTCACCTCGGAGTAGCGCTTCTGGGCGACGTCATCCTTGTAGATGTTGCCGACCTTGATGTCGTAGAAAGAACGCACGCCGCTTGTGAACTCAACGGCCATCTCCGCCGTCGAACCGGGGGCGCCGGCAACCTTGTATTTGGGGGTGATCGGGAAAAGACCCCGTTCCATGAAGACCCTCTGGCCTTCCCCGGTCATCAGGAATTCGATGAAGGCCAGCGCCGCCTTCGGATGCGGGGCGCCCTTCAGGATCGCCATCGGCTCGTTGGTGACGAAGGCGTTCGACGGATAGACGAATTTGACGTCATAACCGGCCAGCCTCTCTTCGAAGGCCATGTAGGAAGGCACGGCAAATCCGGCGGCGTACTCGCCCTTGGAGACCAAAGACGGCACGTCGCGGCTGCGGGTGGCAAACGTCCCGGTATTGACGGCCAGTTTCTTCAGCCAGTCCCACCCCTTATCCCAGCCGTGAAGCTGAAGGGCGATCTCGTAGGAGGCGTGGCTGGAGCTGGAGCGGTCGGGGGTACACTGGGTGACCTGCCCTTTAAGTTTCGGGTTGAGCAAATCGTCCCAGTCCTTGATCGGGGGAACGCCGAGCCGGGCAAGCAGCTTCGGCTGGTAGATCAGACCGTACGGCTCGAGCGTGGTGCCGACCCAGAAACGGTTGGGATCCTTCAACGGCAAAGGCACCGGCGTGCCGATTGTCGCGGGAATCGCGTCCCAGGCAGCCTTGGAAACGTCCAGTTTTTCCAGAAGCCCCTGTTCGGCCAGCTTGTCGAAGAGGGCGGATTCCCCACCCCAGAAGATGTCCGCCTGGGGCTTCCCCTTCCACTCGACGATCTTGCCGTAGCAGACCGGCGTGCCGGCGTAGAGGCCGCTCACCTTGATCTCCATCCCCCATTGTTTCTTCGCGTATTCGGTAAACGCCTTTGCCGCCGCGTCGGTGATGAATTTGGTGACCGGGGTCTGGATCACGAGCTGATCCTCGATCGGGGCCGCCGCAAGGGGCGTCAATCCGAGCGCGATGGAAATCAGAAAAATGAAGCCAAACAATGCCAATACTCTTTTCATGATGGTCTCCTCCTTTTTTGAAAGTTGTTTAAAACAAATCCACCCCAACGAAAATGCATGCAACCAGTTCCTCCAGCCGGGGAAAATGGCGTCTTTCTGCTATCACAATCGGGCGGAAACAATCAATACGCAAAATCAAAACGTCGATGTCTCATCCCGTGACGGGCAGGGGTTTCAGGGAGTCGCGAAGAAGCTGGACGGGATGGACCACCTTCAGCCCCGTCAGATGGCGGATCTGCATCCGGCACCCTTCGCAGTCCGTGATCACGATATCCGGCTTGATCCGGGCGACCGCCTTCGCCAGGTCGCCTCCGATCGCCTCGGCAACCGCGCAGTTCTCCTTTTTGAAGCCGTACAGCCCTCCCAGCCCGCAACAGTCGGCATCGACAGATTGAACATCGAGACCGGGAACGAGGCCAAGCAGCTCGAGTGCGGGCAGTCCGATGTTCATGGCCCGCAGGTGGCACGGGGCAAAGTAGGCCGCCTTCACTTTGACGGGAAGAAAGGCCGGGGTTATCTTTTTATCATCGTAAAGACTAAGGAGATACTCGCTTACGTCGAACAGGTGTTCGGCAAGCTCCTCGGCGCCCGCAAGGCCGAGAATTTGGCTGTAGTCGTGACGGAGCATCATGCCGCAGCTTGTCGAGGAAAAGACGACATCGACGCCATCCCGGACAACCGGAAGAAGCGAGGCGATGTTTCGTGCGCCCATCTCTCTCGCCCCGCGGAAATCCCCTATCCCGAGACGCGGCAGGCCGCAGCAGTTCTGGGGGGGAAGCGCAACCTCCAGCCCCTGGCTCTCCAGAAGGGCAACCACTGCTTTGCCGACATCCGTTTCATTCGTATCGACAAAGCAGCCGTGGAAATAGGCGACCCTTCCCTGTGTGAAACCGCCTGCCGCAACGGGACGCGCCCTGAACCACCGGTGAAAGGTCTGGCGCTCATAGGAGGGAAGTTCCCGCCGTGCGTCTATTTCCAGAACGGAATCGAGGATTTTACGAATGACCGTATTCTTCATCAACGGGTTGACAACCGTGGCCAGACGGCTCGCCGACTCACCGTAGAGATCGCTTCGCGCCAGAACCCAGTCGCGCGGTTTTCTGCCCTGTTCGCGCAGGTACTTCGCCTTGGCCAGCAGATTCATCCTGGAAATCGGGACACCGGAGGGGCAGACCGTATCGCAGAGCTTGCAGCCGGTGCAAAGGGTTATCCAGTCGTCAACGGACGCTTCGGAGGGCAGGCGGAAACGCTGCGCCCCCGGACCCGCCTGTTTCGGCCCCGGAAAGGTCGGCGTCACACGGGATACGGGACAGACAGCCATGCAGTTCGCACAGCGGACACAGGCATCCGCAAACCGCGGGGGCATTCGCGCTTCATCCGGAATTTTTTCGCATTTGTTTATCATGCTGCTCCCATGCCGTTTTCCTTTCGTGAGTGATGGCGCCTTTCCCCCATCCCCTGCCCCTCTCCCGGCGAAAAAAAGAAAATGCCGGATACGCGTCCCTCACGATGCAAGCGCCTGTCTTGCGGCCATGTAACCTGTCGCGATGTCGATTCCTTCCCGCGATTTTTCCTCTATCGACTGGTGATGGGCGAGAATCGATCCCGCCGCCCACAGATTCTCCAGGAAAATCCCGCCCTTTTCATTCAGCGGGCGCAAATCAGCGGCGGTTTCTACCCCGGCCTGAGAGACCGGATGCGCCTCCGGATCAAAAAACCGCCCCTTGAACCACTCCCCCCGCCGGGACGGCTGGGCGACGGGAACATGGAAGAGCGGCTCGACGATGCGCTCTATTCCGGCCCAGAGTCCGCCCCCGAGAAATCGGCCGGTCGCGAGGATAAAGCGGTCAGCCTGGTATCCTGCGCCAAGCGGCGCGTTTTTTACGATGATTCCCCGGCACCGACCGTCCTTGACGATCGCCTCCGACACCGGCGTACCCATCAGAAAAGCAGTGCCCCTCTGCAGCAGGCGCTCGTGGAAACGGTTGTATATTCTCATCCCGGGAATGGAGGGCGGGAGTATCGATATCTCAAAGACCCGTGCCCCGGTTGCGGCCTCCAGCGTTTTCATGGCCGCCACCGGCTCCCTGAGACCAAAAAAGGCGGGCAGACCTATAAACCGTTCGCCTTCCATCCGCTGGTAGATCTCCTCGCCGAGTCTCTCCACGAAGGAATGGTCCTCCATCAGACGGGCGATGGCAGGGGCCGTCATCCCGCCCATCCGGTAGCGGGGAAACGGGATCACAGCGCCCCGGCATCTGAGGTGGAGGGAAACCGTCTCCGCCTGAAAATCCTTGAATCCGCGAAAGCCGACGACAAGGGTGCTTGCGGGCATCATCCCGACGCCGGACGCCATCGTTGCAGGAATTAAAAAGGTGGGGCGCATCGTTCCGGCTCCGGTGGGAAGCAGACAATTTCCCCGCGTGACGCCGGAGAAATGGTACGGAGGGGGAAAAAGCTCCTGAAAGGCGTCGAGCGCCTTTTCCACGCCTTCCCAGCCTGTTCTGGCGTAGGGATGTTCCGGAAAGGAATCGATAAACCCGGACATCCCCTCCGCGATATCCTCGCCGGGAGGTATCCGGCCCAGAACGTCGATCGTATTGCCGAACAGGGTAAGCGCCCCCATGCCGCCACCGGCGATGAGCACCCGCGCCCCCATCTCCACCGCGGTGCGGGCCGCCATCAACCCGGCAAGGCCAGCGCCGATGACAATCAGGTCGTATCTTTTCATCGGCGCCCCCTCTCACCGGCCTCTTGCCCGCCGGAAAGTTCACCCGAGAGATTGAACAGCCCCTTGTAGATGGACTCGATCAGTTCCTCCTCCTTGAGAGCCGTTCCCCACAGGATGGGGCGGATCCCCCGCCAGCGCTCCTCGAGAAAATCCATGAGAATCTCGTTGGAATCTCCCCTGTTCCGTTCCCGCCGGAGTTCGTTGAGCATCCCCAGCAGGCGGTAAACGCAGAAACCGCCCTGGCAGGTGCCTTTGGCAATCCTCGTGCGATGAAGGATATCACGCAGTTCGCGCACCTTCCCCTCTTTCAGGACGGCCTCCACCTCGTCGCGGGGAACCAGCTCGCAGTCGCAGAGGATTTCCTGCCGGGCGGCGGGAATCTCCCTGCGCATGTGCAGCAGCCTGTCCTGAAGAGAACGTCCGATGCCGGCGCCGGGAAGCCGCTGCTCGGCGGTCGTGCATGGCGCCCGCAGCCCCATTTTTTCGCAGAGGAAATCGACCGTCTTTTCGGCCATCAGCCTGCAGGTAATCAGTTTTCCACCGGCGATTGTGACGAGACCCGAAATGCCGTTTTCCTTCTGGTGGTCGATGAGTGAAAAACCGCGGCTGAGCGAGCGGTCATCGTCGGTTTCGCCCGACCGGATCAGCGGGCGGACCCCCGCGTAGGCGCGAATGAAGCGCTCCGACTTTATTTCAGGGACCAGAAGCGAGAGCTCATAGACCAGAAATGCCGCTTCTTCCGGCAGCACCTCGAACGATTCGACAGCATCGACGCGCAGAGAGGTCGTCCCGAGAATGGAGACGGTGCTGTTGGGAACGATGATGTCGCCGCTGGCCGGGGGGCGGCAGCGGTTCAGCACCCGCTGGCTCAGGCGGGTGTTGGTGATCAGCATTGACCCTTTGGAGAGGGACATCGGGATGGACAACCCCGCCAGGGCAAGAATCCGGTTGGCCCAGGCGCCGGCGGCGTTGATCACCCACGAGGCGGAGATTGTAAACTCTTTCTTTTCAAGAAGGTCGCGGACGACAACCCCTGCCACGCCGTCCCCGTCGCGCAGGAATCCGGTTGCCTCCGTATGGGTAAAGACGACGGCGCCCCGGGATTCCGCATCGCGGATATTCTCGACAACGAGCGTGAACGGGTCGATCGCGCCGTCGGGTACCTGGACGGCGCCGATCAGAAGCGGATTAATCCCGGGTTCAAGCGCCAGCGCCTCCCGGGGAGACAGGGAAACTGTTTCGATCCCGGCGTTTTCACAGGCCCTGATGAATTCGCCCCGGAACTCGAACCCATCCTCGGGAAGGGAGACGAAAAGACCGCCTGTCGGCTCGATGCAGTGCGGGGCGATGTGGCGCAGGATGCGGTTTTCCGCGACGCACTCGCGGGCCGCTTCCGGGTCGTAAACGGCATAACGGGCGCCGCTGTGGAGAAGCCCCTGGTTGCGCCCGGAGGCGCCGGAGGTGAAATCCCCCCGCTCCACAAGAATGGAAGGTATCCCGCGCAGCGCCAGATCACGGGCTATCCCGGCCCCGGTTGCGCCTCCGCCGATTATGACCACTTCCGTTTTGTAATCCATTAGAGGCCTTTGACCTTTCAGAATGCGTGCGCGAGATTAGCGCCGCGCTTTCAAACTATCATCCCGATTTCATTGTGTCAATGCAAAATGAGACGTCTTCGTCAGCGTCTCCGCCCTGAAAGCGGCGCCCGGGGAGGGGCGATTTTATCTTTTAATTTGACAAACCGGAAAGAGTAAATAGAATACCTTCAAATTTGAACGGGCCCCCGAAGGGTCAAAAAAAGGAGAAAAGAAGCGATGTTTTCAGTATCACAAAAGGCAAACGAGATGATTGCAGAGTTCTTCAAGGGAAGGCAGGAACCTCCTTCCGTTAGAATACTCATGCAGGGCGGCGGTTGAGCGGGGCCCTCCCTGGGCCTGGCTCTGGATGAGTCAACACCGAATGACGAGGTATTTGAGCACAGCGGGATAAGCTACGTGGTCGAGAAGAGACTGCTGGAACAGGTGAAACCGATTGCCGTAGAGTTTATTGAATCGGCGCGCGGAAGCGGCTTTCAGATAAATTCCGGTCTTACCATGGGAAGCGGCTGCAACTCCTGCTCCGGCTGCTGAAAAAGAACGCGCAGTTTCCAGCAAGAGAGGCTCCGGGAAGGAATTTCCGGGGCCTTTCCATTTTGTTTTACCCCCGCCCTTTCCCTCCTTCCCATGGGGCCGGGGAAAAACAAGAGAGAGGAATTTTCAAATGAATGATTACAGTCCATCCCCCCTGCGGCTCCGGGCCGACTCTCTGGTTGCCGGCGGCAGACCGGCGGAAGCGGCGCTTTTATACCGGCGGCTGGCAGAGGAAAATCCCGATGACGATTCGAATCTGCTTAGTCTGGCGTGGGCGCTGAACGACTGCGGCAAAAAAGAGGAGGCGATCGGGATATTTGAAAACCTCTTCAGCCGTGAGCTGGAGCGCGGACTCATCGCCGGCTTTGCCCTCGATGAACTGGTGAGAATCTACCGGGAGGACGAAAACCGCGAGGCTCTGCTTTCGGTATGCCGCCGCGCGGCGAAGGCGCAGCCCGACGACGCGGGCATTCTGCAGACGGTGGGAACGGCGTTTCTCCACGCGGGGGTCCCATCGGAAGCGGTAGTTCTCTTTGAGAAACTGACCGAAGTACACCCGGATGCGCCGGAGCTGTGGGAGGCGCTCGGAGAGGCGCTGATCGCCGTCGGTTCTATCGACAGGGCGGATGCCGCTTACCGGAAAGCCGCCGAGACAGATCCCCCCGCTTCCACCATTTATCTTGACCACCTGGCCTGTACGCTGATGCAGGCGGGATATTCGGGAAACGCAGTGGATGTCTGGCGGGAATGCGAAGACAGACAGACCGGAAATCCCGCGTATGCACTGTCTGCGGGGGAAGGGCTCGTTTCCATGGAGAAATTCGACGACGCCTTCGCCGCCTTCGGGCGGGCCGCCGCGCTTAGAGGGTCTGATGCCGGTGAATACTGGCGGCGGCTGGGGGATCTGCTGACAAAAAGGGATGAACCTGCCCGCGCGGAACAGTCCTTTGAGAGGGCTGTGAGAGCAAATCCGCAAAATCTCCGATACAGGCTGAAGCTTGCGTCCTGTCTGACTTCACAGGGGAAAAATGATCAGGCTTCCGCCATTCTCGAGCAGGTCAAAAAACTGACGGGAAACGCTTTTCCATAGCCGGTTTACGGCAGACCCCATGTGTCAAATCTTGCCGACCTGGCGGAGCGTGTCGTTGAACACGCGGTAGAAATCGGCGTTTTCCGCCACTCCCTGTTTAATGATATCGGCGATATCATCGACATCAGCGGTGTTTATCACGATGTTGACGCTTTGATTAAAGGCGGTCATGTTGTCCTTCGTCGTCACATTCCTCCCCGTGAGCGCCACAAAAAACCTCCTCCGGGTTGACATGTTCTGCCCGGCCAGATGGCGCAGGGTCACATCAAAGGATTCAGCTACGATCACAACATCAAAAAGTCTGAGCAGCAGAGCGTCTGTCGCATCCGCATCCGTTTCCGAAAATGTTATCTCGTAGCCGCTGTTCTTCAGATCCGCGCCGATTTTCTCCCGTAAAGCAGGATCGGACTCGCAGATCAGGGCGGCCCCTTCCGTCAAGACGCTCTCATTCTGTCCTTCCATAGCTTCTCCTTTGTCTGCCTCAGAACTTTCTTTCCGGCTTTCCGTAGCCCTTGTCCACCTGAAGCTTGCCGATGTCCGTGGTTTCCTGCCCACGGGAACTCTTCACCGAGTCAATCCCGCGACCAACAATCCCCTTGTTGGAGGCGTACGCCTTCGCCGTCTCTTCGCTGACCTCTCCACGACTGAACAGCTCGATGATGTAATCGTCGAAGGTCGTCATTCCGAAGGCCTTCCCGGCCTGGATGATTTCGTAGTAGGTTTTTCCCTCCGACTCGCCATTGAGGATCGTATCCTTCACCCGCATGTTGGAACCCATGATATCGAAGGCTGCCACGCGCCCTCCCCCTTCTTTCGGAAGCAGGCGCTGGCAGGCAATCCAGCGGACCGTGTCGGAAAGCCGGATCCGTATCTGCGTCTCCTCTTCAGACGAGAACATCCCGAGGATACGGTTGATCGTCTGGCCGGCGTCCACCGTGTGCAGCGTGCTGACGACCAGATGCCCCGTTTCAGCGGCGGAGAGCGCAATTTCCACCGTTTCCCGATCCCTCATTTCGCCGACCAGAATCACCTTCGGCGCTTGGCGCAGCGCGGCGCGCAAACCACTGGCGAACGAATCGAAATCGTTTCCCATCTCCCTCTGATTAAAGGTCGCCTTCTTGTGGGGATGCGAAAACTCGACCGGGTCTTCAAGGGTAATGATATGGACCGATTTTCTTTCGTTGATATCGTTGAGCAACGCGGCCAGAGATGTCGATTTTCCACTTCCGGTGGCGCCGGTGACGAGGATGATGCCGTTTTTCTCCTCGGCCATTTTATGAAATGCCTCGGGCAGCTTCATGTCGTCAAAAGTGGGAATCTGCGTAGCCAGCTTTCTAAGAACAATCGAATAGTTGCTGCGCTGAGAAAATATGTTGACGCGAAAACGCGCCTTGCCGGGAAGCTCGTAGGAAGAATCACACGACCCCTGGGCAAGGAGTATTTCCGTCAGACGGCGATCCCTGTTTATCAGGTTGAGCGCGAATATCTCCGCCTGAAAGGGGGTCAACTCGGAAAACGGCGGCGTCAGCTCCACACCGGTAAGCTGTCCGGAGCTTTCCACCTGAAACGGTCGGCCAACCGTGATGTTCAAGTCCGACACATTATTGTGGGAGTCGAGCATCTTCCCGAGGATATAATCGATTTCCTGCTTTCTCATTACCGTGCCTCCTCAAAAAGTGGTTTTCGCTTTCTGTTTACGCCTCGGTAAAATCGGTCGGCGGGCTCTTCAGAAACTGGCGGAACCGGGTCTTGTCGTTCGCCTTCAGATAGGCCTCGTCGCCGCTGATCCATCCCTTTGTCAGCAGCTCCATGATCGCGTCGTCGAGAAGCTGCATCCCGAATTTCTTTCCGGTCTGCATCATCGACGGAATCTGGAAGGTTTTGGATTCGCGGATCAGATTGCGCACGGCGGAATTGGCAATCAGGATCTCGAGCGCCGCGCATCGCCCTTTTTTGTCAATCCTTTTGAAGAGTACCTGGGCTACAATCGCCCGGAGGCCGTCCGCCAGGGTCGAACGGATCTGCATCTGTTCGCTCGAAGGGAAAACCTCGATGATCCGGTCAACGGTCTTGGCGGCGCTGGTCGTGTGCAACGTTCCGAAAACAAGGTGGCCGGTCGATGCCGCCTCGACGGCAAGCGAAATCGTTTCCAGGTCGCGGAGTTCGCCGACGAGAATGATGTCCGGATCCTCGCGCAGCGCACCCCTGAGCGCCGCCGTGAACGATTTGGTGTGGCGTCCGACTTCCCGGTGGTTCACGATACAGGACTGGCTCTGGTGAACAAATTCAACGGGGTCCTCGATCGTGATGATATGGTCTTTCCTTGTGAAGTTCGCCTCGTTGATGATTGCCGCAAGCGTCGTTGATTTGCCGCTTCCGGTCGGGCCGGTAACAAGAACCAGGCCACGCGGAAGCGATGCCAGTTTGGATATGACCGGGGGAAGACCCAGTTCCTGGGCGGTGACTATTTTGCTGGGAATTTCCCGGAATACGGCCGCGCAGCCGAACTGCTGTTCAAAAAAATTGGCGCGATACCGGGCAAGTCCTGGAATTTCATAGGCAAAATCAACATCGCCCGTCTCCTCGAACTGCTTTATCTTGTGCTCAGGAGTAATCTCATAGAGCATGGCCTTCAGGTTGTCGTTGGTCAGGACATCGAACTTGATCCGTTCTATCTCGCCCCGGATACGGATGGCCGGCTGCTGACCGGTCACCAGGTGCAGATCCGATGCACCCTCATCGTGCATCAACTTGAAAAACGCGTCGATTTTTGCCATGGATGATCACCTCAAATGGATAAAAGAAGGTTCTGATGTTCCGAAAATACCCGGGTTACACTTCAATAACCGCGCCGCTGTACAATGGTTTCGATAATGGGGAACTGCCCCGGTTTTTTGTATGAAAATAAAAATTTACCGTTCAATATCAACCAGTTGTGCAACAATATTTTCGCAGGGGCACGGCATGCCGTGCCCCTGCCCGGTGACCCCGCATCTGCGAATTTTGAATTTCCATCAGTCGTTGTGCCCGCGCCGGGCATGGGGGTTTATAAAAAAAAAGGATCTGTGGTGTCAAGAAAAATGGTGAAAGCAACTATTGCTTGACATGCCCGCACTGAATCGTATATGTACCGCGCCTGTTTTTAGGAGGCTTTTATCCGGATTTTTCCCGATCTTCCGGGGATGTAGCTCAGCTGGGAGAGCGCGGCGTTCGCAACGCCGAGGCCAGGGGTTCGATCCCCCTCATCTCCACCAATACCTTGTTTCATAGAGTTTTTTACCGTCCAACCAAGAGAAGAAACCCGTTAGAAATAGCGGGTTTCTTCTTGTTTATAGTCCGAAACGGTGTTATAGAGTTTTCCAACATCCAGAGTTTTTGGGGATGTTTTTTGGGGACACCCCTAACCGCTTGAACCCCGACACCCCCACGATACCCTAAAAGGAGGAAAAGCCAATGCCGAAAACAGCGTCACCGTTGACAGACAGGGGGGTCATTAACACAAAAAAGCGCGATAAGGAATACAAACTTTTTGATGGTGGGGGGCTGTTCCTGCTCGTTACCCCTTCGGGCGGCAAGCTCTGGCGGTTGAAGTACCGTTACGAGGGTAAAGAACGGATGCTTGCGCTTGGCTCGTACCCGGCGATCAGTCTTGCTGATGCACGGCAACGCCGGGAAGATGCAAGGAAGTTACTTGCCAATGGCATTGACCCCGGTGCTGTTAAAAAGGCCCAAAAGCAAGCACAGACCGAAGAAACGGAAACCTTTGAGGTGATTGCCCGTGAATGGCATGCGAAGTTTACGCCGACATGGACACCGGGACATGCCTTGAAGCTCTTACGCGCCCTTGAACGCGACGTTTTCCCATGGGCGGGAAATACCTCCGTTAAAGACCTGAAAGCACCTGAGTTGTTGGCTATTCTTCGCAGAATTGAAAGCCGGGGGGTAACGGAAACGGCTAAACGAGTTCGGGGCCTTGTCGGTCAGGTCATGCGCTACAGTGTAGCAACGGGCCGGGCAGAACGTGACCCTTCCGGCGACCTTCGGGGGGCCTTGCCTACGCCGCCAGAAAGGCACTATGCCGCATTGACAGACCCGGCAGAGGTTGCCGACCTGCTGCGGGCGATTGACGGCTACAAGGGCGGCTTGATCGTCAAATCAGCGATGCAGCTTGCACCTTTGGTGTTTGTAAGACCGGGCGAACTGAGACATGCAGAATGGGCGGAGATTGACCTTGAGGAAGCCGTCTGGCAAATCCCGGCGGAGAAGATGAAAACAAGACAGGCTCATATTGTCCCGTTAAGCAATCAGGCGGTTGCAATCCTTCGGGAGATATACCCCGTCACCGGCAACGGCAAATACGTTTTCCCTTCGATCAGATCGACGGCACGACCGATGAGCGAGAATACCATCAACGTCACATTGCGGACTCTCGGATATGACAACGAGCGCATGACCGGACATGGGTTCAGGGCAATGGCGCGAACTATCCTTGACGAGGTGTTACAAGTCAGGCCGGAACTGATCGAAGCACAACTTGCCCATGCTGTCCGTGACCCTCTTGGCAGGGCATACAATCGAACGCACCACCTCCCAGAGCGTAAACAGATGATGCAGAAGTGGTCGGATTACCTCGACGGGCTGAAACAGGGCGCGGTTGCCTTGCCGTTCAGGGCTGCGCAGGGATAGGACAAAAACATAAGCCGGGGATAGGTTGCGCGACCGAAAGCAAGGCAACTCCACCTTGTTTCCCCAGCTCATCATGGAGACCGAAAGGAGATCGGGCGATGCTCGCTAAACTTAAAAACGAAAAGGAATCTTTTAAGTCTCTGTTAGTGACTTACTCCTCAACTCCTGCAATAAAAAACAAGAAAGCGAAGCTTCATGTTTATAAACTGTTCGGGCACAGCAAAAAATGCGTGCAGATTGAAGGCTTTGGAAAATAGTCACGGGACGTGTCCGGCCTTCTTAAACCCCATCCCCACCTGAGGCACTTCCCTTGAAGGCTGGTCTTTGTACACACTTGACACAGGGGGTGGCTATAATTGTTTGAATTACATAATTTTTTTACTTCTCTGGATTCCGGCTTCCGCCGGAATGACAGCTTTGTTTATTCCTCCGTCATTCCGGCGAAAGCCGGAATCCAGTAACATAGCGATTATTATACAAATTAATATAGTGGTTCCCCCCTTGCCCATGCCCCCTGTGTCAAGTGTGTTTTATGACCAGCAGGGCGCCGTGGGGTTGGCTTAAAAAAATGTTGCGCCGCAACATTAATTAACACATTGTTATGACTACATTTTTGACGACGGCCTGAAAATTTCATGTTTTCATGAATGACCATCGGCGAGGGGAAACCCGGAAGGAACACCTGGGCAGTCATGGCTTTATGCCGGGCCTCCTGCAGCCTGCGGGTTGAGGCAATTCGCAATGCTCACGCGGAGGCTTGCGAAGGAGTCGAGGGCGGCGGGGGAGGCCCGGCGCGGTTTTACGAAGCTTCTGTCCGTCTATCTGCATCTGTTGCCGTTTGACGTCCGCCCCCTCGTTCGGGCGTTGACCGTTTCCTGTTTGTGAATGTCAGGCATCGCCGCAAATGAACTATTGCAGATTCATTTTTCATGAGAATGCGTAATTCCACTCTCCAGTCAATGAATCACGCGGGATGTAATTCCCG
Organism: Syntrophus aciditrophicus; assembly: GCA_020726025.1. Taxonomy (GTDB): domain Bacteria; phylum Desulfobacterota; class Syntrophia; order Syntrophales; family UBA5619; genus DYTH01. The sequence goes on along the minus strand of DYTH01000022.1, from coordinate 193 downwards.
TGCGCGGCGAAAAGCGCTGTGAGCAAAAACACTTGACAATCCTCCCCTTGTAATATAGGAGATGCGCGGATTTACGATGTTTTGGTCCCCTGATGCCGACAGGCGGTCGGGGATTTTTTATTTTGCGCAAGGCGAATATTGATGAACTCGTCAAAAGTCTGAAATTCCCTCCCCCTTCACGGGGGAGGGTCAG
>DYTH01000136.1 GCA_020726025.1 Syntrophus aciditrophicus | reverse complement strand
CATAATCCAGTCTTTTCAGTCCTTTCTGGGCCCCGGCTTTCGCCGGGGCGACGGATTAGCTTAGTTTTGCAATTGGCTCAATAAGTGAATACATCTTGAAAAATGGGGCCACTTTATTTCTGGTCTTTGTCGGCCTGATATACGTTGGATTCCGAAAAAAGCGCCGGTAAGCGGCCATACTTTTGACGTCAATTGTCGTTGATACAGCGGGCAATCCATGAGAGGATATGCCTTGCCGGATGGGAAACCAGCGCCCGGAACAGGATTCGGCGATTGATTCTGTTTGATGTGGAACGAGAAGATGGATCAGGACAGACAAAAACACGCGACGCATGGATCGGAAGCATCGAAAATCACAGGATGAATGTCCTGCCTGTTTTCGGTTGATTCACCATGAAACAAAAGAAAGGTTGAACAGAAACAAATGAAAAGACCGACCAGCATGCAGTTAAAAGGGTGGAAAAAACTGACTCTGGAAAAATACAGGCGTGAAGAAGGGGCCTTTCTGGCCGAGGGGGAAAAGGTTGTCGGGGAGCTGCTGAAAAGCGGCTGGCCGGTAAGGGCCATCCTGATATGCCCTGAAATTACACAATGGGAACAAGACGCCGAAGAAGTTCCCCTCTTTGAGTTGACAAGACGGGAATGGGGAGCGCTCAGCCAGGATAAATCGCCCGAAGGGATTATGGCGGTCGCCTCCCACCCCGATGGGTCTCTTGCAGGCGGGATGTCCGCCGAAGCCGTTGCGGCTTCTCTTGACGCCGGGCCCCTTTTACTGCTCTATCAGGCGGCCAACCCCAACAATACAGGCGCGCTTATCCGCACCGCCCACTGGTTTGGCTTCGGGGCGATGGTTCTCAGCACGAACTCCTGCGAAGCATTCAATCCCAAGGTGGTGCGCGCCTCGATGGGCGGCATTTTTCACATGAGAATCATTGAGGGTGTCGATTTTGAACGATTCCTGCCCGCCATTGCAGGACGCTTCGCGATCATCGGCAGCGACGTTCGCGACGGACAAGCTCCCCACCCCTGCGGCATTGACACAGCGCTGCTGCTCGGCAGCGAAAGCCACGGCCTGCCGGAAGAAATGCTTGCATTGACAAAAGAGAAATGGAAAATTCCCGGCGCCGGGGGCGGTGAATCATTGAGCCTTCCCCAGGCCGGGGCTATCATGATGTACGAATGCGTTCGTAATAACATTATCTGAAAAGCCGCTGATCATTGAATCGACGTTTTGTCGTGATCCGCAACGACTCTACAGTAAAACGGACTACTTTCCGGCGGCCCTGGCCTCTTTCATGCGCAGTTTCAAGCTTTCTTTTCTGCGCTTGCGTTTTCTGTCAATCTCTTTTGCCCGGTTGATCTTTTTGTGTCTGCTCATAAAACCTCCATGATAAAATAATACGGCGCCATGTATGCACCCAGGCTTCAGCGGCGCCTGCGCCAGGTAATCTTCATGCCGGTCCGGAACGACCCGGCCACAGGCATGCTGGGGCGTATAGCATGGAATAAATTCCACGGCAATCCCCAATCAACCAAAATCGACTCTGGCCGTATCCCCTGCCTTGCGCTGTCATACAAATACTGGTTTGACAGATGTTTAAATCATCCCCTCTTTTTGACGCATGGCAAAGTGAGGTTCTGCCGCAGGTTGTCGTGAAATGTACCGTCCTGGGGGGACAAAAAGAGTTTATCGTTGACTTGCAGGACGGCATCTATTAAGAGTCCCAAAGATGACGATATCTGACGGCAATCAAATCCGTTTTATGAATATCCATTTTGCGTTCCCAACCGTGGCGGCTGCAAGTCGTCACGGAAAACGAAGCTTCATGAGGCAATTGCAAAACTAATCCGTCGCCCCGGCGAAAGCCGGGGCCCAGAAAGAACTGAAAAGACTGGATTATGAACATTAAGCTCCGCTTTCCGGCTTTCGCCGGAATGACGAAGAAGGACCTTTGCAATTGGCTCTCATGTTCATCGTTTGCTCCTTATGATTAACCGCTGCCACCAGGATCAGGACAAAGATTTATGACAACCATCAAAAGGGCCTCAAAGAAGGAAATTTTCGGATGGGCGATGTTTGACTTCGCCAATTCTTCCTACACGACCGTTATCATTACCGTTGTTTTCAGTGTGATCTTCCCGCGCCTCATCGTCGGAGACGCCCCCGGCTACCGGATGGGGAATCTGCTGTGGAGCCTGTCGCTTTCGGCAAGCTATCTGCTGGTGCTCTTGACCGCGCCTGTTTTCGGCGCCATCATGGACTACACGGCGTCCAAAAAGAAATTTCTCTTCGCGGCAACCCTGCTTACATCCGTTGCCACAGCATCCCTTTATTTTGTCACCCCCGGCGTGATCCTTCTTTGCATGATGCTGATCGTGATTTCGAATTTCGGGTTTTCACTTTCTGAATCCTTCGCCTCAAGTTTCCTGACAAGTCTCGGCCCCCCGGAGGATCTGGGTAAAATTTCCGGATACGCATGGGGGCTCGGGTATTTTGGCGGCCTTTTAGCAACATCCCTTGTCATGTTCGGTCTTGGCGCTCTGACAATGGACAATTTCTCCCGTCTGCGTTTTGTCGGGCCCATGACCGGCGTCTTTTTCATGCTTGCCGCCATTCCCACCTTTTTGTGGGTTCGCGAACCCGGAATCCAGCGGCCGCTCCCCCCCGGAGAAACCTACCTGAAGGTCGCCATCGGCCGCATCCGTAAGACATTGATCGATATCAGGGATTATCGCGATCTTTTAACCCTTCTCGCATCGTTCTTTTTTGCCTATGCCGGTCTTTCGATCGTCATCAGCTTCGCATTCATCTACGGGGATCAGATCATACGGTGGAAGCCGCTCACCCAGATGCTCATGTTCGTCGCCACGCAGTTGACCGCCGCTGGAGGCGCCTTCTTTTTCGGATTGCTGCAGGACCACTGGGGGGCCAAACGGACGCTGATGCTGACGCTTTTTCTCTGGATTGCCGCCGTTGCCCTTATCTACGGAGTTGCAGACATAACTAAGATGATCAACCGGTTATTTCAATCGTCGTTAGAGACCGAGCAGGTTTTTCTCATCGTCGGCTCGCTCGCCGGTCTCAGTCTCGGGGCGACGCAGTCGTCCTGCCGGGCGATGGTCGGCCTCTTCACCCCTTTATCCAAATCCGGGGAATTCTTCGGGTTATGGGGGTTTACCGGCCGGCTCGCCGCCATCGTCGGCCTGATGGGGCTCGGTTTTTTGCAGGCATCGTTCGGCTTGAGAAATGCGGTGCTTCTCTGCTCGATTTTTTTCGCAATCTCGTTATCCATCATTTTTTTCGTCGATGAAAAAAGAGGCGCCACAGCCGCAGCCGGACACGAAGGGGAATGAAATGGTATTCATGAAAAAGCTCTCCGGCTATCTGATTCCGGCCATTTTCCTTCTCTTGACGGCAAATGTCGCAGCAGGCGAAACAACCATCCGTGATTTTACCACCCTTAACCAAAATCCCCTTTCCTGGCTGACGGCAGGCGATGAGAATAAGCCGATGCTTCTGGAAGCAATCATCGACAGGCTCAACAGAGAGTCTGACGCGCTTTACTTTTCCCCGTGGCATCAGAAAAAACCTTACCACAGCATGAAACATGCGGCATGGGGAGTGAAGAAATACGCGAACAACCCCGGCTACGATAAAAATGGGAGAAGCCGCCCCCAACGGTGGATCGGAGATATCATTAAAAATACCCATATAAGCGATTATCCGAAAGACATTTTCCCCGCCATAACGGTGCGCAACACACATTTCCGGATTCTTCCCACCAGGGAGCGTCATTCCAATCTACCCCTTCATGACGCAAACTTCGATAACTTTCAGCAGTCCACCGTCCCGACCGGCACACCTGTGCTGGTCACGCTGAGAAGTCTCGACAAAAAATGGTTCCTTGTGGAGACACGCCACCTGATAGGCTGGGTCAAGGCGGAAGATATTGCCCGGGTAAGCCCGGACTTTGTGAAAACATGGGAGAATGGACGGTATATTGCCGTTACAAAAGACAATACGCCGGTCTCCATCGATAAAAAAGTCGTTTACAAGGCACAGCTCGGATCGGTTTTTCCCGTAATCGGAAAAGGCGGGGGCGACGTTTTTATCTGGATGGCGGCACGCGACGCCATGGGAAATGCCTTTCTATTAAAGGCAACCATCCCCGCAAACGGCACAGCCCTGAAACCGCTCCCCTTTACCCCCAGGAATGTCGCATCCATCGCACGGGAGCTCATCGGCGGCAAATATGGCTGGGGAGGCCTTGGCGGTAAGAGGGACTGCTCATCCACACTCCGGGATTTGTTTTCCCCCTTTGGCATCCTTCTCCCCCGCAACTCCATGGACCAGGCAGGCGCGGGGCGTTTTGTCTCCTTCCTGGGGCTTTCCAGCGAGAGAAAAAGGGATATCATCCTTCAACAAGGCGTCCCGTGGCGGACTTTACTGTGGATTCCGGGGCACATCATGCTGTATATTGGAACCGCTCAGGGCGAACCCGTTATTTTTCACAACTTCTGGAAAATTGCCACGGTGACCAGGAATGGCGGCAAGGGCCGCCTTGTCGTCGGACGAACAGCCATTACCACGCTCTGCCCCGGCAGGGAGCTTCCCGACATAGACGTGAAACGCGCCAATATTCTCTCCGGACTGGCCGGGATGACGATTCTCGGAGAGCAAAATGAGAATTTGCCCGGCCTGCCGCTGCCGCTGGGGTCCCTTTTCACAGAGGATGCGGGACATCCCGGACATTGAAGCTCCCTGACCGACGTCGCATGTTTGAACATGCTTCTCTATGAAAGGATGAACCCCATGAAAGAAAAAAAAAGCTCCCACGTCAAATACAAGCTGATCATTGAATACGACGGAACCGGCTACAGCGGCTGGCAGATACAGAAAAACGCACGCAGCATCCAGGGAACCCTCCTCGATGCCTCTCGGGAGTTGTTCGGCAAAGAGGTTGATATCCAGGGGGCCGGCCGCACGGACGCCGGTGTTCATGCCATGGCCCAGACGGCCCATCTGGAAATCCCGGCGCACCTGCCCGTTGCCGGAAGAAATGCAGCGTTCAATGTCCATAAAATGATGGCAGAATTGAACGAGCGACTTCCCGCCTCGATCAACGTCGTCGCGATGGAGGAGGCCCCGGCGGATTTTCACGCCCGTCACGCGGCGAAGGCAAGGAGCTACATCTACGTGATATCGCGCCGCCGCACGGCATTCGGGAAGAGGTTTGTCTGGTATGTGAAGGACACCCTGAATACGGAAACCATGGAGAAAACATTAAATTTATTTAACGGCTTTCATGATTTTTCATCCTTTGCCGACAAGAGGATTGACAAGAACCTCTCGACGGAAGTGGCCATCGAGTCAACCGAGCTGAAGGCATGGGGCGATCTGATAGTCTTCCGGATCGTCGCCTCCCACTTTCTCTGGAAAATGGTCAGGAGAATCACGGGGATACTGGTCGAAGCGGGACGCGGCAACCTCTCTTATGCCGACGTCGAACAACTGCTGAAAAGCCATTCGGAATTGCCTGCTCACTACACGGCGCCGCCTTCCGGTCTTTTCCTGGAGCAGGTTCTCTACCCGGGAGATACGCTGCCGTCTCTGTCGCCCCCTGCCCTGCTTCCGGCAACGATGATGAACCCGTCCGGAAAGGCAAAACGAAAAGACGCCCCATTATAAAAAATGCAGTAACTATTCAGCATAATCAACAGGACATTAAAAAAGCCTGTCATCCCCGAATGTTTCTATCGGGGATCCATAAAGTCAAAATCTG
>DYTH01000135.1 GCA_020726025.1 Syntrophus aciditrophicus | reverse complement strand
TCTCGACCCACGGATTAGAAGTCCGTTGCTCTATCCAGCTGAGCTACAGGCGCCTTTTTCCAAGCCTGCGTTCAGTACCTCTTCACAGAGAGGGGGTTACTAAACTCTTTACGATTTTTTGTCAAGCTCAAAATAAACGATGCTGGAATAAAAATGTTGACGGGCATCCGCCTCAGAGGCTATGATGTTCTCCCATGAAACAACCAGAGGCAAGGAGGAAAAAGTGGCTCGGATAGTCATCGCTGGAAACTGGAAGATGCACAAAACAATAGGAGAGTCGGTCGTGTTTGCATCCAATCTGCGCGAAACGCTGGCCGACCAGGCAGATCTGCCCGAGATCATCGTCGCCCCGCCCTTCACCGCCCTTCACGCGGTTTCCGCAGTAATCAGCGGTTCTTCCATAGCGCTGGCCGCCCAGAATATCCACGAGGCGGACAGGGGCGCTTTTACCGGTGAAATTTCCGGGCTCATGGCGAAGGAAGCCGGTTGCAGTCATGTTATCATAGGGCACTCGGAACGGCGCACCCTGTTCGGGGAAACAAATGAACGGATCAACAGAAAACTCTTAACGGCTCTGGCCGCCGGGCTCAATCCGATTTTCTGCGTCGGAGAGACGCTGCCGGAACGGGAAGAAAACAGAATCGAAGAAGTCATTGAAAAACAACTGAAAGAAGGGTTGAATAATCTTGATGACAGTGTTATAAGCCGCATCCTTGTCGCCTACGAGCCGGTCTGGGCGATAGGAACAGGGAAAACGGCATCACCCGCGCAGGCCCAGGAAGTGCATGACTTCATCAGAAGCTGGACAGCCGGGAAGTACGGAAAGGACGCAGCGGAAGAGACCGTCATTCTGTACGGGGGAAGCGTCACTCCCCAGAATATTTCCGCCCTCATGTCCCAGCCGGACATCAACGGCGCGCTTGTCGGGGGGGCAAGCCTTCAGGTTGAATCTTTCGTAGAGATTGTAAAATATAAATCAAATCAAGGGGTATAAAAAAGTGCATACATTAATCACCATTTTACACGTTATCATCTGTCTGATCCTCATCCTTGTCGTCCTGCTTCAGGCGGGAAAAGGCGCCAGCATGGGGGCAGTATTTGGAGGTTCGAGCCAGACGGTCTTCGGAAGCAGCGGACCGGGAGGCTTTCTCAGCAGAATGACAACTGGAGTCGCGATTGTATTCATGCTGACATCGTTCGGACTTTCGTATATGGCCTCGCACAAGGGATCGTCTTTGATGGAAGGAGCGGCAAAACCTGTCGCGCAGCAAACCGCGCCGACGCCGGCAACCGCTCCGGCGGCGCCAGCTCAGACGCCGACGCCTCAGAGCGCCAAATAGCAGGACAAAGCCTGCGCATCCGGGATTTGCATCAGCACGCCCAAAGGCGCAGAGTCCGTTTGGGAACATGAAGCTACGCTTTCCCGGAGCTCTTTTTATATTGACAAACGTTTTTGAAACAGGTAATGGAACGCTCCGTCGCGATGCGTCGGCAAAAGCCCTCGAACAATGCATCCGGTTAGATGCCGAAGTGGTGGAATCTGGTAGACACGCTATCTTGAGGGGGTAGTGGACACAATCCGTCCGGGTTCAAGTCCCGGCTTCGGCACCAAAATTAATTCGCATTGGTAATGGGCAGTTAGAATTCAATCTGACTGCCCATCGTCATTCATGGCAAACAAAGCGCCTTGAATGGCTGGCGCAGCTTCCCTCTTCGTTCCCCACCGCCTGGGTTCTGGTACTATAACGGATAACCTTCATGGAGAAAAGGGCGACATGAAAAATGTCTTTTTTCAACCCGAAGACAGGATTCTATGCGAGGCGCTGCTGGCCTCTGCGGCAAAAAACGGGGACAGCCTCAAAACAGTGCCCGGGATTGCCGTTATGCTGGCGAAGCATTTCATCGGATCCCCTTACTCCCCGCAGCTCCTCAACACGGGGATCGCCGAATCCCTTGTGGCAAACCTGCATTCCTTCGATTGCGCAACCTTTGTCGAAAACGTCGTGGCGATGTCCCTGACAATCAAATCCGGGGGGACAGAGCTTCCCCATTATCTGCACATGCTGGAAAAGATACGCTATCGAAACGGACGGATGAACGGCTATCCGTCGCGCCTCCATTATTTCACCGACTGGATTCACGATAACGAAAAAAAGGGGATTCTGGCCGATGTTACCGCTGTACTCGGGGGAATTCCTGTGAAAAAGCGCCTCTCCTTTATCACCTCCGGCAGACGGGACTGCCCACCGCTTCGGGATGACGCCGTTTTTCTGGAAATGCTGCGTGCTGAAGATGCCTGCACAAGCAGGGGATTTCATGCCATCCCGAAGCACGCCTGGCGCAAGGCGGAGGCACAGGTTGAAGACGGAGACATTATCGCCATTGTCTCCAACAGGGATGATATCGATGTGCTCCACGTCGGTTTTGCCGTGCGGGTCAATCAAAAAACACGACTTCTGCATGCATCGAGCAAAACGGGCAGCGTCGTTATATCCGACGCGACACTCAATGGCTACCTGCAAGAAAAGAGTTCCCGCACCGGCGTCGTTGTTGCCCGGCTGCTGCCTTCGCTATAGACGACTTCATCCGGATAGGGCGCCTGCCATCCATTGGCAAGCGCCTTGAGAACGCGGCGTGGTTCCATCATATTTTCTCTATGAGATGCATTAAAGAGAACGGGCGCTGGAATTCGTTTTCATTCTGTCTTGAGTTTTCACTGCCGATTTTTTCGAATCGTTTGATATATCGAACTTATACTGCCGGCATTCTTGTTTGTATGTAATTTCTCATCCACTGTTCGATGGGCTGGTTTTCAATGGTCGGGCGGGTCTTTTCAATTTCCGCTTGCAGCCAGGCACGACTTTTCCAGACGACACTTTCCCATTCGTCACTCCTTGCCAGAAATTGCGTCTCCAAAATAATGAGGATCACAACCGTCATCAAAATCCCCGCCTTGTCGCCGTCTTTATGCATGTCTATTTTTTCCGCCATGCTGAGCAAATCCGAGAGTTTTGCCTGCTTCAACAGAGATTCATCGAAATCAAAGCCCCCGTTGGCCCGCTGGAGAGACAACAGCTCGAACAAAAAGTCCTGCCTGTTCGGTGCGGGATGTGCGGCGGCGCTTCTTCTTAAAAAGGCTGGAATGGAGAGGTCGAGCCTTGTCCTGTGCTTGTACGGCGTATTTCTTTCCTGAATATCGGGCATGCTCTGAACACTACATTGCACCTGCGAAGACGCCGAGATGCGCATAAACAGAGGCATTCCCTGGGCGCGATCATTCCTTCTCATGGCGGCAGAGGCAAATCCTCCCCAATCTTTCGTCAACATCACGGGAACTTTTCTCAGCGCCATTTCAGCGGTCGATTTGTCGGGCGCGGAACGCTTTTCTATGCCGACATAGCTGGTTTTACTGCTGATAATCCCGTATTTCCTGGAAATATCGATAATGGCCTGGCGGTATTTTTTATCCGTCCTTTCGCTTTGCCTGGAGCCCACGACTTCAATAATTCCCTCCTCGATGTCTCTGATCTTTTCCCTTGCCCAGAGTATGGATATCGGAATCTCCTGATCGACCGGCTCCAGGGGAACATCCCATGTCCTTAAGCCCGATCTTGTTTCGCCTGTGATCCGGATGGTTTTTTTCTCCGCTTTTCCGGTGCAGCGCGCGAAAATGCTGGTTCCCTGGCCGACAAACGCGACGCCATCCGCCGGCGACTGCTCGGCATCCATCCCCCAATCAATCGTGAGATCGCGAATCCGGCCATTAACAACCTTCCGGAATATTCTGAGGATTTTCGGCTCGATCCTTTCGTCGGGCGCGATCATCTCCGAGGCGCCCCCGGAAGAACGGGCAATGCTCTTGATGAGATATTCATTCGGTCCATTGCCGATGCCCACCGTATGGAGCGCGGTCTTGCCGGCGTGCCGTTTGGCCAGATCAATGACAAAAGTCTCATTGCCAATCTCCCCGTCGGTTATCAGGATAATATCCCTGTGTTGAGAGCCTTTTAATGTGCCGCTGTAAATATCCTTCAGCGGAGCCAGTACCTCCGTGCCTCCCAAATCCGCGCCAATATCGGATATGTATTGCAGCGCCGCTTTAATTTTCTTCTCATCGTATGCCTTGCTATGGCTGAACAACCGCTTATAATCGCTGCCAAACAGGTATATGTTGAACAATGTTCCCGGATTCAATGCCTTGATCATGATTTCCAGAGCCTTTTTGGCTTCAGCGATGGAAGAACCATGCATGGAGCCGGAGCAGTCGAGGACGAAGACAATTTCCCGATTCCCGGCAATGTCATGGCCAGGATCATCGCCTTCCTCATCCGGCATCCAGTCGATCTGGATATAGCTCGCGTCATGGTCATCCAATACAAAACCTCTATTGACAAAGGCCTGCTTATAGACAACCGCCAGAATAAAATCCCGGTCCATCGCCACTGTCCCGGAAGCAAAGGATACGACCGCCTTATCATCGCCGAATTCCGTGTTTATTGTATGAGAGGCTGACCCTATGGAGGAAACGCCTTTGATGTTATGGATAGTGATAGTCATTTTCATGCCGTACGGGACGAGCAGCGCCAAAGGGGGATTAACAATATCACCAACCGGGATACCGTTTTGATCCGGCTGGCTGGCGGGGACGTAGCGGGGCGATATCGTTGTGGGCAGATAGAATCTCGTTTCCGGGCCATGCGTATCGAGCAGCATCACATAACGGATTTCGATAACGACGGCGCTTTCGGGTTTTATATTGCCGACGGAAAGGGTAAAAATGTTGGGCCGCTCTTCATCAAGCAACTGCGCCCCATGTCCTTCGGACAGAGCCTTGTCGTACAGCTCGAAGGCCTTGTCGCGTTCCTCAATTTCGCCCTCGATCATCCGATCATCGACAATCGCTCGAAAGCCGCAAATGGCTGCGCTTTCAGGGAGCGGAAATTTATAGACCGCCTCTATCGGCTTTTCTTCCATATTTCGGAATCGCTGGCGCATGTGTATCCTTGCGCCTCGACCGGCAATATCTCCCCGGACATCGACACCTTCGAGGGGGATCGCCTCTCCATTCTCCTGGAACAACCCTGAAATAGCCTGACTGCTTCCTTCATACATTTTTCACCTTCCTTTGCGCGATGGCTTTTGCAATTCTAATGATTTCAAGAATTTTTTTCGGGTCGCTGACTTCTCTTTCTCTGCTGACATTTAATTCAATGCCGGAAGCAATTTCATAACGGATCATGACCTCCCTGGATGGCATAGCTTCTGCCGTAGCTTCTGGCATAGCTTCTGGGGGCGGCTCCTTGCACAGCATGGCGGTCATCGCCGAGATCCCGATCCCCTTTTCCTGATGCGCTTTTATCCAGAGCAGCCGCTCCAGATGACTGTCATAATAAAAACCGCCGCGCCCCCTGCCGGCAGGGGGCGCAATCAGACCCTCCTGGACATAATAACGTATTGTTCTTCTTGAGTATCCCGTGAGCTCTGCAAGCTCTTCCATGGTGTATTTTCCCGTTTTCATGGCCCGTAAATGACACGTTACTGTCATAATGTCAAGGGACATTTTGACATCGGCAAAAGGGGGCATTTTCGGGGGAATGACAACCCTTTTTTTGTCGGCTGCCGGGCGTTCGAGGGCTACTGGTCGAGCCAGACAGTTGATGTCACAAATGATTTTCTGTCTGCCTACCGTCGGAGATGGCAAAGACAGCAGGATTCAACGGGAGGGCAGCGGGTCGGGGAGGGGGTGCAGGGAACCATGATTTTCATAAAAAACCGCCTTGACAAACGG
>DYTH01000021.1 GCA_020726025.1 Syntrophus aciditrophicus | reverse complement strand
TCTATTCTGAAAATATCACCCCGATTTTAGCTCGGATAATTTAAAAAACAACACCGCTCACTGCATTTTCACGACTGGGCGGGCGGCGCTGATTTTGGTTTTCTGGAATTGGGGTTGCCTGAATCCTGTTGTTGTTATCGGGTGATCTCCGCTGCTGCATTGATGAGCATCTCTACAACCGGCGATAGCCTGTATAGCGGAAACCTGTCAGCGTCAAATGAAATCTGTGCGATGTCGCGTCAGTCTGAATAGGCTGCGATTTGAAAAAGGGGAATTGATAATTAAAAATCGGTTCCTGAAAATCGGTTCCAGAGACAGATTTGTCGCGGCGCCGCAGGGGAAAATATGTCTCTGGCCCCGGTTTCAAGAGGTCTGATTTTCCATTTGATGCCGAGATTTTTAAACATGCTTTCTTATCCTTTCAGACTCTCACCGGGATGCCGGTTTTCGGGCATCTTTTGCTTTGTTCCAGTTCCGCAGTTTCGAGGAGCATAATCACATATTGTTCTGAATGGCGAGAATTTCGTCAAGATGGTCGAAAAATATCTTTACCATTTGGGGATCGAAATGTCTTCCCGCCTCATCCCGGATCAACTGCACGGCTTTCTCCAGGGGCCACGGCTCCTTGTACGGCCGCCTGGAGAGCAGGGCGTCGAAGACATCGGCCACGGCGGCGATCCGCGCATATACGGGGATATCTTCACCCCGCAGGCCGTCCGGATAGCCGCTGCCGTCCCATTTTTCATGGTGCGACCAGGCGATCGTTCCAGAGATTGTTATGAGTTCGGCAGGATAATGGCCGATGATATCCCGGCCTATGCGGGTGTGTCCCTTCATGATTTCCCACTCCTCTGCATTGAGCTTTCCCGGTTTCAGAAGAACCCTGTCCGGGATTCCGATCTTGCCTATATCATGCATCGTGCTGGCGTATAAAATCAGTTCACAGCTCTTGTCGTCAAATCCGCACCCCCGGGCAATGACTTCCGATATCCGGCTCATCCTCGTTACATGGAGGCCGGTATAATCGTCGCGGAATTCACCCGCCAGGCCGAGGCGCCGGATAATTTCCAGTTGCACCGAACGGATCTCTTCCGTCCTTTTTCTGACCTCTTCCTCAAGCAGGTCGCCCCTCGCCAGTTGCCGCTTGTAAAAGTGTCTTGTCTCCAGCATATTGCGGATGCGAAGGATAATCTCCCATTGCTCGAACGGTTTGGTAATGAAATCTTTCGCCCCCAGTTTCAGGGCATCCCGGCGCGTCTGCATGTCCGACTGGGCCGTCAGCACCAGCACCGGCAGAAAATCTCCGGCAGGAAGATGTTTGCGCAACTGCTCCATAACCTCAAGACCGCTCATGTAGGGCATGTGGATATCGAGCAGAATCAAATCAACGGATTCCCTCTGGAAAAGCGGCAGGACCATCCGGGGGTCAACCGTCGAGAGGATGTTTCGATAACCCTCCTCGTCGAGGATCGATTCGAGCAGGGCGACATTGGCCGGATTGTCGTCCACAACCAGAATCGTTGCTTCTTTCAACTTGTCGTCAAGTCCGCTTGCGTCGGTCATCTTTTTTCTCCTTTGAGGGCTGCGGCCAGAACATCCTGCAATATCCTCATGTCAACAGGTTTGAAAATGTAATCGTAAAACCCCAGGTCACGGCATTTTTTAACGGTTTGCGGATCGATATCCGCGTTCAGGGCAATGACCGGAATGTTTCGCGTGTCCGGATCCTGTCTCAGGGATACAAATGCGTCAATCCCGCTCATAGTCGGCAATGTAATATCCATAAGGATGATGTCGGGTTTGAGCAGCCTGGCCGCCTGAATCCCTTTTTCCGCCGTCTTTTTCACCACCAGCGAGTAGCGCGGCCATCTGGAGATGATTTCCCGCATGAGAAGAATGTTCACGGCATCGTCTTCCACGTAGAGGATGGCGGCTTCAGAAGGAACGTCATTTTTTTGAACATTCTCCTGACCAGCCCCGCTTGTGGAGTCCGTTTCCGGCGGCCCGTTTTGTTCGGCAAGGGGGAATGCAACCCAGAAAGCGCTCCCCTGTCCGGGAGCGCTTTCAAAACAGATAGTTCCCCCCATCATTTCCACAAGTTGCCGGGTAATGGCAAGTCCAATGCCGGTTCCTTCGACGGCAAGGCTTTCCTGACCCAGCCGGGCAAACGGGGTAAAGACATCCTGCTGTTTTTCCAGGGGGATGCCGATGCCGGTGTCTGTTATCCTGATTATGGCCATGTTGTTTTGCGCCGCGGAGGAAATGGTTACCGTTCCGCCGGGTCGGTTGTACTTGATGGCATTGGTCAGCAGATTGAGGATTATCTGCTTTAACCTCATCATATCCGCCGTGATGGCAGGGAGGCTGTTTACGGAGTCATCCAGATGGATGGTTACCCCGTTGTCGGACAAGAGGGGCTCGACGATGCCAAGGCAGCTTTTCACGGCCTCAGTCGGCTTGATGGTTTCCAGAGAGAGCGACATCCGTCCTGATTCGACTCGCGACAAATCAAGGATATCATTGATGAGTTCGAGCAGGTGATAACCGGCCGCATTGATATGGCGGGCGTATTCAAGCTGACGTTTGCTCAGCGGAGGGGCGGCGCCTTCCATCAGCAGCCTGGAAAAACCGTTGATGGCGTTGAGCGGGGTGCGCAGCTCATGGCTCATGCGGGAAAGAAATTGCGATTTGGCTTTATCGGAGGCTTCCACCTGCTGGTACGCCTTTTTCAGTACTGTGATATTTTCCTTAATTGCTACGAAATTGATTATTTTTTCCGAGTTAGTTTTTTTCAGCGGGATGATTGCCACATTTTCGTAATAGATTTCTCCGGCTTTATTGCGGTTGACAAACTCTCCCCGCCAGACATTTCCCGTGGTGATGGTTTCCCACAGCGCCCGGTTGGTTTCAGCCGGGGTGATGTTGCATTGGAGGATCCGCTGATTTTGTCCGAATGCCTCCTGGTTTGAATATCCGCTAACCTTTTCAAATTGGGGGTTTACATATTCGATATCCCCGTCTTTATTGGTGATGACGATACTGATGGGGATCTGCTCGACCACCAGTTGCAGCTTTTTCATCAGAAATTCCGCTTCATGCCTGGCGGTGACATCGCGGGAAGTCACCAGTATCCCGCCGATGCTCGGGTCTGCGGAAAGATCGCGGAAAGACGATTCCAGAATCCGATAGCGTCCATCTGCTGCGCGGGCACGATGTTTCAGGGGCGCTCCAGGCTGCGATGATCCCATAAGCATCCCGATTTTTTCCATTCCGGAACTGACTTCGTCAGGGAGGAGATAGTCATACAGGTTTTTGCCGACCCACTGTTCGGGAGAATAACCGAGGATCGTCCCTGCCGCAGGACTGGCATACACTATATCTCCCCGGAGTCTGAAAATGATAATCAGGTCGTTGCTGCTTTCGATCAGCGTCCGCCAGTAATGTTCACTTTCCTGAAGCTTTGCCTGCATCTCCTGGCGGCGTTCGATCTCATCCTCGAGGGCTGCCGTTCGCTCGCGGACGGTTTGTTCCAGGTTCTCGCTGGTTTTCTCCAGGGCGATTTCGGCAAGCTTTTTCTTTGTGACATCGAGGGAGTATTCGATCATCCGACAGAGCCTGCCCGCGGAGTCAAAAACGGGATGGCCATGGACTTCCACAAAAGCGATGTTGCCGTCCTTATCATGGTGGACATGCTCCATTGTCACAGGCTTTTTGCTCAGCCTGACCCGGGCAAGGGGACAGGGATGATCTTCGCCGCTGCACGGGCTGGTCTGGTTATGGGTCAATGTGAAGCAGTAACGGGTCTGTTCGGGGTTCAAATGCCTGGCATACTCATTCAACATTTCGATTTCATACGTCTCTACATCTATCACGTAGAAGGGGTACGCCAGCGAATCGATGATCGTCTTCAAAAAATCGGCCCGCTGCTTCGCCTCTTCTTCCGCGCGGAGCCGTTCTTTTGTCTCCGCCATCAGGTTCTGCGTCCGTTCTTCCACCCTCTGTTCCAGATTTTCATTCGTTTTTCTCAGTTCATCATGGATTGCCGACCGCTCCCGGAGGATCCGGGAGATATTGAGCAGAATCAGTGTGGCGAGGATGACAATGAACAGACCGACGATGGCGATGAGCAGATAAAATCGTTCCATGCAGCTCTGTTCGGTCTTTTCCCCAAGATTTCTCAGGCGCTGCATCTCCTCCCCGTTTCTGAAATAATTGCGGTAGGATATCTCTAATACCCGCTGAAAATACGGATTGGTCCCCTTACGGAGAAGCAAGATTCTCCGGTCACGCTCGTCTTGCGGCATAGTCCCCCTCCGGTTGATTTTATCGGAAATGAGTTCCTCAACGGCTTGCCGGCGCTTCAATATGTCGCTTATCTTGTTTTTGAGTTCAAAGACACCCATGTTGAAGTCGCCGATCCTGCGGTCCGGGGAAAGGCGGTAGTGAAAACTTTGCCGGATTTCTTCGTTGTTCCGGAAATTTACCTTGTAATCATAGGTCATTGTGCCGCCCTTTTCCATGACGGAGATGAGATTATCGACCTTCCTGACGGAATTCAGAATTTGCTTATTGATATAGGCAAGTTCAATATCTGTCGTGCAAATAAACATGTTCTGGAACATGGTATGGATTTGTTGCAGCTCAATATGGGTGAGATAGGTCATCTCCAGCAGTGACTGCTCGTTTTCTTGGAGGGAGGCGACGGCGGCAAGCTGTTTTTTCGTTGTCTGATGTCCCAGCTCAATGGCGGCCAACGCCGCGAAAAACAGCAGGACAAGCAGGAGAATCTGCCTGATAACCGGCTCCGTTTTGCCTTTGTGAAGATTAAGCTCCGCTTTCTTTATCCTGCTTTTGTTCCTAAAAGCCCCAGGCATTGAAAATTGCACGTCCTTCCTCCGAAGTTGCCCGCTCCAGGAAATATTTCGCCAGATCATCATGCCGGCTGAAGCTCAGCCGTCCCATAGTCAGGGTGCGTTTTTCGGTCTGTTCGGCGGGGAGGGTAATGATATCAATCTGCTGTGCATTTTTTTCCAAAACCGCCAGGGCCTTACAGTTGACAACCACGTCGGCATCTCCTTGCCGGATTGCCTGGCAAAGTCCCTTGGAGTCGGGTGTCAGGTAGAGCGCCCGGGCAACTGCTCGGCTGTATATCTCCATTTTATCGAGAGAAACTTTTGTTTCCCGACCGATTGAGCTCTTGTCGGGATCGCCCAGGACGATCTTGATATCATTGCGGAGGAGTTCCTGGAGATCTGCCTTGACTTTTTTGGGGTTCCCCTTTTTCACCATGAAAACGATCCGGTTTTCTCCAACCTCGACCGTCTCGACCACCGTTTTGTCCGCCACCATGGATTTCAGATACGATGGCGACCCGGGGAAATAAACATCTCCTGTTTTTATGGCAAGGGCGGTATCCTTGAGCCATTGCGACTCGCCATAGGTCATCCTGACCCTGCAGTCTTTTTCCTTTTCAACCAGCGCCGCCAGTTCCATAACCGGCTGGGTCATGGTTATGCCGCAATAAATCAGGATTTCTTTCTGTGTCTTGCCGGTCTGCGGTCCGGGCGCGGACGGGTTTGTCTGTTCGCAGGAGCAGAGGCCAACGAGCAGCGCCAGCAGCCAAATTCGTCTAAAGGTAATCGTCATGAATGGGGACCTCCTTGTTTTACCGGTTGGAGCTACCTGCTCAAGTTTGCCATTTATGAAAGGCGGGACTGTTGCCCACCCTGGTTTATTGCCTGAATAGAAGCGCTTAACCCACGCCGACGCCGCTTTCCTCATAGGGTGGCCGGTTTAACTTGTCAAGGAATATTTCATGAGTTGGCAGGAGGCCCGACATCAAGCCATTACCGCCGGGGGCACTTCCGGGTTACCCCTGCCGACGGTCATTCATGATGAACGCGTCAAAAGTACATTTTCCCCTCCCCTTGCGGGAGGGGATTAAGGGGAGGGGAAAACTACATCCCGAAATACAGTCACTTATCGCCCCCACCCTGACCCTCCCCCGTGAAGGGGGAGGGAATTTCAGACTTTTGACGAGAGCATCATTCATGAAAACATGAAATTTTCAGACAGTCGTCAAAAAGATAGTTATAACAATGCGTTAATCAATGTTGCGGCGCAACATTTTTTTAAGACCGCCCCTGGCGCCTTAGGCTGGTCATAAAACACACTTGACACAGGGGGCATAGGAGAAAAGGCAGCTCATATATTAATTTTATTTAATAATCAATATATTGCTGGATTCCGGCTTCCGCCGGAATCCAGAGACGTAAAAAAATCATGTAATTCAAAACAATTATAGCCACCACCTGTGTCAAGTGTGTATAAAGACCAGCGTGAAGGGGGAGGGAATTTCAGACTTTTGACGAGTTCATCAAACTTCGCTTTGTGAACATCAAACTCCGTTTTCATCATTTATTGTGCCCGCGGTTTGTCGGATTGACGACCGGATCGCCGGCGGCTTTCAGGGATGTGCGTTTTAAAAGCAGAATTACCAAAAGCGGGAACACTACCCCAATGGTTGTTGCCGTGATCAGCAGATGTCCCAGTTCGCTGTAATTTGCCGGTGTAATCACATCTCCGGCAGCATTTTTGACCTCGCGGGTGATGGTAAAACAGGTGTTCAGATATTTTGTTCCAAGCTGTCCCAGAGAAAGGGCCAGGTTCGTAAACGCGGCCATGACGGCAAAAAACGTAGCCTTGAGGTCGCGGGGGGCGGAATTGGCAATCCAGGCAAGCATCGGAATCATCGAAATCTGTCCCCAGGGTGATTCAAGGGCGGTATCAACGAGGGCGATGAAGCGGGCATCGACGATCCCCCCGGTATGGGCCGCCGTCCAGACGCTCAAATCGTAGTAAAGTCCGATAATCGGCAGGCTCAAGACGCCTCCTATGACAGTCAAATAGATAATAATGGCCGCCATCGATTTTTCCGCCATGAAACGGCGGAAGATGAACATTCCCGCAAGCGTCAGGGAACTGCCGATTAATGACAGAACCGACAGAAACTGCTGATCGAATCCGAGCGCGTCTATCATCCACCATGACGAGCCGACGCCAGGGCCGGGGGTGGCTCGAAATGCGAAGATCATGATGGAAGTACCCACCAGCGCCCTGCGGGCATCCGGCTCCAGAGAGCGGGTCAGTCGGGCCATCAGAAAGACAATAATAATCATCGAACCGGCAAAGATAATCTCCTCGCTCCAGGGGAGACTGCTTGTCCCCATGAAAATAGAGAACAGAACGAAAACGGCGCTGCCTGTAATGATCCACCAGTTGGGGCGGGGCTTCCCCGGCTGGGCAGAAAGCATCTCTTCAATTTCCAGGGTGTTAAAACCGCCCTTCTTCAACTTGCGGATGTGTCTGGCTTTCAGGAATGCCGCCAGGATAACCCCGGCCACGGAAATAATCGGTATGATCAGGGCGTACAGGTAGATTTGGGTGTATGCCGCGATTTTTTGCATCTCCGACATCGACTCGGCATCCCGGAACATGAAAATATTTACGACAGCCACGGCTACCCCGCCGCCGATAATGGCAACCCGTCCCAGCGTCTGCATCGTTGTGTGCATCAGCCTCTCTTTGTCGGCCGAAACGGGACGTCCCGCCCCATCGACGCGTGGAACTGCCTCCACCGTCATGGCATCCGCGACAACATCCTGCACCACATAACCAACCGGGGCAAGCAGGGCGCTCAGGATAAACCACGCCTCAGCCGGCCAGATTTGCACCATTTCCCGGGTGTGGGCCAAAAGACCTGCCATGATAAGCAGGCTTGCGGCGATGAGCGAGGCCCCGATAAAAACGAATCCGGATTTCCAGCGCCAGAAGAGATCGACGAGATGACCCACCGGCATTTTCAAAGTCCAGGGGATACCCGCCCAGAAGCCAAGAGACGCAAGAAATGATGCCGACAAACCCAAATAGTCCTTTACGAAAAAGGCGCCGACTATTCCCGTCAAACCCGAGACGCCGGCAGCCAGATAGATCATCAGCGGCGGTAGAAAAGAGACCCGCATCTCCCGGCCCAGCTCGAGGACATTGCGGTCAGTCCAGCGGCCGGCGCCGTATATCAGGTGCCTCAAAAAATCGATAAGAGACGGGGGCATGATTACTTCTGTCTTGTGGGATAGTTTTGAAAATTGGTGGTGATTTTGGATTCTTCAATTTTGTCGACATCCATTTTAGAGAGCATTTCCCATGTAGAAATGTCGAGTTTCAATCGTCGGATTTTTGCTTCGAGATCCTCCATTTTCGTTTTAAAGGCCTTTCTTCGTGATATCTCCATGAAGGGGTTCTGGGAAAGCTGTTTTTCAATTTCACCTCTTACGGCAATGAACTCTTTGAGTCTGTTTCTCAGGAGGGTTCCCCTGTCTTCCGGAGGAGCCTCCGGGCCCTGCTTTTCGCTGATCTCGCTGCTTCCGGCGGAAGAGGTTTCCACCGTTGTCTTTTTATTGATAACCTGATAGTTTTCCGCTGTTCTTTCGTCCTGTGACGTTGTCTTGATGCAGACATCGACAAAAAAGGGACCTGCCTGTGTCGTGAAAGGAATAATGATGCTGGGAATATTGTATATGGCGTTGATGGAATGATTTTTCCCATGCACAACCGTGGGGATAGCTGCGAAAGCCTTAATTCCCTGTTTTTCCATAAGGTTTCTTGCCGCGCCGGATATCACGTTGGTCAGCTCGCCCACAGCATCGATAATTTCGGCGTTAATGGTTGTGTGATTTTCGCCAAGCATAGAGTTGACAACCTGGCAGATACACGGTTCGGTGAAGCTGATTGCCAGAGACCCGGTGGCGTCGCCTGTTATGCCGATGATTCCCGATATATCTCCGGCCGCGGCATTGCTTGTTTTGATGTAGGGTTTACCGGGGGTGGCAGTGATGGAGGCCATTGTTTTAAGAACTTCCAGGGTTCCCTGCAGAAAGGGATTGATGTAATTTACGTCCATGAAATTTCAAGGCCTCTCAAGATTTATTGTCCGGTTTCTTATACCAGAGGATGCCAATTATCAAGGCGATTCTTTCGACACACGAAATCATCAAGCTTGTTGCATGGAAAGAAATGATGTATATTCTCGCGCAGGTTTTCAAGAGATCGATTTATCAAGCGTGTCGTTACAAGGGTCATCGTGTTGTCATCGTCCCCGCATTTTATATAACCGGGGTTTACTTGCCATTCAGGAGGAGAGGAAAACGGGATGTTTGAATCTGCGGAGACAGGTCATAAAATCGACAAGAAAACATTCGATGCCCAGGTTCCAGGGCTGCGCGAAGACCTTTTGAACGCCCAGTACGATCTTCTTCAGAACGGCAAATTTTCGGTAATTATCGTTATAGGCGGGGTGGACGGGGCAGGGAAGAGCGAAACAGTGAGTGTCTTGACGGAGTGGATGGACCCGAGACACATCCAGACCCACGCCTTTTTCGAACCTTCGGACGAGGAACGGGAGCGCCCCTGTATGTGGCGATTCTGGCGGGTTCTTCCTCCTCGGGGAAAGATCGGGATTCTCTATGGCGCCTGGCATACCGCGCCCATCGTGGGCAGGGTGATGGGAAATCTCAAGTCTGCTGACCTTGATCAGGCGATCGAGGAGATCCGCCACTTTGAAAAAATGTTGAGTGATGAAGGAGCGCTGATCCTGAAATTCTGGTTTCACTTATCCAGACAGCAGCAGGAAAAAAGGCTCAAAGAGTTGCAACAAGATCCCCGAACCCGCTGGCGGGTTACCGATAACGACTGGAAGCGTTTCAAAAACTACGACAAATTCCGTAAAGTTTCTGAATATTTTCTGCGACAGACAAGCGCTGCGAAGGCGCCGTGGCTTGTTGTGGAAGGGCTTGATCACCGTTACCGCAGTATGACTGCCGGGAAACTCCTCCTGCAGGCCATGCGCGACAGGCTTGACGAAAAGCCTGTTAAAGCGCTGCTGGACAAGATACCGCCGATGCTTCCCCAGCTTGACGGAAAAGATATCCTGACCACACTGTCAAAAGCCAGGGTAATGGACAAAAACAAATACGAAAAAGAGCTGGAAAAATGGCAGGGAAGGCTGAATATCATCACCCGTCACCCCGGTTTTCGCAATATTTCAGTCGTGCTGCTCTTTGAAGGGCAGGATGCGGCAGGAAAAGGAGGGGCGATCAGACGGGTGATGGGCGCCCTCGATGCCCGTATCTACCAGGGTGTTCCTATTGCCTCCCCTACCGAAGAGGAGAGGGCGCAGCCTTATCTCTGGAGGTTCTGGCGTCATCTCCCGAGATCAGGACGCTTTGTGATTTTTGATCGTTCCTGGTACGGACGCGTCCTGGTCGAGCGCGTGGAGGGTTTCTGTTCGGAAAATGACTGGGGGCGCGCCTACGCCGAGATCAACGATTTTGAACTGCAACTTGTACGCAACAAGACGGCGCTGGTCAAATTCTGGCTGCAGATTGACAAGGATGAACAGCTCAAAAGGTTCAAGGAGAGGGAAAAAACAGCGTTCAAACGGTTCAAGATAACGGCCGAGGATTGGCGAAACCGTGAAAAGTGGGACCAGTACCATTCAGCGGTCTGCGATATGGTGGACCGGACATCAACGGCGATCGCCCCCTGGAACCTTATTGCTGCCGATAACAAGTACGCCGCCCGCATAGAGGTTTTGAAGTCAGTGGTGAAAAGTATTGAAAACGCGTTGCAAAAATAACCACTGATGACCATTAGGCTAGATGAACTCGTAAAAAGTACATTTTCCCCTCCCCTTGCGGGAGGGGATTAAGGGGAGGGGAAAACTACATCCCGAAATACAGTCACTTATCGCCCCCACCCTGACCCTCCCCCGTGAAGGGGGAGGGAATTTCAGACTTTTGACGAGAGCGTCAAGCTTCGCTTTGTGACCATTAAGCTTCGCTTTCAGGTTCGGGGCCTTTCTCTTCAACTGAATGCGGGATCACGTTACCGAGCGCCCCGCTCAGGCTAAAGCGGGTCTCCTCGCGATCAAACTGTTTCCAGATTTCATAAAACTCGTTCTGCCGTATGCGGGCTGTTTCGTTCTGTAACTGGTAGATTTCACCCAGCATAAAAAGAAGTTTCCGGTCAACAACGCTTCCCCGCCATTTTTTCAGAAAACCCAGGATCAGCTCTTTAGTGAAGACCGTATCCTGGAGTTCTCCAAGACAATCCTGTATCGTGACCACATCATCGATAAAGGATGAGAGCCCGTTATCGAAAGCCTGGTTGAAAAACTCACAGGCGTATCTGATTTTTTTGAATTGAATTCGTAATTTATGAAAGTTTTGAAGTTTTGGCTTTAACAAAATGCGGTTCCCGCGAACGGTAAGTTCACGGGAAAGATCTGTTATCATGGGAGGGACGATCTGTTCCACTGTTTGCAGGGCAAGGGGGGCAAGAGGGTGAAGGGCAGGCTTTCTGGCGATAAAGGTGGAAAGGCGCAGGGAAAAAATTCGCCAGCGGGCCGATGCGAAAGCCTCCCTTAAAGAGGCAAGATGGCGCATCCGCTCATCATGAATCTGGGAATGAAGGATCTCCACGGATACCCTGGGGGCAATCTCAACGTCGTTTGTATATTTTGAAAGATTCAAAGAAAAGACGTCGAGGTCGCGAACAAAACCGAACAGTGAACCAAGCCAGAGTAATTCTTCCGTGAAATAGAGGGCGCTTCCACGAGGGATGGCTTTTTCGGAGAGCCTCAGCAGGGATCGCATCTTGCGGGTGGAGACTCTTGCCTGGTGGACAAACTCTGTATCGATATCATCCAGCGCACCCGGAATGTTTTCCTGAAGTCTGTGAAATTGAAACGCGAGGATTTTCTTTACTGCTGTATCGATGCGGTCCTCTTTGTTTACAGCCAGCTCCAAAGGAGGGTTTTTAGCCGGAAATTTTATATTAAGGAGTTCTATCGCCATCTTCACTATCGCCTGTTTGGCCGGCGTCAATGAAAATCTTTCAGCAATGTCTGCCGTCCATTTTTTGAATGCATCCGGAGAGCCTGTCTTGAGAAAAAAAGAGATTTCCGTGAGGCGAGCGGATGCAAAAGCGTCTCTACGGGACGTCTCGAGGAGGACCGAATCAAAGGATGCTTCTATCTGAATCCCTTCAGGAAAAATGATATGGGAAACGCTTTGTCGCATGCGTGCGGTAATTTGTTCGATAAGTCTGCGGGGGGAAATAATATCCGCTATTTCCGATTTTATTTTTTCATCTGTTACATTCCATGGCTCGCGGATATTTTCCGTGGTCGCGCTCCGGAGATTTCTGGATTCGGATTTTCCCGCCTTTCCCGTATTTCCCAGGCTTTTCAATTCGTGGAAACATTGATTCCCTGTTTTTATAAACTGCAGCGAAATATCTTTACGAAAGAGTCTCCAGTCGAATGTGTCCAGGTAAATACCCTGTGAGTTGATGGTCTTTGGCCTTCGCACATCGCAGCCAGCGGCGCGCAGAAACGCCAGAATGGCATTTTCCGGTTTCAGGTTATGAACGGGAGGTTTTTCTTTGGACAGGATGAATCTGTATTCAACCGCGTCTGCTTTTTCTTTCATATTTTTTCCCTCTTTTTAACCCCGGTTTCAAAATTTTCGGCCAGATCTGCAGGCAGCGAAGAGGCCCTGATTGCGCGTAACAGCTCTTTCATGGGGTAGGAAAAGCGAATGATCCTGCATGAATAAAGGCCCGTTTTTTCAATGCGGACAAGCGCATAGGAAGGATTCGGATCCCCGTCAACCGGCTGTCCAGCGGAACCGCAGTTGATTACGGTCATGCCGTCAAGTCTTTTGATGAACGGGATATGGGTGTGTCCACAAACGAGCAGGTCCGGGTGTTCGCCTGCAAGCTTGTTTTTCATCGCGTCTTTTGTAATGCTCGGGTAAATCGTGTCCTCCCAGGAAAGGGGGCTTCCATGCACCATCAACAGTTCGGTATTGCCCAAAAGCGTCTCCCGGTGAAAAGCGGGAAGGCCGGAAAGGAAATCTCTTGAACTCTGACTGATATGACTGCACGTCCATCGGAGAATCTTGAACTTTCCCGGCTTCATCTTTACTTGCAGATCCTCTGAATCGGCAAGCATGGAAAGCGCTTTGGCGTCGTAATTCCCGGAAATTGCGGGAATTCTTTCAGAAGAGTGAAATCGGCATACCTGATCTGGAAAAGGACCGTAGCCCACAAGATCGCCCGCGCAGTAAATCCTGTCGGCGCCTCTTTTTCGGGCATCGGCTACGGCAGCGCGCAGTGCGGGGAAATTTCCATGGATATCGGAAATGAAGGCGATCAGCATTTTAAAAAAACCAGCTCCCTCATAGCCAT
This sequence comes from Syntrophus aciditrophicus, assembly GCA_020726025.1. Lineage (GTDB taxonomy): Bacteria > Desulfobacterota > Syntrophia > Syntrophales > UBA5619 > DYTH01. The sequence goes on along the minus strand of DYTH01000021.1, from coordinate 10,729 downwards.
CGAGGCAAGAAGTCCGCCTTTTCTTTCAGCCCCTCTTATTTCACGGGCGCAGTCGTGCTGGGCCTTGAGCAGAATGGTCAGGCGTGTTTTTTCGATATTGCAGCCGGCAACATGAACCGAAGAATTATGATTGCAGTCCAGTCCGTCGGAAACACGCAGGATCGCCGCGCACCAGGAAACAGTCAAACGATCGGGCTTTTTCAGGGCGGCAAACCCCCGGTGACGGGAGGCATCCGGCTCTGCTTTGTTGTGGTAACGGGCGATCAGGGCGCAGATATTTTTTTCTTTCCCGGTTAAATCGGGGAGATCCGCCTCCCTGATCATGTCGCGGCTGTGCTTGTGATGGCCGTTTCGGGTCGTCCTTGACCACCCGATGTCGTGGAGCAGGGAAGATACTTCAAGAAGGAGACGCTCGCGGGATCCAAGCTTATGCATAATGGAGAGAAGATCAAAAAGACGAAGCGCCTGTTTGGTGGTGTGTCCAGCATGGGCCCTATCGGCCATGGATTCATTCATGATGGACGTTACGGCATCGTAAAGTTTGTTATCCTTTTTATCGCCGTTCATTTTTACAGCCCTTTCGGTTGCCGATTCGTTTGACAAGTTCGGAATAGGGGGGCGACTTCAGGCCTCCTTTGCGTGCGATCGCGATCAGGACGCTCTGGCTGCGGACGGCTGTTTCCGTGGGGTCACGTTCTAACCTGCGATAGCTTCCATCTGACTGCATGATGCGGGCCTTTACGTTGTCGGAAAGAGAGGTCATGAGAATCTCGTTTACAATCCGTGTTTTCAATTTTCGGTCATTGATCGGATAGAGTATTTCCGCCCGTTTTTTAAAATTGCGCGGCATCCAGTCCGCGCTGCCCGAGTAAATCACGGGATCGCCCCCGTTGTGGAAATAGTAAAGACGGGAGTGTTCCAGGAAACGGTCGAGGATGCTTCGGACGTGGATATTTTCACTGACGCCGGGAATGCCCGGCCGCAGGCAGCAGATGCCGCGGACAATCAAATCCACACTGACTCCGGCCTGGGATGCCCTGTAGAGGGCGCGGATGGTCGGCTCATCGATCAGGGCGTTCATTTTGGCGATAATCCGTCCCGGTTTTTGAGCGGTGGACTGTTTTATCTCGCGATCGATCAGGGCAATGATCCGCTCGTGCATATTGACGGGGGAAAGAGACAGCGTTTTGAAACGCGATTCGATATTTTCCGGTTTCAGCATGTCTTTTCCTGTCCACGAGTTAAAACCGGTGATCACGTTAAAGAGGGAAGAGATGTCGTTGCTGATGTCCGGCTCGGCCGTCATAAGGCCGACATCCGTGTAGAGCTGGGCGGTCTGAGTATTGTAATTTCCAGTAGATACATGCACATACCGACGGAGTTGATCGCCCTCGCGCCGGACGACAAGCGACGCCTTGCAGTGGATCTTCCAGTTGACGAAACCGTAAATCGGATTGATCCCCGCCCTGATCATCCGCTGGGCGAGATCGATGTTTTTGGCTTCGTCGAATCGGGCCTTGATCTCGATGACGGCGGTGACCTGTTTGCCGTTTTCGGCGGCGCGGCAGAGCGCCTCGACGATCGGCGAATTACGGTCGATCCGGTAAAGGGTCTGTTTGATGGCGAGAACATCGGGGTCTTCCGCGGCGCTGTTGATGAAATCAACCACCACCCCGAACGAGTCGTAGGGGTGGTGCAGAAGCATGTCGCCCTCACGGATGACGCTGAAGATGTCCTCCTTGCCGACAAGGCGCCGGGGAATGCGGGGATTGAAGGGTTCATCGCGATGAAGGGCGGCAACCGGAAGGTCGTACAGAGGCAACAGGCCGCAAAGGTTCAACGGTCCGGGGATATGGTAAACGTTTGTCTCTTCCATCTCAAGACCGCGGCACAGGATGGCGAGCATTTTCTGGGGGAAACCTGTTTTGACCTCGAGACGCACCGCAATCTTGTTGGAGCGGTCCTTGAGCTCGGCTTCAACGGACTTCAGGAGATCCATAACCGCGTCTTCGTGCAAATCATAGTCCTGATTGCGGGTTACCCGAAAAGGAAAACAGGCCGTTATGGTCATCCCCGGAAAGAGACCCCCGATTTTGAGACTTACAAGATCCTCAAGAAGAACGAATTTCTGTTCATTTTTGTTCTCTTCTTCCATGACCGGAATCAGCCTCGGCAAAAGCGACGGCACCTCAACAAAGGCGAAGGGATAGGCGGTACTGTCTTTCGCCGTCTCCATGTCGAACAGATATGTTTGAGAGTTCGCAGTTTCCGGCGGTTCCTTGAACATGACCATCAGATTCAGCCGCAGGTTGCCGAGAAAGGGGAAAGGATGACCGGCATCCACGGCAAGAGGCGTTAGAATGGGAAGGACTTGATTCTCGAAGTATCTGTTGAGTTTGGCTGTTTCTATTTTGTCAAGAGACCCAACGGCAACGATGCTGATTCCCGCTTTTTTAAGGTCTGGAATGACGGTATCGCTCAAGCAGCGGTACTGTTCGGAAACGTAGGTTCGGGCTTTAGCGGCGAGTGCCTGCATAAGCTGCCGGGGAACCATTCCGGAAGGGTCAGGGTCGATGACGCCGGCTTGAATCAACCGGGAAAGGGCGCCTATGCGAACCTGAAAAAATTCGTCGAGATTGGAACTGAAAATGGAAATGAATTTCAGCTTTTCCAGCGCCGGGGTTGCCGGATCTTCAGCCTCTTCAAGGACGCGGCGGTTGAATTCAAGCCAGGAAAGGTCCCTGTTCAACAAAAGTGAAGAATCCTTCAGTTTGATCTCTCCGGATTTTTCAGGCAGTTTTTCGATCGCTGTTTTTCGTGAATCAGCGGTTTTTTCGACTTTTGCTTCTGTTTTTTTTGTCGCCGACGCCTTGACTTTCCTTGCCGCTGCCTTCCCTGCCTTATCTTTTCCGGGAGAGGATTTACCTCTTTCTTCCATGATACAAAACTCCTTTTGCCGGTTTAGTCTGTCACGGCAATTTTCACAGAACCTCCTCGACCGAGGATATCGTGCAGATGGACGTAACCTTTGAGGCGGTTATTCCGGTCTGTAACAACCAGGGTGGTGATTTCTTCTTTCTGCATGAATTCAATGGCCTGGGCTACGGTTGCTTCTTCCTGGATGGATTTGGGAGAGGCGGTCATGAAAAGGGCAACACCCGCCTCCCGGAAATCGACCCCCCTGCGGACAATGCGGCGGATGTCGCCGTCCGTTATAATTCCCAGAATGTGGTTTTTTTTGTCGGCTATGGCGACGAATCCCTTATTTTTTTCATCCATTTCCCGGATTGCCTCGAGAAAAGATGCGTGATCGGCGACGATGGGCATTTCCCCTGCGCCAACCATGACATCCCGGATCTTTTCTCTGAGTCTGAGACCCAGACTCCCGCCCGGGTGAAACTTGTAGAAGTCCTTTTCCTGAAAATTGCGCCGTTTTATCAGCGCGACGGCAAGGGCATCGCCCATGGCGAGCGCCGCAGTAGAGCTGGATGTTGGCGCAAGGCCAAACGGGCAGGCCTCTTTTTCAACGGCGACATCGATCGTTATGTCTGCCGTTTTTGCCAGCGAAGAAGAGAGATTGCCCGTGAAGGCGATGCAGGGCACGCCCAGCCCGCGAATGCTGGAAATGATCATGTTGAGTTCCGCGGTCTCCCCGCTGTTGGAAAGCGCCAGCAGGACATCGCCCTTTGCCACAATTCCCAGATCTCCGTGCAGTCCCTCCACGGGATGGAGAAACAGGGCCTGCGTCCCTGTGCTGGTAAGCGTTGCAACAATCTTTCGACCAATGAGCCCTGACTTGCCGATTCCGGCTACAATAACCCTTCCCTTGCTTTTGTATATCAGCTCAACCGCCCGTGAAAAAGGCTCGCCAACCTTTTCGATCAGACTGAAGATGCTCTCCGCCTCGATCTTCAGCACCAGTCGGGCCTGCTCTATGGAACTGTTCCTGGTCAATGATAGATCCTTTCGATAAAACGTACTTGTGCGGGTAAACTACCAGAAATAAACACGCATGACAAGGCTCATTCTTTGAATCTCTGACGCCTTCGCTGTTGACGAAAACAATCCGTATCTGTTAATCTGGCAACCGGGAGTAAAAGGGATGAAAAAAATGATGACTTCTCAAGAGATAGCCGGTTTTGAGCTTTCCGTTCACCCGAATGCAGCGCCCGGGTTTCAGGAGTGGGTCTTCTGCCCGGGGATGCTTTTTCAATCGACCGGCAAATGGTGGGGAAAAAGAGGTGAGCGCAACCGGCCCCATGAGGGTCTCGATCTGCTCCTCTATCGAAACGATGAGGGAAGCATCCGGCACATCGATGCATCATTTCTTGTCCCCATGCTTGCCGATGGACGGATCGTCGGCATGATGGACGACTTCCTCGGCCAGTCCATCATCGTCGAACATCCTTCTTTGAAAGGCAACCCGGAAAATATCCTGACAATGTATGGCCATACCCACCCACTAAAACATGTTCAACCAGGCATAACGATGAGAAAAGGTAACTATTCAGCATGATAATAAAATCTGTCATTCCCGAGGTTGTAATCGGGAATATGGCGCCGGTTTTAAAACCATATCCCCGATAGAAGCATTCGGGGATGACAATCTTTTTTAAGTGCTGAATAGTTACTTCTTCGTTTACTATGTTCCGCTACTATGTTCCGCTGGCTGTTCTGGCGGAGATACTGATCGTCGTCTCGAATATTCTGCTTCAGGTTACCTTGTTCATGATGGTTTTATCCGCGGCGACGATTTTTCTCATGACTCCCGGAATAGTCGCTTTGGGAATAGGTCTGGGAGCTGCCTGGCCGGATTTTCATTCGGAAAATCCGGCCCAGTCGGTGAGCAGTTTTGGAGGCCTCTTGTTTATGCTTATTTCAGCCGCATTTATCGCAGCGGTCATTATCCTGGAGGCGGGACCCGTCTATAGATTGTTCATGGCGGACATGAACGGAAAGAGTCTTACCGGCATGCAGACACTATGGATTGTTCTTTCGTTTTTAATCGTATTATTGCTGTGCGTTCTGGCAGTTGTCCTGCCGCTTAGTCTGGGTGAACGCCGTCTTGCAGATTAAGGGCCTGTCATCAAATAACATGAGCATCTTGCATCTCATCTTCGGGCTATCTTTGGCCGTGGCTCAATCACAAAATCCTCAACGCAGCGCTGCTGCGTCTCCGGGTTTTGTTCAATCGCCGCAACCAAATATAACCCAAACCTGAGCGCAATCTTGTCCAGGTTATTTGATGACAGGCCCTAATGCATGAATTTATGTTGCGTCTTCACGGGTCTTGAGGCGAACGGCCCTTTTGTAATGTCTTTTGTAGTAGGTAGAATCGAGACTGTCAATCCGGACGCCTTTATTGCTTGATGCGGCATGTACGAATTTATTTTCACCGATATAAATGCCGACGTGTCCGATTCTGTTTTTTGTCTGAAAGAAAATAAGATCCCCTTCCAGAAGGTTTCCCTTGGCAACCTCAACCCCGACATGGGACTGTTCAGCCGCTGTTCTTGGCAGGTTGATATCGAAAAGCGAGTAAATCTTCTTTACAAAACCTGAACAGTCTATTCCACGGACGGAAGAGCCGCCCAGTCTGTATGGCGCGTCAAGAAAGGCAAGGGCGACCTTTACCAGAAGTTCGGGTTCATTCGGGGTATTCCATTTCCCCAGAAGTTTCTTTTTCCCCTGGTCAATTGCCAGCGTCTCTTTTTCAGGCTGGATGTCCAGCGCCGCAAAATCCTGCCCCGGAGGAATCCCCGGCTGGGGTGCGCCTTCCCGTGCAGGGGCAAGCGCACTTGGTTCAGCGTTTAAAGATACGACTGTCTTTTCCTGTTTCGCGAAAAGCAAAAGCCTCTGGCCAATTTTCAGTTTATTGCTGGACAGGTTGTTTATTTTACGCAACTCTTCTACGGAAACCCCTGTTTTTGAGGAGATGCCGGACAGGGTGTCTCCTTTACTGACACGGTAGGATTCCTTTTTCTTTTCCTCTGAAGATTCGCTGGTGGCTTTTTGTTCTTCTTTTTTTGTCTGAATGAGAAGGTTTTGATTAATCTGGAGTCGGTTATCGTTGAGATGGTTCATCTCCCGGATTCGGGCAACCGATACGCCTGTTTTTTTGGCAATGGACGAGAGGGTATCGCCGCTTTTGACCTTATAACTATTTTCAGCACAGGCATTGCCGGAAATAATGAAGAGGGATGAAAGCAGCAAGCCGACGATTATTTTTTGCAAAGTAGTGATAATCATTGAATGAAACCTCCTTGTCGGCGAATAAAACCGACAGTCATTATGCAGATGTCTCAATACACCGAAACGCTCCACTTTCAGGAATTGACGCGGAACGTAGATGATTCTCATGAAAAAGTCAAATCAATTTTTATCCATGGCTTATAAATCATTCCCGAAAAGATGGAAAAACTCCTTGACAGGGGTTGCCGCTCAGCGTAAACCTCCCCGCGGAAAGGGTTCTGAATTGCGACTGCATAGAGATAAGCTCCACTCAGAAGGTGCGCCCTGATGAATACAGGAGATGAACTGACTCTACTTTCGATGAGCGAAAACGAAACCGCTCACATAACGGAGATTCAAGGCGGGCAACAACTTGAAACTAAACTCAAGGCAATGGGCCTGTACCCGGGGAGAAACATCGTCAAACGCTCTCCTGCCGATTCCAAAGGGCCTGCGATCGTGGAAGTCATGGGAACAAGCCTTGCGGTGGGACAGGGAATGGCGGCAAAAATTCTCGTAAAGGTTCAACCCCGCAAGCTGATGCTGGCGGGCAACCCCAACGTGGGGAAAAGTGTCGTCTTTGCCCGCCTTACCGGCCTCGAAGTCATTTCTTCCAATTACCCCGGAACCACTGTTGAGTACACGTCCGGATTTACGGTTCTGGCAGGTGAGCGTTTTACCATTGTGGATGTCCCGGGAGCTTACAGCAATCATCCCACCAACAAGGGCAGAGGAAGTGGCAACCGAACTGCTTGCCGGCGACGACAAGGCCCTCATCCTGAACGTTGTCGATGCCACCAATCTGGAGCGCAATCTTTTTTACACCCTTGAACTCTCCTCTCTGGGGGTTCCCGTTATCATTCTGCTCAACAAATGGGATATAGCCCGCACGCACGGGGTGAACATCGATACGACGATTCTGCAGAAACATCTGGGAATAAAGGTCATCCCGTTTGTGGCGACTACCGGTGAGGGCATCGCAGAACTGAAAACCGCCGTTGAGGCATTCAAGCGCGGGCAGTTGTCCCTGCCGAACCCGTCCCCCGAAAACGCCGACGATCGCTGGAAGCTCATTGGACGGATCACATCGGACTGTCAGAGAATTACCCACCGGCATGCCACGTTTCTTGAGAAACTGCAGGATGCCACATCCCGTCCCGCTACAGGCATTCCCTTTGCGGCAGCCGTCGTGATCGCCGTCTTCATGATCATCCGCTATACAGGGGAAGGGCTGATAACGTACCTCCTTGACCCTCTTTTTACCAAAGGGTGGATGCCCCTTCTCCATTTTCTGCTGGGCGGGCTGGATGAAGGGTTTCTCAAGACCATGCTTCTGGGCGTCACGCCGGAGCCCATGCAGTCCTTCGGGCTTCTGACAACGGGCCTTTACATACCTTTTGTGACAGTTCTGCCCTACATTATCTCCTTTTATCTGGTTTTGAGTTTTCTGGAGGATCTCGGATATCTGCCGCGGCTGGCCGTTCTTTTAGACAGCTACCTGCACCACATTGGCCTGCACGGGTACGGTACGATCCCGCTCATGCTCGGCTTTGGATGCAAGGTGCCGGCAATTCTGGCGACGAGGGTGCTGGAAACGACCCGCGAGAGGGTGATCGCCACCGCCCTTGCCCTGTCGCTTGCCCCCTGCATGCCGCAGACAGCGATGATCTTCAGCCTGCTTTCCCCGTACCCTCTTAAGTATACGCTTGCGGCCTTCGGGTCTATCGCCTTTGCCGGAATTCTCAGCTCATTCATCTTAAGCAGGATGCTCAAAGGGGAAACCCCGGAGCTTTTCATTGAAATTCCCCCGTATCAAATTCCTTCCGCTTCCATCATGGGTAAAAAATTGTATTTCCGTTTGAAGGATTTTATCTTTGAGGCGGTTCCCATGATTATCGTCGGGGTGTTCCTTGTCGGCCTGCTGGAAGCAGGGGGTCTCCTCAAAGGGGTGGCGGATTTTTTCAGCCGGCAGTCACGGGGCTTCTCGGTTTGCCAGGGGAAACCGTTTCGGTTATGACGCTGGGCTTTCTGCGAAAGGATGTTTCCATAGCGCTCCTCGTTCCCTTTAAGCTGACGCCGGGGGCTATTGTCGTTGCAAGCGTTTTTTTAACACTTTATCTACCCTGCATGGCCAGTTTCATGGTCACGCTGCGGGAGCTGGGGGTGAAAAAATCAACGCTGATTTTTTTCATGAATTTTGTTGCCGCGGTTCTTTTTGCCTCTCTGCTGCATTTTCTTTTTGGATTGATAAAATGGTAGTTTACTATCTTCATTACCGGTTTTCATTCCATGCATACTAAGGGCCTGTCATCAAATAACATGAGCATCTTGCATCTCATCTTCGGGCTATCTTTGGCCGTGGCTCAATCACAAAATCCTCAACGCAGCGCTGCTGCGTCTCCGGGTTTTGTTCAATCGCCGCAACCAAATATAACCCAAATCTGAGCGCAATCTTGTCCAGGTTATTTGATGACAGGCCCTAAAATAATCAAATAAAAATAGAGAGAAAGGAGAAAATCATGGAGAGAATGTTCAAGGAATTCAAACTGGGAAACCTGACACTTTCCAACCGCTTTGTACTGCCGCCGTTGAAGCTTGCCTACGGAAAGCCGGATGGCGCAGTCACGGACCGGCAACTGACGTTTTACCGCCAGATTGCCAAAAACGGCCCGGCGCTGCTGATTTCCGAACCGGTGGCGGTAACACAGGACGGCAGGGAGCATCCCAAACAGCTCTGCGTCCATTTGCCGGACTCAGCCTCCGAACTGAAAAAAGTCGCCGATGCCGTTCATGCGGAATCAGGGATGCTCTGTCTCCACCTGAATCATGGCGGCGCAGCCGCCAATCCTGTGGCTGCCGGGATGGAAATAGTTGCCCCGTCTCCGGTCGTATGCCCCGTAACGGGGAAGGAGGCCAGGGCCCTGACGGAGGAGCAAATCGCCGCAATCCTGCAAGGGTACCGCCTTGCTGCACAGAGGGCCCTTGAGGCAGGCTTCGACGCGATTGAAATTCAGTGTGGGCACGGGTATTTGATTTCACAGTTTTTGAATTCAAAAATTAACAAAAGGACAGACCGTTACGGCGACAACAGGCTTCTTTTTGCCAGGGAGGCGATGAAGGCAGTCATGGACGGCGCCCCCGGCATGCCTGTCATCATCAGGATATCCGGCAATGAAATGTCGCCGGAATACGGCATCCCGCAGGATGAAATGCTCCCCCTGTTCAAGCTTTCCGAAGAGCAGGGCGTCGTTGCCGTCCATGTGGGAATGGGCAGTTCCTGCTTCAGCCCGCCCTGGTACTTTCACCATGGCAGTCTGCCGGAAAAACCGCAGATGGACGCGCTGGCGTGGGTCAGAAAAAACGTCGCGCTGCCGATCATCGCCGCAGGCAGAATGGGCCGCGAGGAGAAGATAACGAGCGTCCTGGACGCCAATCTTGCCGATATGGTCGCCCTGGGAAGGCCGCTTATCGCCTGTCCGGGGTTGATCGAAGCCTGGCGTAAAAAAGACGACGCTCAAAAAATCTACTGCGGCTACTGTATTCAGGGATGTCTGCCGCGCGTTCGAACGGGGGAGGGGATAGGCTGCAACATCAATCCTGCCGTTGGGATGCCGGAGCTGCCGAAAACCGACAAGCCGATGAAGGTTCTCGTTGCCGGAGGAGGGCCTGCCGGCATGAGCGCCGCTTTCTATCTGCACCGCAGGGGGCATGATGTCACGCTTGCGGAGAGGGAAGAAACCCTGGGAGGGCAGTTCAGCCTTGCCTGGCAGGCGCCGGGAAAAGAACGGATGGGGGATACCCTTTCATCATTTGAACGTGTTTTGCGATCGGAAAATATCCGCATCCTCACGAAAAAAGCGGTAGATCATGCCCTGATCTCGGAACTGGCCCCCGATCTTCTGGTATGGGCCGCCGGGGCCGAGCAGAATATACCGGAAATCCCGGGACTTGAATCGGTTAACGCCATGACATCCATCAGCTATTTCCAAGAAGAAAAGGCTGTGCAGGGCCCCCGTGTTCTTGTGATCGGCGCCGGCAGAATCGGCGTTGAAATCGCGGAAAAACTGGGCAGGGAGGGTTTTGATGTGGTTGCCACCAAGAGGACCGATCCCATCGGAAGCGCCATGGAACCTATCACCAAGGCGCTCGCGATGAAGCGGATCGAGGGGATGAAGAATGTCTCCTTCATGCCCCATACTGCCGTCAAGGGATTCTTCGATGATCGGTTTGAAATGGAAAAGGACGGGGAGTCTGTGTCGGTTCCCCCTTTCCAGACGGTGATTCTTGCCTCGGGAATGCTGCCCGTACCGCTTTTGCAGGAGGATGGCGTAACGCTTTCCCCTCGGGTGGAGGTCATCGGGGATGCAAACAAGGTGATGGACATACTCAACGCAGTGGAGGCAGGCTATCAGCTTGCCGTCCGGCGCTGATCATAACAACAGCGCCAATTGCAAAAGTCCTTCTTCGTCATTCCGGCGAAAGCCGGAATCCAGTCTTT
>DYTH01000134.1:2136-5864 GCA_020726025.1 Syntrophus aciditrophicus | reverse complement strand
GCTTCAAGCATTGTATTCCGTCAAGAAAAAAATAAATTGTTCGTGAGCAAGTGCTCAAGCTTTGCAGATTAACCAAACAAATGAGGAGGTTTCTATGTTCAAGGGAAAGGGTAATGGGGGAAAAAATACAGGTAAGGGTTTAGTCAAACTCGGAATCGGAACATTGGTCGTTGCCACTGTTAGCGGTTTCGGCGGGATTGCCGGAGCAGCGTCTTTCCAGGTCAACCTGCGAACCGATCTTCCTGACGACAATCCAGGGGACGGCGTGTGTCGGGCCATTCAAACCACCGACAAAGAGCGGCGCTTTGACTGCAGCCTACGGGCGGCTATTATGGAGGCCAATGCCTGGCCGGGAGCCGATAAGATTGTTCTTGGCTTCGGAACGTATCGACTTACCCGCAGCGGCTATAGCGTGGAAACTGCCGGAGCTGCCGGCGACCTTGACATCGTTGACAAATTGCAGATTTTCGGGAAGGGAAAAACTTTGACCACCATTGACGCCTCCAATCTTGGCGACCGGATTTTCGACATTCATGGCCCCGGCGTGGTCACCATGGAAAAAATGACCCTGAACGGCGGTACGGCCATGGGGGGGCCAAGGGATAATTACAGTTACAGTACCAATGATCAAACCGAAGAATTATCCTGCCCAGTGGTCAAACCGGCGGATGAGGCTGATGGCGGAGCAATCCTCAACCGAGGCGCCATTGTCCAATTGAAAGATATGTTTTTTGAAAATAATCGAGCCCTCTGCGACGGCGGGGCGATAGAAAGTGTCGGCGATGCCATCATGGTCATGACGGGCTGCGATTTTGCCTACAATACGGCAATCGGCAACGGTGGGGCCGTGGAAAATGACGAAGATTCCATCATGACCATTACCACCGCTGATTTTCAATGGAACAACGCCATGGAAAACGGCGGCGCATTGGCCAGCGATGATTCCATGCTGTTTCTAACCAAAGGAACAATGACGTACAACTCCGCCCGCGGCATGGGTGGCGGAATCTGGAACGGCGACAGCGATTCGATGAAGGTCGCATCAACCAGTATCACCTACAATGACGCGGCCGACGGCGGCGGAATCTACAATAATGACGGCTTCCTCAAGCTGCGAAACAATATTGTTGAATACAATTCACCAAACGATATCGTCGACCAACAGATTCAAGAGGAACTTCCTAAATGAGCTCATAAAAACAACATTTCTCATTGGATGGCGCATGTTCCCAGCAGTAATTGAACCAAACGGGGACATGCGCCATGGGCATTTGAAAAGAAAAAGCAAGGAGATCCCCATGAAGGAGCCTGAAACCTGCACGATAAGAAGTGGCCAAAATGTCGGCAGCGGTCTTTTACGGCTGTCTGTTCTGGCCGGCTGTCTGGTACTGCTGGGCACAGGACAGGCATACGCTGCCGACTGTGTCGATAACGACAAAGATGGGTACGTCGTCTGCAATAACTGCACTCCGGCCAAAGGTCAGACCTGCGGCGAATGCAATGACGCCAATTCCCTGATCAATCCCGGTATGGCCGAATTTTGCGGCGATACCATAGATAACAACTGCGATGGCGTGGTCGATTTCCATGCCGGCGAAGCCTGCACTATCGGCTTTCCCAATTTCTGCACCGAGCCGTCCGCCGGCTCCCCTTGCTGTTTTACCGCCTCGGTTTACGTCTGCAATGCCAACGGCAGCGGCGTTACCTGCCAGATGCCGGAGAATGGAATTGAGGGCCTTGAAAAACCGGTGGCGGAAACCGCTTATACCGAAACATGCCATGACGGCATCGATAATGACTGTGACACGCTGACCGACAAAGACGATCCGGCTTGCAAAAATCTAAGTGAGCGGTGCAACGGTTTTGATGATGATTTTGACGGCAAGATTGACGAGGATTTCAACATCGGCAAAACCTGCAATGCTGGCGAAGGCGCCTGTTCCCGAACCGGAATCTATGTCTGTGCCGGCAATTTTTCCAGCACCTGTAGCGCAACTCCCGGTGCCCCGAAGTCAGAAAACAAACCCGGCGATCCAGTCTGCGCCGATGATGTGGACAACGACTGCGACGGCCTTACCGATCTTCAGGATCCCAACTGTCAGGCCATTGAGATCTGCGACGGCAAGGACAATGACGGCGACGGCGGTATTGATGAAGATTTTGCCGATCTTGGCCAGTCCTGCACCTCCGGCCTCGGTCAGTGTGCCGCCGAAGGAAAAATTATTTGCGCACCCGACGGTAAAACAACAATGTGCAGCGGTGTAGGCAGCCTTGCCGGCACTGAAGGGCCAACCGGCGCGACCTGCTCCGACGATATTGACAACGACTGTGATGGCGATATTGATATGGCGGATGCCTCCTGTGGTTCCGCAAAGCTGCTCGTTTCCTGCGCGCTGCCGTATTATAAGGGGTTAAAGAATCCAGGCTTTGACAGTTGCGTCGGACTGCATCGGATCGGCGTATACACCAATGCCGATCTGAAAAAAAATCCCGACGCCCTGAAGGCCGAGCTCCTGGCGATGGACAAAGATGGCAAGATTCTTGCTTCCCTGCCTGTTAAAAACGGCGATCTGGCCCGGCTTGCCAGCCGCAAGGACAAGGAAGACTGGATCGTTCAGTCCACCGGCTCCAACCACAAGGTTTTTGCGCCACGACCGGTACTGCATGTGGTATACAACGACGGCAACAAAAAGGCCGAGGCCTTTTGTTCCGACATCCCCTTCCTCGAACTGCTCGAACCGGAAGGCAAGGTTGTGGCTGAATCAGAGGGTGACACCACCCGCCTGTTTGCCGCCATTCCCCTGGTCGACCCCCGCAAGATGCAGGTACTGGTGGACAACGTCAATCTGTTTGCCGGTCTGGGGATCAGCAACCCGGCTGCATGTACCTTCACTTCACCCTGTTCCGGCTCACTCATGATCAATAACCGGACGGTCACCGTCTCCGACCTGATCGTCCAGAGTTCTCTTGTCGGTCTGCCGGGAGCCAACGTCCTTGACGCCCGAATCAGCAATCTTGGCTGCGGTGAGCATATCTTTCAGCTTAAAAGCATCCGCCGGGCCTTATCCTTCCCGAACACCCCGGACGAGCAATGCCTGGTCGATGACATCGCCGATCGCGGCACCTCAAGCGGTCTTGAAATCAGTATCGATTCCCCTGAGGAATTCGTGGTTTTGGATGAAAGTCCGGTGCAGGTTATGGGACACGCATGCAGCGGTCGCGAAATCAGCGGCGTTGAAATCAACGGCAAGGTCCTTGATGTTTCCCTCCAGACCCTTACGTCCGGCGATGGCATCAATACCGGGAACCGCTATGACTATCTCATCGACTCCACGCATACTGTCACCAACCTGAAAGCCGACCTCAATACCGGCAACGAGCCCCTCGGCTCTTTTGACCCCGGCTCTAACCGGTTAAGTGCCATGGTCAGCGATGATCTCGGCAACCGTTCTTATGATAAAAAGGTCTTCGCCATTGGTGACGTCGTCTTGCCGGCCCTGAAAGGGGATATTGAGTCACAGCTATACAACAAGGTGCAGGAGGCGGTGAAGAACTCGACCCAGGAACTGGACAACGCCTTTGTCGTCGGTATGAGCAAACAGGCGATCCAGGATCTGTTCAACCAGCGGTGCAAGTCCGCCGGCCAGCAATTTATTTCCAATCTCCAAGCAGATCTGGTCAACTCCGAGGTTGGCTCGAAAAAGATCGAGGTGTCGGTCTGTTCCTGC
>DYTH01000134.1:0-2036 GCA_020726025.1 Syntrophus aciditrophicus | reverse complement strand
TCTGGTCAACTCCGAGGTTGGCTCGAAAAAGATCGAGGTGTCGGTCTGTTCCTGCAATCCCACCGTCCATATCTATGTGACCAGCTTCGAGGCCGATGCCAACGACATCTCCTGCCCGGTCGATTTCCAGAACGACAAGATGCATGTCGCCATCAACCTGCCTGAGGTGAAGATTAATTTAGAGGCAAAGGGGGGCTGCCGGGTTGAAGACCCGATTTTCGGCGCCTGTATCTCCAAGACCAATGTCTCCGGCACCACTAATACCGTCCTCTCCGGGGCCAAACTGGAGTTTGATATCACCGAGGGGCAACTGCTGGGCACCGAGACACCGGCCGCCCCGCTCTTCACCAAGCCGGTCAACTCCGTACCGCCAGAAGGCGACATCAAGGCCTCCATCGGTTGCCTCGCCACCCTGTGCGATATCATCGTGACCCCGGTTGCCGCTCTGGTCAATCTCATTGCCGGCGACAACCTGATTCCCGTCATCGGTTTCGGGCAGACCATCGACATTCATTTCGAGGGAGAAATCGGCTCTTCAGCGCCTGACCCCATCGCTCTTGAAAAGATCAAGGTGGATGAACAGGAGGTTGAGGGAACGGGCCAGAAACTGTCGGCGGTATTAAGCGAAGTCCGGATTACACCACAGGGACTGGTCGCCGGCCTCAAGGGCAACTTTGAAACCCTGACCATTGATCCCGAGGTCGAACCCACGCCTGGGGCAGTACATACCCCGGCGCCGATTCCATCCCTGCCGGTAAACGGTACCGACGAGGTCTTTGTCGCCCTTGCCGACGACACGTTCAACCAGTTCTTCGCCAGCATGGCCATGTCCGGCCGTTTGAAGACCGGTTGCAGTGATACCGGAAAGACCCTGGGCGATCTCCTGCCGGCTGATTGCGAAGCCCTTTCCATTGGCGTCTGTAGTGATAACGACACCATTTCCTGCAAAAGTGACAGTGACTGTTCCGGTTCCTGTCTGGAAAGCCCGGTTAAAACCGTCATTGCCAAAGGGGCCTGTTACGGCTTCAAAGGGGCGAATTGCACCGCCCTGCCGCTGGGTCAAAGGGTGGTTTGCAATGCCACGAAAGATAAACTGGCGGCAATCAATATCAACGCCGGTCAGTCCCTCCTGTTCTGCGCCCGCGAGGATATCCCGCCACGGCTGTTAATCCATGATGATAACGCGACCACGGAGGTGGAAACATCCGTGCGCCTCAATGACCTCTCCGTGGCGCTGGTGGTTGACCGTAACGGGAATGGGCAGCTTGAAGGCGCTTTATCCAGCACCCATAACTGTCTGGCACAGGATGCGCCGACTACCGGCGACTGTAGCTTCTTTGGCGCCTGCCTTGATCTCAACATCCAAACCGGCATGCAGCTCGCCACCAGTCAATGCGGCAACGATCCGTCGATCATCTGCAATGCCAACAGCGACTGCGCGTCCGTTGGCGGCACGTGTGACCAGGTCTGCGATGGCGGAGATCCGGGCTTCCTGACCAGGGTCATTTCCGTACAGCCCACCATCCGCTCTCTGGGCGTCGTCTGTGGTGGTGCGATCAGTACGGGTGATGATGACCTCCTGGCCAATACCTCCGGCCAGGACACCACGATCAATATGATGTTGCAGAACGCCAATCGTTTTGCCCCGCCTGCCTGCATCAAAGGACTTGATCTCGGTGGATTTGTGCAGTTTAAAGATCCAAAGCTGATCTCCATTGATACGGATGGCGATGCCACCTTTGACGACTATCTCGGCCTGAGCGGAAAAGTCGATTAACAACTTCCTTTAACCCACAATCCAGATGGCCGGACGTTATTTGTTCGGCCATCTGCATTTAATGCAGTAATGTCCGGTGAAGAACTTGCATACAAAAAAAGCACCCTGTTTTTTTTGGTAGCGTAGAGAAAGAGAGACCTTGAAGATGAAATAGCAAAAATTGCCCTCCTTTTTTTTGGCACCTAAATCCTGCAATCACTTGGTGTTCTCCAGTCAATACAGGCACATAGGCTGCGTTGGCTTCACCATTTTCATGCTC
>DYTH01000133.1:1340-5866 GCA_020726025.1 Syntrophus aciditrophicus | reverse complement strand
TATGCTTCACAGTTCGCCCTTCTTCCTGGCCAGCGAACAGGTTTTTGAGGAGTTGTGGATATGAATTGGCCACGACAAAGACTGGAGGAGCTTGCCATAAGTGAGCCTTATTCATTAATTGGTGGGCCATTTGGATCAAAACTGACTTCACGCGATTACGTTGACGAGGGAATTCCTGTTATTCGCGGTTCAAATGTTCCACTGCGCTCCACAGCCGCAGGTGATTCTGCAGGTTCTCGGCCACTTCGTCGCCAGGATAAGGCAATCCAGCGGACATGGTCCGCCGCTGATCTTTT
Organism: Syntrophus aciditrophicus; assembly: GCA_020726025.1. Classification (GTDB taxonomy): domain Bacteria; phylum Desulfobacterota; class Syntrophia; order Syntrophales; family UBA5619; genus DYTH01. The sequence goes on along the minus strand of DYTH01000133.1, from coordinate 5,570 downwards.
CTTCGGGCATATCATGTGAACGAAACGCTGTTATATCAGGTACTCGCCGATGTGGCGCTATCTGTGCACTTTGCAATCGTCGTCTTCGTCGTTGGCGGCCTGGTCTTCATCGTGGCTGGCGGTTTGCGCTGCTGGCGATTGGCCGGCTCGCTCTGGTTTCGGCTTATGCACCTGGCAGCCATCGCAGTGGTTGTCGCTCAGGCTTGGTTCGGTGAAGTGTGCCCGCTCACCGCACTCGAAATGTGGTTACGTGCCAAGGCGCGGGGCACAACCTACTCCGGCAGCTTCATCCAGCATTGGTTGCAGCGCCTGCTGTACTACGAAGCGCCGCCCTGGGTGTTCACCCTCGCCTACTCACTTTTTGGGGTAGCAGTTCTGGCTGCATGGTGGTACTCTCCACCGAGGTCGAAAACAAGCGCGCGGAGAAAAGATGCCTGAACCATCCATCGGGCCGGTTCACGGCTGCCGGTGGCCTCCGTTGGCGACTCACGTTAAATGGTCGCGCATCAGCAAATCATAATAAATGTAGATCGTTCTCTTGAGCTCTGAAGATAATGACACAAAAATATTCAAATATTGTATTAACAGGAATGCCGGGAGCGGGCAAAAGCACCGTGGGAGTCATTCTGGCGAAGCAGACATCACGTCATTTCGTGGATACAGACTTACTTATTCAAACGTCACAAAAACGCACCTTGCAGGATATTATTGATATCGACGGGTACACTGTCCTCCGGAATATAGAGGAAGACGTTCTGCTGGGGCTTTCCGTTCAAAACCACGTCATTGCCACGGGGGGCAGCGCCGTTTACAGTGAGCGTGCCATGGCTAAACTCAAGTCAAGTGGCCTGGTTATCTTTCTCGATGTGGATTTGCCTGCCCTGGTATTGAGGATTCCAGACCTCCGCACGAGAGGTATCGCCAAGAGACCGGATCAAGACTTTACCGACTTGTTTTACGAGCGTTTAACTCTTTACAGAAAGTATGCTGACACGACAATTAAATGCGCTGGACTGACTCAAGAGGAAGTCTGTGCAAGAATCATCGAGCAAACGAGACAGAAATGGTAAACCTCAAATTCAGCTACTCGCAGGGTCGCGTCTGTTTCGAGGATCTGGTTTTCTAACCCCCCTGCCCCTGAAAAATCTCTTGACAAATAAAGAAACACGGCGCTAAAAGGACCTCGGTTCAAAAAAGGGAGAGTGAAATGTTTCACATGAACGCAGCAACCATTATTATCGGCATAATTATTATCAGGGGGAGACCTCCGGCTGAGTAATGGTTCGTTGTTTCTGTTTTTATAACCGTTGTCAGCCGAGGAAGCTGGCAACGGTTTTTTTTTGCGTTGCGTCAGGCGACGCACACGAAAACAAGATCGGGAGGTTTGAGATGAAGGCTACAGGTTCGCAGATTTTATTCAGGGCGCTTGAGGAAGAAGGCGTTGACGTCATTTTCGGCTATCCCGGCGGCGCCGTCATAGGCATCTACGACGAGCTTTTTCGCCAGAAGGTCCGCCACATTCTGGTGAGGCACGAACAAGGGGCCATTCATGCCGCGGACGGTTACGCCAGGGCATCCGGAAAGGTCGGGGTCTGTCTCGTCACATCCGGACCCGGGGCTACCAATACGGTAACCGGCATTGCCAATGCGTATCTCGACTCCATTCCCGTCGTTATTTTCACCGGCCAGGTGTCAACCAACCTGATTGGCAGCGACGCCTTTCAGGAGGTCGATATCACCGGGATAACCCGCCCCTGCACCAAACATAACTTTCTGGTGCGCAACGTAGCGGATCTGAAAAGAATTGTCCATGAGTCGTTCATGATCGCCCGTTCCGGGAGACCGGGCCCCGTCCTGGTGGATCTCCCCAAGGATGTCATGCAGGCAGAAACGGAAGATGAGGAGTTCCCGTTCAATGCCGCTCCCCCGGTCGAAAGGCCCCTTGACCAGGAGGTCATCGCAAAGGCCGTGGAAATGATCGCCTCGGCCCGGATGCCGCTCATCTTTTCAGGGGGCGGTGTTGTATATGGCAATGCTTCCGAAGAGTTACGCGAGCTGGCAGGGGTGATGGGAGCGCCGGTCACGTCATCATTGATGGGGTTGGGGGCGTTTCCGGCCTCGGATCCTCTCTGGCTGGGAATGCCGGGAATGCATGGAACCTGGGCGGCCAACACCGCTTTGGTTCATTGCGACCTTCTTCTCGGCATCGGCGTGCGTTTCGACGACAGGGTAACCTCCCGGGTTTCCGCTTTTGCCCAGAATGCGCGCATTATCCATATCGATATTGATGCCGCGTCCATAGACAAAATCGTTCGCGCCGACCTGCCGATTGTCGCTCCTTCTAAAAACGCGCTTTCGGCGATCATCGCCGGGTTGAAGGCGACAGGTTACGCACCTTCCGACGCTGTCCACGACTGGCGGAAACAGACAATCCTGTGGAAGATAACCCACCCGTTGGGATACGAAAAATCCGGCGCCATCAAACCGCAATATGTGGTTGAAAAACTCTATGAACTTTCCAGCGGCAAGGCGATCGTAGCCACCGAAGTGGGTCAGAATCAAATGTGGGGGGCGCAGTTCTACAAATATGACGAACCCAACTGTTTCATCAGTTCCGGCGGACTGGGAACCATGGGTTTCGGTTTTCCCGCAGCCATCGGCGCCCAGGCGGCTTGTCCGGACAGACTGGTGATCGATATCGCCGGAGACGGCAGCATCCAGATGAACATCCAGGAACTCGGAACGGCCGTTCAAAACAAGCTGCCGGTCAAGATCGCCATTCTGAACAACAGCTCACTGGGGATGGTGCGCCAGTGGCAGGAGATGTTCTATCAGAAACGGTATTCCCACACCATCCTCGATGAAAATCCGGATTTTCTGAAAATCGCCGAGGCCTACGGCGCCACCGGACTTCGGGCAAACAAAACATCCGAGGTCGAGGAAGTCATCAAGAAGGCCTTTTCCACAGAGGGGGTGGTGGTGATGGAATTCATGGTTGACCCGGAAGAAAGCGTCTATCCGTTTGTAAAACCGGGCGCCCCGCTTTGCGAGATGGATCTGGGACCGATGGCCGACCAAGCAAAAAAGGCGGCCTGAAAACTCAAGCCGGGAAAACATGAAAGGCACAAACGCCATGGAATCGCAAAAAAATGTACTGTCCATTCTGGTCAACAACAAACTCGACGTCCTCGCGCGCATATCGGGAACGTTCAGCGCCCGCAATGTCAACATTGAGAGCATCTCCGCCAATACCACCATGGACCCCGAACGGACAAGAATCATTATCACCGCCATGGGAGACAACGCGGCCATGGAAAAAATAGTGAAACAGATTGCCAGGCTGGTTGATGTCATCGAGGCAAGGAATCTGGCCGGTATCATGGCCGTCACGCGGGAAATGGTTCTGGTCAGGCTCGACTGGTCAAAAAGGGAAAACCGCCGGGAAATTGAAATGCTCGCAGAAAGAAAGGGCTGGAAAATCCTCAGCGCCGACGAAAGAAACTGCATCCTGGAAATCACCGGCGAAAACGGCCTCCTGATGGAGGAGGTCATGGGGCTTCACAGATTCGGACTTGAGGATTTCACCCGGACGGGTGTGGTGGCCATCGAAAAGGGGCTCTGAGCGCAAAGGCAGCAAAGGACAGCACGAAAAAAAGGTAAATGGTTGACAACGGAAGCGCCATTGTCGGCAACTCCTCCGTCCAGGGCTTTCTTCACAGTCAAACTCTCCTGCGCCCCAAAGCCGACCCGGAGCTGTGCACGGGGTGCGGCGCATGCGTGGCGCAGGGCCCCCTTCAGAAAACTCCCTTGACAATGGCTGCGGGATGGAATATTCGCGCCATTCCAAATGAACGTTCAATCATAAAGGAGCCATGGCTTGAAAACACCCGACAAGAGCGCTGAAATAATCAACGCCGCGCTGGAATTGATCACGGAACAGGGCTTTCACGGCGCCCCGATGTCGATGATCGCCAAAAAGGCCGGCGTTGCCGCGGGCACCATCTACTGCCATTTTTCCGGCAGGGAGGAGCTGATAAACGCGATATACCGGCAGGTCGAAAACAGGGTGGTAGAGGCCGCCGTCCATGATCTCGACCCATCCAGCCCCCTGCGGGAGCAGTTCATCAGGACGGGAGCGGCGCTGCTTCGGTATTTCATCGCCAACCCGCTTTATTTCAGATATATCGAACAGTACCACAACTCCCCTTACGGAATCACCCTCCGCAAGGA
>DYTH01000133.1:0-1240 GCA_020726025.1 Syntrophus aciditrophicus | reverse complement strand
ACGGAAGTCGGGATTATTGAGGTGTTGGATGAAGACAGAGAGAAAAAATAAAGTAAAAAGGATTGCGGTTATTGCCTGCGGGCTTCTGATACTGGCCGGATGCGGACAGAAACCGGAGGGACAGGCGCCGGGAATGCCGGGGGCGGGAGGCCCGCCAGAGGTTGCCGTGGTTGTGGTAAAAGAAGAGCGCGTAGCCATAACGCGCGAGCTTCCCGGACGGGTTTCCGCCAACCTTGTCGCCGAGGTGCGCCCCCAGGTGAGCGGGATCGTTCGAGAGCGTCTCTTTGAAGAGGGCAGCAGCGTCAAGGCCGGCGATCTTCTCTACAGGATCGACCCGACGCCCTACCAGGCGGCGCTTGAAACAGCCCGGGCCGCCGTGACGAGGGCCGAGGCCAATCTTCCTTCCCTGAAAGAAAGAAAGAGAAGGTATCAGGAACTGCTTCAGGAAAAGGCCGTAAGTGCTCAGGAATTCGATGATATTTCGGCGGCGCTGAATCAGGTCGAAGCGGATGTTCAGTACGGAAAGACGGCCATTGAGACGGCCCGGATCAACCTCTCCTATACCGAAATCCATGCGCCGATTTCCGGGCGGATCGGCAAATCGAATATTACGGTCGGCGCCCTTGCCACTGCCGGCCAGCCCAATCCCCTTGCGGTGATCCAGAAGATCGACCCGGTTTTTGTCGATGCAAGCCAGTCCAGCTCCGACCTCCTTCGAATGAAACAGGAACTCGCCTGCGGACAGATGAAGAGAAACAACATCGAGGGGGCAAAGGTCAAACTCCTCCTCGAAGACGGAACCCCCTACCCCCATGAAGGGGTGTTTAAATTCTCCGATGTCGCCGTGAACCCCGCCACAGGCTCCTTCATGCTTCGGATCGCCTTTCCCAACCCGCAACAGACGCTCCTTCCCGGCATGTACGTTCGCGCCGTCGTAAAAGAAGGGATCAAGGAAAACGCGCTGCTCGTCATGCAGCAGGCAGTCACCCGCGACCCGAAGGGAAGGGCCTACGCGATGGCGGTTGACCAGACGGGAAAGGTCGAACAGCGGTTTTTGACGATTGACCGGGCGATCGGTGAGCGCTGGCTGGTCTGCGAGGGACTGAAGTCCGGCGACCGGGTGATCATGGAGGGGCTGCAGAAGATACGCCCCGGGGTTCAGGCCAGGGTCGTCGAGTTTAACCCGAAAACGAAGTTTGATGAACTCGTCAAAAGTCCAAAAACCGTCATTCCGGCGAAA
>DYTH01000132.1 GCA_020726025.1 Syntrophus aciditrophicus | reverse complement strand
TGCGGGCTATGGCCATGAATTGATGGGCAGGTAAGCGAAACGAAGTGAAGACTCCGAAGCGGCAGCGTGCCCCATCAATTCCTCTTGGGTTGCGGGATTCATCCCGCGTTAGAAATTAAACACCCTGGCCTCGGCGGCAAGGTCGATAAGGTGAGGGCCGCCGTCGAGTTGGGCGTTGGGGTGGAAGGTGGCGGCATCGAGTTGGCGGTTCTTGGCGCAGGGGGTGCAGACCCCGACCGGCACCTTTTGCTCAGTCAGATAGGGCAGGTAATCTCCCGGGCAGTCGCCGGTAATGGTGCGCTGGCTGGCGTCGCGGCTGGTTTGGCTCCACCACACCCCGTCATCAATCAGGAAGATGTTTACCACATGCCCTTTCTCATGGGCGATCTTGGCAAATTGAAAACAGCGGGTCGCTTTTTCGTTGTCGTCACTGTGCAGTATAAACATAAAATTGGTCATGGTTTCCTCCTTGGTATAATTGAAAAACTGGTTTGTTTAAGCGAGCATATACCCGCATTTTGAAGAATGCAAGCGATAAAAAGTACGGAACGGTAGTCGATTGCATCTATCATTTTTACATCCTGTCAGCCAGACACCACTTTCCCCGCCTTGACAGAACTTTTGCGATATGCGACGCTGGAAACGGTGTCAACAGAGATGCCTTCCCGATGAATATGCTTTCCCGGCAGTTGTCGCGCTGTGCCTCCGGCAATCAGCAACTTACCCCTTCCTTCCGTGGTCGATCATGATAAAAAAATCCTGGCTTGTTTTTGTTTTTCTGCTGCTGCAACCCTGCGTATCCCATGGCTTCACGGTCAAGCAGTTTGCGCCGCAAGGGCGTATTGACGAGCAGACCAGGGTCTCGGCCCAATTCAGCACCGATATGACAAAACTGGGGGACACCAACGCCCCGGCCCCATTTGTGGTAAACTGCGGCAAGGTCGGCGGCGAGGGCCGCTGGGTTGACGCCCGCAACTGGGCCTGGCAGTTACGGCGGCCCCTGCAAAGCGGCGAACGCTGCGAGTTCGTGCTGCGTCCCGATCTTGCCGCCCTCAACGGCGAGACCTTTACCGGGACAAACCGTTACGAATTTTTCGCGCCCGGCCCCTGGCCTCGTTCTCTCTATCCCAAGCCCGAGGCCTATGTGGATGAGGATCAGGCCTTCATCATCAGTGTCGGCGGCGGCCTGATCCCCACCACCGAATCCGTTGAAAAATCGGTCTGGTGTGAGGCGGACGGGGTCGGCAACCGCATTCCGGCCCGCCTGGTGTCAGAGCCCATCCGTAAGGACATCCTTGCCAACGCCCGCTTTTCTGTATATTTCGGAAAGGAAACCTTGGTAGTAAACTGCGCCGAACGTCTGCCGCCGGGGGCGAAGATGAAACTGGTCTGGGGCAGGGGGGTGGAAACGGAGAGCGGCGTACAATCTGACAAAGAACAGCATTTCGTCTACACCGTCCGCGAGCCTTTCCGGGCCGACATGACCTGCGACAGGGCGAAGGTCGGGGCGCCTTGTTCTCCCTTTTCCAGTGTCCGCGTCCATTTCACCGCCCCCATCGATGTCAGGTTTCTCCAACAGGTCAAATTGCTGACCCCTGACGGCCCCCGCAGCCCAAGCGATCCCGCCAAGGAGAGCATGCGGCGGGAGAATCTGGCCACGTCCCTCACTTTCCCCGGCCCGCTGCCGTCAAACGCCGAATTGACGCTGGAGTTCCCCAAAGATCTCCAGGATGACGCCGGTCGCCCCCTGGCCAATGGCGACAAATTCCCGCTCAAGTTCCGCACCGGTGAGCTGCCGCCGCTCGCCAAATTCCCCGGCGATTTCGGCATTGTCGAGTTGCATGAAGGGGGATTGCTGCCGGTCACCCTGCGCAATATCGAGCCCCAACTGGCCGCCGCCGACCTGAACCTGCCCAGCGGCCACAATCTGGCCGACCAGCGTCTGACCGAAGATCGCGACGTGATCGCCGCCATTCTCGAGCTTGCCAAATTCGAGCGTCAGACCCAGACCGTTACGATTGAACGCGATGGCGAGATGGTTGAGGTCGAAGACTTCAACTACCCCCGTGAGCTGTCCTTTCTTGAGAGGCGTCCCGGCGTCACCCGCCAGGAGCTGCCCAAACCGGGCGGCTCCAAGGAGTTTGAGGTGGTGGGCATCCCCCTGCAAAAACCCGGCTACCATATCGTCGAGATCCAAAGCCGACTGCTGGGCGAATCGCTGCTTGCAACACCAAAGCCCATGTACGTGCGGGCCGCAGCCCTGGTTACTAATCTCGCTGTCCATCTGAAACGGGGGAAAGACAACGGGCTGGTCTGGGTTACCGCACTCGATACCGGAAAACCAGTGGCCAACGCCGAGGTGCGGGTCTCAACGTGCAACGGTAACGAGCAATGGCGGGGGAACACCGACGAGCAGGGCCGGGCCTTCATCGACAGGGGGCTTCCGAATCCATCCTGCGAGGGGAGCGGTTTCATCTTCGCCAGCGCCCGTCTTGGCGAGGACTTCAGCTTTGTGCGCTCCGACTGGAACGAGGGCATCGAGCCCTGGCGATTCGGGGTTGAGACCTGGGGCAACGGCAGTGACTCCCCCCTCCACACCGTCTTTGACCGCACCTTGTTCCGCGCCGGTCAGACCGTATCGATGAAGCACTTTGCCCGCAGCCGTGACAGCAAAGGTTTTGGTTTCCCTGATGTCAGTGGTCTTCCCAACAAGCTCACTATTCGTCACGCGGACGGCGCTGAATTTTCTCAACCGCTGGCCTGGGACAACCAGGGCAGCGCGGTCAGCACCTGGCAAATTCCCGCCTCCGCCAAGCGTGGCCTCTACGAGGTATCCCTCTCCAATGGCAAAAACTACGGCCAAATCAGCGGCGAATTCAGGGTAGGGGATTTCCGTCTGCCCGTGTTTACCGGCAGCGTCCAGGGCGTACCGTCAAAACAGGTGGCGCAGGATTTGGTGCCCCTGGCCCTGGGGCTTTCATTCCTCAACGGCGGCGCGGCGGGTGGCACAGCGGTAACCGTCTCCGCCACCCTGCGGCCGCGTTGGCCCCGTTATCCTCATTACGAGGATTTTAACTTTGACATCAACTTCAACGACGACGCCATTTCGGCCTTCGGCATCGAAAACATCGAGAGACAGGAACATCTGGTGCTGGACAAAGAAGCGCTTACCCTTGATAAGGCCGGGGCCGGCAAGCTGGAGGTAGCCCTGGAGGAGAAGCCCAAAGTCCCGAGCGAGCTGTACTCCGAGATGAGCTTTACCGACCCCAACGGCGAGACCCAGACCATCCACGGCAAGGTGGAACTCTGGCCCGCCGCAGTGGTGGCAGGCATCACGGTCGATGAAGAAGATGAGGGCAATGGCAACGCTGCCAAGGTGAAGGTTGTGGCCCTTGACACCAGCGGCGAGCCGGTGGCCGGGCAAGAGGTTAAAATCCAGGCCCGGCGGCAGATCGATTACAGCCATCGCCGCCGGATTGTTGGCGGCTTCTACGCCTACGAGAATCACTCCGAATTTATAAACCTGGGCGAGGTGTGCAGTGGCCGCACCGACTCCCGAGGGCTGTTTGTCTGCAAGACGAAATCGACTGAGCCCGGCAACGTCCATCTGCTTGCGGAAATCACGGATGCGGGCGGCAACACGGCCCGGGCCGGGGACAGCTACTGGGTCAGCGGCAACGGCGACTCCTGGTTTAGCGCCGGTAATCAGGATCGGATCGACCTTATTCCCGATAAGCGCAGCTACAAGGTGGGCGAGACCGCCGCTTTTGCAGTGCATACCCCGTTCACCGAGGCCACGGCCCTGATCGCAGTCGAGGCCGGGGGGATTATCGACACCTTTGTCCAGCCGCTGTCGCGCTTTAACCCGACCATCAAGCTGCCGGTCAAGGCCGAGTGGGGCCCAAATGTCTTTGTCCAGGCGTTGGTGGTGCGGGGGAGGGTGCAGCCTTTGTCCTGGTATTCCTTCTTCCGCTGGGGGTGGCGGGAACCGGCCTCCTGGTTTCACAACTGGTGGAACCCGTTGCAGCCCACGGCCATGGTCGATCTGGCCAAACCCGCATTCAGGGTGGGCCTTGCGGAAATTGGCGTGGACACCCAAGGCTTCAAGCTTCAGGTCGAGGTCACGGCCGATAAGGCCGAGTATCAGCCGCGAGAGCTGGCCACGGTGCAACTCAAGGTGACTACCCCCGACGGCAAACCGGCGCCTGCTGGCAGTGAGGTCGCCTTTGCCGCGGTCGATCAGGCCCTGCTGGAGCTCAGGCCCAATGATAGCTGGGATCTGCTTGCGGCCATGATGCAGAAGCGCGGCTATGAGGTGGAAACCGCCACCGCCCAGTCGCAGGTCATCGGTAAACGCCATTTCGGCAAGAAGGCCCTGCCACCAGGAGGCGGCGGGGGACGAAGGCCTACGCGCGAGCTTTTTGACACCCTGCTTGCCTGGAATCCAAGTGTCAAACTTGATGCTGACGGCAGCGCCACCTTGCAGGTACCGATGAACGACTCGCTCACCGAGTTCAAGCTGGTGGGGGTTGCCACCTCGGGCGCGGCCCTCTTCGGCACCGGCTCGAAATCGGTGCGCACGACCCAGGACTTGCAGTTGATCTCCGGCCTGCCGCCCATGGTGCGGGAAAAAGACAGCTTCCAGGGTCTGCTCACCCTGCGCAACAGCACGGCCAGGGCGATGACGGTTGCCGTTTCGGCCAAGGCAGGAAATAAATTCCTGGAGCCGCGTCAGGTGAAACTGGAGGCGGGAGGGGCGGGCGAAGTCGCCTGGACGGCCACGGCTCCTGAGGATGTCGCGCAGATGGTCTGGGAATTTGCGGCCAAAGAGGAGGGCGGCAAGGCGGCGCACGATCAGCTCAAGATCACTCAGCAGGTGACCCCGGCCGTGCCGGTCACCGTCCGGCAAGCCACCTTCACCCGCATCGAAGGCAGCTACGAAGTGCCGGTCATGCAGCCAGTCGGAGCCCTGCCCGGCAAGGGCGGCCTGGAGATTGGGCTTGCCGCCAAGCTCTCGACCCCGCCGCCGGGATTGAAACGATTCTTTGAGGAATATCCTTTTTCCTGCCTTGAACAAAAGACCTCGGTTGCTGTGGGTCTGCACGATGAAAAACGCTGGCAGGCCATCGTTGCCGACCTGCCGACCTCTCTTGACTATAATGGGCTGGCGCGCTACTTCCCCGGACAGGGGGACGGCTCGGTAACCCTGACCGCCTACCTCCTCAACATGGAGAACCTTTCCGGTTTTACCCTGCCGGAGGAGATCAAGAACCAGATGGTTAAGGGGCTGACCGCCTTTGTCGAGGGGCGCATCAAGCCAAAACAGTGGTCGCCCTTTGATGACCTGACCGCCCGCAAGCTCATGATTCTTGAGGCCCTGACCCGACAGGGCCAGACCCCGACCCGGGTTGCCGCAGCCCTTGAGGTCGAGCCCCTGCGTCTTGCCACCGCATCCTTGATCGACTGGTATCTGGTCGTCAAACGTCTGCCGGAGATGGTGGAGCGTGAGTCCAAACTGGCGGAGGCGGAACAGGAACTGCGCAATCGCCTGTCGTACACCGGGGGGCGGCTTGGTTTTACCACCGAGAAATCCGACTACTGGTGGTGGATGATGGTCAGCGGCGACTCCAACGCCTTCCGCCTGATCGAGGCCATGCTCGACGAACCGGCCTGGCAGGAAGACATGCCCCGCCTGATGCGCGGCGCCATTGAGCGGCAGGCGCGCGGTCGCTGGTTCACCACCACCGCCAATGCCTGGGCTGCGGTCGTGCTCGACCGCTTTGGCCGCAAGTTTGAACGCACGCCAGTAAGCGGCATCACCCGCGCCACCCTTGGGGAGGCGGCAGTTCAACACCAATGGGCCACGGAAGA
>DYTH01000131.1 GCA_020726025.1 Syntrophus aciditrophicus | reverse complement strand
TGCCGAGCGCCGGGGGCATCAGAAACGTCCGGGTGTTGTTCTGGGAAAGGGCGATAAACCACGCCTCGTCCCAGATCAAATCAAACGGATAGTGGGGCTCCGGGTAGTGCAGCCCGTCGTAGTACCAGAGCTGGCCGCTCTCGTATTTTGTTCGCTCTGCGTCATTCGTCGAAAAATGGTAATTGTAGGGATACATGCGCTCCCACCCTTCGGTTCCCGGGATACCCGGAATTTCATGCGGATCCATAAACTTTGCGGTCATTTCTCGTCCTCCTCTGTTTGAAGTTGCGTTTTTTCCCTCTTGAAAACAAATGCCCACTGGTTCATTAAAAAATCTCACAACCGGAACCATTTCGGCTCGTCGAAACGCTCCGTGGTTCTCATGATTCTTGTTGCGTAATTGACCACATACTTACAGCATAACTTACTGGTAACGGTTCGGAAATCCGGATTGTCGAGCATTCGGGCAATGTCGCGGGGATCTTTAAACGTGAATTCCGTGATGATCTCGCTGAACCCGCCCATGACCACGTTCCACCCTCCGGTGATTTCCAGGTAGTCCAGCTTCTCCAGAGTGGGAATGTGTTCATTGATGACAAATTCGGCGTACTCACTCTTTTTCCCCGGAATGAGGTCGTAGTACTGGTTGAATTTCCAGACGCCCCTTTGAATGGTGTAATTCTCGTGTTTCACCCGCCCGGTGGGTTCGAGGACTTTATTCCGGTAGTTGACGACATACTGCTTCAGTTTGACGATGAGCTCCTTGAAGGATTTCTGAGCCAGCCCCTGAAAAAGCGCATCGAGATTCTCTGTGCTGTTGAGAAACAGTATCCGTGGCCCAAAACCAACCTCCACATAAAACCCTCCCACGGACTTGAGTCCCAGTCTGTCGCATTCGGGCATGTACTCTTCCGAGATAAACTTCTCATAATCCTCCCTCCCGCCGGGAATGATGTCCCAATCCTGGGTTAAGATAATTGCCATGTCAGCGAACCTCCTTTTCTCGATTGATGGTTGGAAGATGTGATTCTCCGTCTATCGGCATGCCGCCCCTGAAAAATCATGCGGACCATGCACCCGCGCCCCTGAGGGGCAAGCGCAAATACTTCTTTCCCGTCGAAACAATTCAGATGGTCTTGTTCAAGAAGGACACTTCCCGCGATTCAGGCTTCTATTCTAAAGAACTACACATTGTCAAAGCTATTTTTTTTATGATATCCATAAGATAAAGTTATAAATAGCCCCCTGCCCAACGGCGCCCCGAAAAATACCTTGACAAGGCGGCAAAAGTTATCCATAGACCCCGGTTATCAACTATCTGCGGCATGAAGGCAATGACGGACGAACCCTCTTCACCTGCCACGTAAAAGGCAATCGGACATACGTCGTCAATGCGCGTAAAACATCGGCAGCAACCCTTAGCGTCATTCGTTCGGATAGTGCAGAATGGAATTTGAATTCCAGAACATGGAGTTGCCCTCTTGCAGAAACATCCGATTATTAAACAACATATCCATTCATTCATGCAGAGCGATATTCGAAAAATCTGAGCAACAGGAGAAGGCGCACTATGTCGAATGAGACGATCAACGGACGCGGCCTGGCCGAAGCTGAACGACTGTACCGGGATTACGGGATCAGGGCGAAGAAACTCAAAGAGCAGGGACAGAAATCGATCGCGTATGTCTGCGCCCTTGTGCCGTTGGAAATCATCGCTGCCGCCGGGTTTATCCCCATCAGGATCCGGGGCGACGTCAATGAACCGATCACAAAGGGCGATATAGACTTAGAAACGATTGCCTGCCCCTACGCCAGAAGCTGCTTCGACAACGCGGTAAAGGGCAGGTACAGTTTCTGCGACGGCCTGGCCATTCCCCACAGTTGCGACAGCACGGCCCGCACCTACAGCGTCTGGCGGTACGTGCTCAATTTTCCCTACTCCCATTTCATCAACACGCCCCATACGGCGAACACCTCCGCGCTCGAGTTCTTCCGGGCGGATCTGAAAAATTTCCTGAAAAGCCTCGGACGGTTTGCAAGAAGCGAGATAACCGACGCAAAGCTTGCACGGTATGTGGAGCTCTACAACGAAAACAGGAAAAAGGTAATGGCGCTCTATGCGTTGAGAAAGCAGGATCCTCCCCTCATTTCCGGCGCGGAGATGGTCAAGGCGCTGGTGGCGGGGTTGAGCCTGCCGGTTGAGGAGGCAAGCGACCTGTACGACCAGGTGCGCGAGGAGATTCTGAACAGAAAGGACGCAGCCATTAAGAAGCTCCCGAGGATCATGGTCGTCGGCTCCGCGATCGACAATCACGATTTCATGCAGCTCATCGAGGAGAGCGGCGCCAATGTCGTCGTTGACGACCTCTGCATTGGGACCAGGGAATTCGGTCCTCCGACGGCCGTGACCGATGACCCGATGGACGGCATCGCGGACCGTTACCTCAACCGAATCAACTGCCCCCGAACGTACCGGGAGAAAAAAGAGGGAGAGACTCTCGAAGACGATCTTGCAGCAAGATTCGGCGATGCCGGAAAACTGGCAAAGGAATACGCCGTCGATGGGGTCATCCTCTACATGTACAAGTACTGCGACCCGTTCGGTTTCGAGATTCCCGTCAGAAAAACCTGGTTTGAATCCCTGGGACTCCCGGTTCTCTATATCGAGGACGAGTACTCCGCGGGTACGACAGGCAGCCTGAGAACGAGGATCCAGGCGTTTCTCGAGGTTATCGAGTGATGCGGCAATTCATAAAGCGAAGTTTAATGTCCACAGAGAGGGAGACGCTTGCAAATGGCTGACGAGCAGGACGCAAAAAAAAGGCGCAAGGCGACGGAGGCGGCAGGGAAGATCGGCGGGATGGTCAGGGCCGCCATCGGCGGCACGATAAAGGCCAAACAGGAGGGTAAAAAACTCGCCTACGCATTTATAAGCTCCAGTTATGACGAGATCATCCGGGCGATGGACATCGTCCCCGTCTGGACCGAAAACTATGCCGGAATCTGCGGCGTGAAGCGCGACGTCAACCGGTTTCTCGAAAGGGCGGAGTCGCTTGGTCTTTCCCGGTCGCTTTGCACCTACGCCCTCTGCGGGATCGGCTTCGACCAGATGCGCGAGGAGCTGGGAGAGATGCCCCCCAACTCCCCCTGGGGCGGCCAGGCAAGACCCGACATGATGCTTTCAAGCGGCCAGATCCTCTGCGACCCGAGAAACAAGTGGTACCAGGCATCGCAGCAGTTCATGCCGGACGTGCCGATATACAATGTCGGCCTCCCGTGGCCGATGTACGAGGACGATGTCGATGTCGATGATGTCGCCGACTATTACATAAAACACATCGTGAAAGAGTTGCGGGGATTGATCGCATTTCTCGAGAAACAGACCGGAAAGAAGATGGACTACGACCGTCTTTCCGGAATTGTCGCGCTGGCCGAGCATACCTGGGATCTGATCTGGGAAACTTACGAGATGCGGCGGGCGACGCCGACCCCGATGGACACCGGCGACGCCATGAACACGATGGTACCCATGGTCTTCATGATGGGAACGCAGGAGGCCTACGATTTTTATCTGGCGCTCAAGGCCGAGTTGCAGGACAAGATCGACCGCAAAGAGGGGGTCATCGAGGATGAAAAATACCGGCTCCTCTGGGGCGGCGGGCTTCCCTCATGGTTCGCACTTAACGATTTCAACTACTTCAACAGCAAGGGGGCGGTCTTTCCGGCGGAGACAACCTACCGCCTGGTCGAGCCCATCGAAAGACTGAACATCCCGAATACAAGCGATCCGGTGGAAAGGCTCGCCTGGAGATGGCTGCGCTACTGGACCTACTGGTACGACAAGGCACGCAAACGTCCCGGCTCCGAGCCCGATGTGGAGAGGCTGATCCAGTACATCGAGGATTACAAAATTGACGGCATCGTCATGCACGAGGCCTTCTCCTGCAGAACATGGCATCTTGGACTGATCTGGCAGTTGAACCAGTTGAAAAAAATCTACCGGCCAATTCCTGTTTTGAGCCTGGGAAAACCGGCCAGGCGGGAAAACCCCTCGCTGATTCTCGAGAGCGACATCATCGATATGAGCTCCTATTCCGAGGTGGAAACCCGAAGCAAGATAGACGCCTTCATCGAGACGCTTGAATCTCTCAAGTCGAACCAGATCGCGTAGTCAAAGGGTGGACTTTACGGAAAACAAAACGTCGCAAAGCGAAGCTTCACGCTCACGATATTTCGTCGGCATCGACATCGGCTCCACAATGACCAAGGTGGCGATCATCGAGGAAGAGACGATCCGATGCAGCGTCATAGGGCATACAGGCCCGGAGCAGCGAAAGCTGGCCGGCCGTGTGGTAAAGGAAGCCCTCGATAAAGCGGGGCTTTCCATGGAAGATATCAGCTATCTGGTCGCCACCGGGTACGGCAGAATCAACGTTCCGTTTGCCGACAAACAGATAACCGAAATTTCCTGCCACGCCCGGGGGGTAAACGCACTATTCCCAGAGGCAAGAACGGTGATCGACATCGGGGGACAGGATGTCAAGGGGATAAAGATTGACGGCCAGGGGAAACCGGTTGATTTCGTGATGAACGACAAGTGTGCGGCGGGAACGGGCAGGTTTCTCGAGGTGATTGCCGAAACGCTCGGACTTCAGATAGAAGACCTGAGCCGTACGGCTGCAGAAAGCGCGAACCCGGCCAGGATAAGCAGTCTCTGCACGGTCTTTGCCGCCCAGGAGGTTGCCTCCCGGCTTTCCGAGGGAGTTCCTCTCGGCGATCTGGTGGCGGGGATTCACCAATCGGTAGCCGAGCGCATCATCCGCACCGTAAGCCGCCTTTCCATCACGAGGGAAGTCGTCATCACCGGCGGGGGCGCCAAAAACGGCAACCTGGTGAAAATGCTCGCCGACAAACTGGGGTATGGGGCGCTTGTTCCTCCCGAACCGCTCCTGAGTGGGGCTATCGGCGCGGCAATGCTTGCCCGTGACAGGTTCCAGAAGGCGGGCCCTGGGCAAATGCTTAAAAGGCCTCGTGATTTTGGCGAGGTTACGTTTTTCAACGCATGATCAGACAGACAAGCCCCCTGCTTGCAGTATCTCACGATTTGGGGCGACGGTAGAAAATGGACGAATTAAGAGCCGGGGCAACTGGATGCACCGCCGGCATTGACATAGGGGCAAGTTTTTCCAAAGCGGTCATTTTGTCCGACAACAGGATTCTTTCCCGACACATCATCCCCTCCGGGGGAAACTACAGGCATGCCGCCGAGACAGTCCTCGGCGCCGCGCTGGAAAAAGCGAAACTATCCCGGCATGATATCCGCAAGATCGTTGCGACCGGCGGCGGGGCGGCCAATGTGCCCTTCGCGGACACGATTTCATCGGACATTGCCTGCCAGGGAAGAGGGGTCTTTTTTTTACACCCCTCCGTGCGGACCATCATCGACGTGGGGGATCTCTCCAGCAAGGTTTCCCGGATCGATGCAAACGGCAGGACATCCGCCTTTCTCTTGAGCGGCAAATGCGCCGGGGGAAGCGCCAGAATCCTGCAGGTGATCGCGCGTGTTCTGCGGGTGAAGATCGACGAAATCGGCCCCTTGTCGCTTAAGTCGCAAAATCCGGTCCGCTTCAATACGCAGTGCGCCGTTTTCGCAGAGACAGAGGCGGTATCGAGGATCGCGGAGGGATTGGCCAAAGAGGATCTGCTCGCCGGCATCCACCTGGCGCTGGCTTCCCAGCTCTACACGCTTGCAGAACGCGTCGGCATGGAGCAGGATTGTGCGCTGATCGGGGGCGGGGCAAAAGACATCGGGTTACTCAAGGCCGTGCAGGAGATCGCCGGACATGCGTGCATCGTTCCGGATGAGCCGCAGATGATGGCCGCCCTCGGCGCAGCCATCATCGCCGGGGAAAGCGGAGCTTAATGTTCACAAAGCGGAGCTTAATGAACTCGTCAAAAGTACATTTTCCCCTCCCCTTGCGGGAGGGGATTA
>DYTH01000130.1 GCA_020726025.1 Syntrophus aciditrophicus | reverse complement strand
CCATACGACCAAAGTTACGGGCCGATATCGTCGCCGCCGTCGCTCCGCACAGACCCGTCGGTCGCGGCTTCGTCTTGTCCTTCGGCTCCGGTACACGGCACGGACCCATTGAACAGATCTTGCAGCAGTCCCCATCCGCCCCTATCGGACACGGCTTCAACGACGCAGCCCGGTCAAATACTGTATTAACATTATCTGCCAGCGCCTTGTCGATCATCTTCAGCGTGGCCGGTTCGATACTCTTCACGAATACCTCTGTCATTTTTTTTCCTCCTCACGATACGCCGCCCTTCTGGGCAACATTTATTTTTAAGCTGTTAAATCGGAAATCATCTCCCTGACAACCTTGATGGCGTCGGGATGACGCATAATCAAGACATCGGCGCCGGCCAGAAGAAGAAGCATCGCCGTAATTGCCTCCATGATGATGCCTCTCTTGGAACTCTTCCCCATCAGATCGGTATCGCCTGTTTTGGCTTCTTTCGTCTTCCATACTTCCTTGGCGAGGTTGCAGATCATGGGAAACTGGAGTCTATCATCCCCCTGCGACAATGCCGCAATTCTTATGCGTTCAACAACCGAATAGGAATATTCAATACCGTAACCAAGTCCGCCGGTTGTCGGATCGATGATGAGTTTGTCGTCCTGCACCCCAAGATTACCCAGAAGAATGTTGAGTTGTTTTGCAAGGTTGATATCAATCGGGGTATTGGCTGAAGCGGTGTGCTGATAGGCAATGGCCCCGGCGCCGATCTGCTTGTAGTTCAGATCCTGAACCGGCCCGAGAATGAGATTCAGGCCTTCGCATTCCTCTGCCACTTTACGCAGCACTTCCGCGTCTTTTTCCTGGTTGGCGCTGCCGTAAACGATAACGGGGACGTCAATCGCCGATGCCACTTTTTTGGTTGTTTCAGCCGCCTGTGCCGGAGAGGCATCCTGGCTGTTCGGATCGGTGCTGGCAAGCTGCAGGCAGATCATGTCGGCGCCGTATTCGTTGATCGCCTTTTTGGCCCAGGCAACCGGGTCATTGACGACATCCTTGTACGGTTCGAGAGCTGCTTCAGCCCACTCATCCGGAGCGATATCATAAACCTCTATGGCAATCTTGGGAAGATTGGGCATCGTTCCTTCGAAAAGATGGAAGGGATAGGTGTCTTCCTGGCCTAAATTGACCGCTTTGGGCCCTTTTCCCAAAGTGATAGGCTTGATTTTTCCAGTGTAATCTATTTTGGGTATTGCAAATGCCATGTTGCTCTTCCTCCTTTTTCTGCTGTCCTGTCATGCGAGGACAGACCGGGCATGATAAATATAACGGCAGATCCGTTCAAGAAATCAGCGAACGCCAACCTTGAGATAGGCCAGCATTTCATCTCTGTTTCTGAACTCCGCCCGCCAGTCAAACTTTTTTTCCGGCTTGCCGACTTCATAATCCGCCCCCAACACCTTAACCTTGCTGCCGTCGAAAGAAACCTTCTCCTCCAGTTGCTGAGACATTAAATCTCCTCCTTTCTAAAGAATTCTGATTGTTTACCAACACATGACCGTATATTACCACAGCAGAATCCGCTATCCGGACAGTTGCTGTCAAGCGCAAAAACGGGCGGAACATACCTTCATATTTTCATTTTTGCAAGAAAAAACAAACCCGCCACTTTTTGTCATCTTTTTACCGGCAGACGTTTCATAACATTAGGAAATGCGTTCACATCCGTGTGGGGCAGAAACAGCGCCGCCACAAATTCATCCATATAACTCGGGTAGTTGCTCAACTCCAAATTGGTCATCATCAACGCAATTCTCTCCGCCTCCTGGAGAAGCTCCTTCGAGAAGGAAAGCAGCCTGGCGCCCAGCAGGGAGCCATTCCCCACAAAGGTGAATCTGTCCATCTCCATTTCCGGCAAAAGACCAATAAACATGGCTTTTTCCAGATTCAGGTGACGTCCGAATCCACCGGCAATGATCACCCGGTCAAGATCCTTGAAATCAAGCCCCACACTCTGCAGGAGAACCTTGCAGCCGGCATAGATCGAACCCTTCGTCCGGATCAGATTTTCGATATCGATTTCGGTAAGAACAATATCGTCATTCAGCCGGGTGTCTTTCTGGAAGGCGAGCACGTACTCGTACCCATCCGGCCCTTTCCTTACCCGCTCCGTTTTGAGATCCCGATAGAACTTGCCAGCCTGATCAATGATGCCGACCTGGATAAGCTGGGCTACGGCATCGATCAGCCCCGACCCGCAGATGCCGATCGGCTTTACCCGACCAATGGTAAGAATCATCGGTTCATAGGTATTCGGATTGATGCTGACCTCTTCGATCGCGCCGCGTGTGGCGCGCATGCCGAACTTTATGCCGGCCCCTTCAAAGGCGGGTCCGGCCGAACAGGAATCACTGGCCAGCCAGTCCTTGTTGCCCACCACAATCTCCCCATTCGTGCCAATATCCATATAGAGTGTCAGGTCCGGCCGCTGAAACATTCCGGAGCCGAGCACGCCAGCCACAATATCGCCGCCGACATAGCTTGCAACACAGGGGAAAATGTAAACATGGACATGATCTCCAAGTTTTATGCCAAGGTGTACGGCCCGCATGGGGGGGATCAAGTTGGCCGTCGGCACGTACGGGGCCAGGCGGAGATACTTCGGATCCATCCCCAGAAAAAGCTGGGTCATCGTGGTATTGGCCGCGATCACGAGATGGGAAACAAGCGACACATCGACGCCGCTTGAAGTCAGCAACTCGTCGATGATGTTGTTGATCGATTCAACAACCACTTCCTGCAGCTTCTTGAGGCCGCCGGGTTTCTGGGAATAGACGATGCGGGTTATGACATCTTCCCCGTAGCTGATCTGCGGGTTGTAGTCGGAAGCCTCCGCCAATGCAAAAAGCTTCGACCCATCGCAGGATCCATCGGCACAGGCAGCCTTGACATCCTGATTGAGGTCGAGAAGCTGACCGAAAATTGTCGTTGTGCCGATATCGACGACGATGGAGTAATTCTGATGGGTACGGTCTCCCTGCTCGGCGTTAATCAATTTATAACCCCTGCGGGTCTGCACAAGGGTCACGGTTACCTTCCAGTTGGCATCCCGGAGCAACTGGCTCATTTTCATGAGAAGCTTGAAATCCGTTGATACCCCCTTGATGTCATGCTGCTTTTTTATGGCGTTGATCAGGCGCGTCAGATCGCTTACGTTGTCGTCTTTTGACGGCGGCTCCATCTCCACGTACTTTTTGAAAACGGTAGGCTCGACATCCCATCCCTGAACGAGCTGGAAAATATCCTTGGGAGAAAGAAGATAGGGCTGGTCAAACTTCTGGCCTTCCTTTACCAGAACGGACCTGTCCACCTGAGATTCAATCGGTATCTCTACTTCGACATCATCGCGAACGGTAGAAAGACAGGCAAGGCGATAACCGGCGTTGTAGTCTTCCTGGGGCAGCATGGAACTGAGGGGAGAATCAACATTCCCGCTAATGATCTTAACCCGGCATTTTCCACAGGCGCCCGTTCCTCCGCAGGAGGCATTGATATGAATGCCTGCCTCCATGGCCGCCTGCAGCAGATTTTCCCCACAGTCAACCTTGATGCTCATGCCGCTGGGGGAAAATGTAATGTTTTTCTTGTCCATATTTTCTCTTTTCTACTTTGAAAACCGTAAAGAGGGGCGCAACCTTCGCGCCCCCCTTTAGACTATCTAAAACAACCCTTTGACCTTTCCTGTCTCTACATCGACATCCACTCTCCGATAAGCCGGATCGGAACTCGTCCCCGGCATCAGGCTGATTGTCCCAGCCATCGGGCAGAGGAACTTGGCGCCCGCGAAGATCAGTACGTCGCGGACCGGCAGCGTCCAGCCCTTGGGCACGCCCTTTTTGACCGGATCGTGCGACAGACTCAGGTGCGTCTTGACCATCATCGTGCTGTAATCCCGAAGCGAAGGATCCGCCTCGAATTTCTTTGCCTTTGCTTCAGCCTCCGGCGACCAGGAAACTCCGTCGGCGCCGTAAACTTCCCTGGCAATAACCTCGACTCTCTGGCGCAGCGGCATCTCCAGCGGATAGAGGAATTTGAAATCCACCTTGTCGTTGCACGCATCCATCACGACATCGGCCAATTCAAGCGCGCCGTCGCCGCCCTTGAGCCAGTGCTCGGAAAGGGCGCAGCGGGCGCCGGCCTTTTCGGCGTATTTCCGCACCATCGCAACCTCCTCCTTGGTGTCGGTGTAGAACGAGTTGATGCAAACAACCGGATTAATGCCGGATTTCTTGATGACGCCGATCAGGTGCATCATGTTCTCGATGCCCTTCTCCAGAAGACCGAGATTCTCTTTCGTGTACTCCTCCGGAAGGGGACGTCCGGCGACAACGGTGGGACCTCCGCCGTGCATCTTGAGCGCCCGGATGGTGGCGGTCAGGACGGAAACATTAGGAACCAATCCGCTTGCACGGCACTTGACGTTCCAGAACTTCTCGAATCCGATATCGGCGGCGAAACCGCTTTCCGTGACGTGGTAGTCGAACATCTTGAGCCCGATACGGTCGCCGATGACCGAGGACTGACCGACGGCGATGTTGGCAAACGGGCCGGCATGCACCATGCAGGGCTGGAACTCGACCGTGCTCATCAGGGTCGGGTTGAGGGTGTTGCGCATCCAGGCGGTCATCGCGCCGGCGACTTCAAGCTGTTCGGCGGTCACGGGATTGCCCTTCTTGTCGTAGGCGACGATGATGTTGCCGATTCTCTCGCGAAGGTCCTTCAAATCGCGGGCCACGGCAAGAATTGCCATCAATTCGGAGCTGACGGTGATGCCGAAGCGGGACTGCATCAGATACCCGTCCATCTTGCCGCCAAGACCCATAATGATGTTGCGGAGTCCCTGGGCGGCGTAATCCATGACCCATCCCATCTGCACGTTGTTGGGATCGACATCGAGACGCTTCAGGTTCCGTTTGGCCAATTCCGCGTCGTCGTAGTTTCTCTCATGCTGCATGCGGGCATTCAGGGCGACCATGGCAAGGTTGTGGGCATTGGCGATGTCGTTGATATCGCCGGTGAGACCCAGCGAAAACTCGGTCATCGGGATCAGGAGCGCCTTCCCTCCGCCCGCGGCCGTTCCCTTGACATTCATGGTCGGGCCGCCCGACGGCTGACGGAGACAACCGCCAACATTCTGGCCCCTCTTGCCAAGCCCTTCCATCAAGCCGAGCACCGTCGTGGTTTTACCCTCGCCCAGGGGGGTCGGGGTGATCGCCGTCACCTCGATGTACTTCCCGTCCGGCCGATCCTTCAGGCGATTCAGGATTTTCATGTAATCAAGTTTGCAGAGCTTCCCCATGGGAATAACTTCATCGCTCTGAAGACCGAGCTTCTCACGCCAATGGTCGGGCGTGGGCATGTCCTTCTCTGCCTCTTCGGCAATCTGCCAATCTGCGTACTCTCTTGGATCTAAAGCGTCTAACCTGGACATAAATGATCTCCTCTCCTGTTTTGAAAAATTACCCGTTGTCAATTGCTTGCGTGTATCCTGCGAGACCGCACAGCCTCACCGATGCCTCCCCGGTGGAACACGCCGCCGGAACTTTGTACGTCAAAAAAATTTAAGCTATACGGGATATAGAGAAACAACGAATGGAACAGCAGGGAAAATTCAGACATGACACCCCCGCCTGAGTATTCGATAAAACTGCCGGGAAATGAAGAAATAATCAAACCTCTGAAGCTGTCTCCTTGGCATTGCGCAAAAGCATCCGAAATTATTAAGTTTCTATAGACATGTATTCAGCTTACTGGGCTCATATCAATTAGGAAAATCCATGTCAAGGAATATTTTTGTTCACCGCGATGAAATGTTTCACAGCCCCGACGTCGGGTTTTCATCCTCTTTTTTGTCCGTTCGTATTTCACCCGTCTATGCTATGGTTTAGTTGACGGACATGGAAAAGCCCGCAAGGGATATCCAGACAGCCTGAATTTTCTTGACAACTGGATACGCGCGACGGACGTCCATCGGCCAGTGGCCTTA
>DYTH01000129.1 GCA_020726025.1 Syntrophus aciditrophicus | reverse complement strand
GTCAAGCACGGAATGACGAAAGGGGACAAAATCGACTTTTGACGAGACCATCAAGGGTTGAATGAAATTATTGCGTAACAAATCTCTCCAGCGGGCGCGGACAAGCGGCGCCGAATAATTGGGGAAAGGGGTATGATGACCGGAAAATGAACAATGGGGAGCTGTTAAAGGGCTGGTTTGATGCATACGTCCGGGAATATCCTGTTTTTGATCCGGCCGGCCGGGAGGCTTACGAACTGAAAATCGGGCACTCGCTCAGGGTGGCCGAAAATTCTGTAATGATAGGGGAATCGCTTGATTTTAACGGCGGGGATCTTGCCCTTGCCGAGGCGATCGGGCTATTGCACGACATCGGTCGTTTCGAGCAGTTCCGCCGTTATCGTACGTTCCGGGACGGAAAGTCGGAGAATCACGCCCTGCTCGGCGCCGCGGTTCTCAAGGAAAACAATGTCCTTACGACGCTCGGCGAAGATGAGCAGCGCCTGATTCTTTCTTCCGTCTCCTGCCACAACATGCTGGTCGTGCCGACGGATCTGCCGCGCGGGGAAGACCTTTTCTGTCGTCTGATCCGGGATGCGGACAAGATAGATATCATGGGGGTTGTCAGCGCCTATTACGAAAGCGGTCAAAAAAGCGACTTTATCGAGTTGGACCTTCCCGATGATTCGGCCTGTTCAACCGGGATTGTGGACGATCTGTTTATGGGCAAAACGGTTGACATGAAAAAAATGCAGACATTAAACGATTTCAAACTTCTTCAGCTCGGATGGGTTCACGACCTGAATTTCCCTCTGGCGGCCCGGATGATCGATGAAAGAGGGTATCTGGAAACAATCAGGAGGAGCCTGCCGGCATCGGAAAAAATTGACGAACTGCTGGTTTTCCTGAAGCGTCATCTTGCGTCGCTGGGAAGCGGGGCGTGTTAGAATTCGCCGACCTTTTTGCCGCAGGCAGAACCGTTTTGCTTTTTCCAGAGAAAATTTTCGTTACGGTTCTGCCTTTTTTTCTTTTGGCCGGGGCAGGCGGCAGGCGATGACGCCTATCGGGCGAGCCAGGAGGAAATGACGCCGGCATCAAGCATCGTGCGCAGCCCGGCGGGGGCGTTGACGATGCGTTTGACGGCGTTTACGGCCATTGCGCAGGTCGCCGTGTCTCCGGGAATGCCGCCCTTGACCGTCACATCGAGAGGCGGCTCGCCGTCGATGAAGGTGCGGTCTTTCGGGTCGGGATGGCCGAAGTAGGCCTGGAGATGAAGCGTGATGACGGCGCTTTCGTCCAGGTAGCCCTGGCATATCTGATCCACGCCGCAGACCCGGCCGGGAGCGATCTCGAGGAACTGGCTCCGAAGCGTCCTCGTTGCCATGACCGGATAGACCCTCTCCTCGATTCGGTCGAGCGAGATGCCCATGGCGGCTGCGATGAGCTGGACGGATTCGGAGAAGCCGACGTGGCGGATCGTCATCTCGCCCACCTTCTTTTCGAAGTCGGCCAGATCCAGCCCCGCGCCGATTTTCTGTTGAAACGGAAGCCGTCTGAATGATGCATCCTGGAAACGCTCGATCAGGACGGAGTTGACCCGGCTGCAGACGCCGCTGATGAAAACCGGGAGGATATCCATCGCGAAACCCGGATTGACGCCGGTTCCGAGTACCGCAACACCTTTTTGTTTCGCCTTTTCATCGATCAGACGCGATTCTTCGGGGCAGCTTACGAACGGATAGGAGAGCTGCTCGCAGGTGGATACCACGTTCCAGCCGGCATCCAGGCAGGCGACAATCTGCGGTGTGATCCTTTTGAGCCATGAACCGGTGCAGACAATCGCCGCTCCCGGCTCGCCCGCCGTTTTCAGCGCCTCTTCAATAGTCGGTCGGACGGTGACTCCCATCGGTGGCAATCCGAGAATCTCCCCCAAATCCCTGTTGATATATTCCGGGGCGATGTCGGCGGCGGCGGCGATCCGCAGATTGGGCCTCTGCACGGCAAGTTTCGCGGCAAGCTGACCTACGGGTCCAAGTCCTATGATCGCAACGGGTATCTGATTCATTTTATTTCCTCCTGTTTTCATTTTCTCAAGATCAAGCCAGAACGACAGTCGCGTCAACGGCGATGACGCCGTCTTCCCCCCAGATCAGCGGGTTGAGGTCTATTTCGGTTATTTCGGGAATGGCCAGACCGATTTCCCCGAGGCGGATGATGATCCGGGCAAGCGCTTCGCGGTCAACCGGCCGCGAGCCGCGGAACCCGTTCAGGAGTTTCTGGCCGCGGATGCTGTCGATCATCCCCAGCGCCTCTTTCATGGTCAGGGGGGCGACGGCAAAGACCGTGTCTTCAAAGAGTTCCGCTGATATGCCTCCCGCGCCGAACATGACGCATGCGCCGAACTGCGGATCGCGCAGGAGTCCGAGGATGAGTTCCACCCTGCCGGATATCTGCCGCTGGATGAGAACACTGCCCCGGTTTTCCATGGCGCCGGTCAGCTCTTCGAAAGTCTCCAGGACGGATTTCCCATCGGCGACGCCGAGGCGCACCAGGCCCATCTCGGTCTTGTGAACATTGCCGGGCAAAAGACCTTTCATGACAACCGGATACCCCAGTTCGGCGGAGATTCCGGCGGCCTCTTTTGCCGTACCGGCCACGGCTTCCCGGACGGTCGGGATTCCGCAGGCGCCGAGGAGCTTCTTCGAGAAATGCTCGTCCTGCGCGCCGTGCGCGGCAGACAGGATGTTTCCCATTTCAGGGGGAAGATCAACAGGATGGATCTCCGGAGTTTTCTCCGGCTTATGGCGCCCCTGGATGGCCGCTGTCAGGCATTCCGTCGCCCTCCCGATCTCCGTAAAAACGGGAACTCCTGCGGCAAGCGCCTCTTTCTGCGTTTTCAGGACCAGGTCCTGCCGGCCGATCAGCCAGGCGACAAAGGGCTTGCCGTGTCTTTTTATCTCCGCAGCCAGGGCGGGAAGGTTGGGAAGCAGCCGGGAAGCGCCTGCGGAAAAGTGCATAAAGACCGCATCGACCCCGGGGTCGGCAAGAACCGCGGAAAGGGCGAGCCCCAGGACATCGACGCCCGATCCGAGATGGCTTTCAATCGCCGGCCACAAATCGACCGGGTTGGATACGGGCATCCAGGACGGAAACAGCGTCGCCAGTTTTTCTTTTGTCTCTGGCGTAAAATCGGCGATGGAAAGACCCTGCTCCTCGACAAAATCGGTGGAAACGATTCCCGCCCCGCCGCTGAAGGTGATGACGGCCGTTCTCTTGCCTTCGCTGGACGGCTTGATCAGGGACAAAGAGCGGCAGACATCGGCCATCTGGCGGAAATCCCTGACCTCGATGATTCCCGCCTGCCGCATCATGCCGGAGACGATCCGGCTGTTGCCGGCAAGGGAGGCCGTGTGGCTCATCGCCGCCTGGGCCCCCTTTTTGCTTTTTCCCCCCTTGAGGACGACGATCGGTTTTTCACACCTGCGGGCGATCTCCAGAAAACGCCTGCCGTCGGTAAAGGATTCGAGGTAGAGCCCGATGACGTCGGTCTGCGGGTCTTCCATGAAATACTCGAGGATGTCGCACCCGTCAATGTCAACCTTGTTGCCAAGCGAGCACACCCTGGCTATGCCGGTCAGGGCATGGCTCATGATATCGACCAGAAAGACCGCGGAGAGCATGCCGCTCTGCACGACCAGAGAGACCCGGCCGGGAATGAGCATTCCCTCTTTCTGCCATTCCGGGTTCATGAAGGAAAAGATGTTGCCGTTCACCACATCGACGAGCCCCATGCAGTTGGGTCCCCAGATGCGGATTCCCGTGCGGGCCGCGATTTGAATCAGTTCTTCCTGAAATTTCGCCCCGGCGGCGCCCGTTTCGGCAAATCCTCCCGATTCGACCATGACGCCGGGGATCCCTTTTTCCGCGCACTCCGCAACAGCCGCGGCCACCTGGGCCGCCGGCACAAAAATAATGGCGAGATCGGCCTTTCCGGGGACATCCCGTACCGATGGATAGCAGACAAGGCCGTCGATTTCCTTATAACGCGGGTTGACCGGGTACACCGGCCCCTTGTAACTCATAAGAAGGTTCTTCACGATGGCGTTTCCGCCCTTTACCGGGTTTGGCGTCGCGCCGATGACGACAACCCCTTCCGGTTCAAAAAAATGTTTCATCATCACTCCTGTCTTTTTTACGTCGTCGGCTTCTACAGTAAACCCGCCACGAATGCAATTGTTTTGCGTCTGATTCTACATCTCCACCCACCCGTCTGGCCGTCTGACCACGCCGTCGAGTTTTTTGTAAGCCCCCGACATACGAGCCAATTGCAAAAGTCCCTGTGCGTCATACCGTCGAAAGCGAAGCTTCAATATCTTCTGGACCCCGGCTTTCGCCGGGGTGACTTAAATAAGCTGGTTTTGCAATTGGCTCATACGGTTAGATTGCGCGCTGCAAGCCCGAACAAATCACGCATCAGGAAGGCAAAATATTTCTTGACAAGCCAAAACAGCCCCACTATACGCCGTCCTTTGAGAAGGAGCCATACATCCATGGGTAAACAGATGGTCATGTCGGTGATGTCCAAAGACAGGCCGGGCATTGTCGCCGATATTACAGGCGTTATCTACCAGTTGAAAGGGGATCTGGCGGATATCAACCAGTCCGTCCTGCGTGATTA
This sequence comes from Syntrophus aciditrophicus, assembly GCA_020726025.1. GTDB lineage: Bacteria > Desulfobacterota > Syntrophia > Syntrophales > UBA5619 > DYTH01. The sequence continues at coordinate 1,373 of DYTH01000129.1, read as the reverse complement.
TTTTTCCATGATCCTCATTGCCACCTTTGATGACGCGGTGACCCCCGAGGATGTGGCGGCCGGGTTTTCCCGCATCCCGTCTTCGACGAAGCTGGAGGTGGTGGTCAAGGAAGTCGAGACGCTTCCAGCTTTCGTTGCCGCCGAACAGGGTCGGGAAGTCTATGTCCTGACCGCCCAGGGACGAAACAAGAGCGGACTGGTACACAGCATCAGTCTTTTCTGCTACCAGCACGGGATCAATATTCTTGATCTGGCCACCACCCTAAAGGGCGATCTGTACACCATGATCCTGCAACTGGATTTCAGCCGGGTCGAAGCGATGATGGTCAGGGATGGCCTGACATCGCAGGAGACAGGGATGGCGGGAGCGATGGACATCATTCGCGCAGATCTTGCCCGCTGCGCCGGGGAAAGCGGGCTGCATGTCGTCCTTCAGCATGAAGATATCTTCAAGGCTGCCAATGAAATTGCGCTATTGTAAGGAGTTTTGCCGCCATGCTTCGATCGGACCATATCCTTGCCACTGTTGAGATGATTCAAAAAGAAAATCTCGATGTCCGCGCTGTCACGATGGGCATCAACCTGCTGGATTGCCGGGGTGGAAATGTGGCCGGGACCTGCCGCCGGGTGGAAGAAAAGATCGTAACGGCAGCGGCCCGTTTTGTTGCAACCTGTGATCAGGTGAGCCGGAAATACGGGATTCCAGTGGTCAACAAACGGATCTCCGTCACCCCCATCGCCTTTGTCGGGGCCGGGTTTGACAGGCAGGGGTTCGTCGAGCTGGCCTTGAGCCTTGACCGGGCGGCAACGGCTGTCGGCGTTGATATCCTCGGCGGTTTTTCGGCCCAGGTGGAAAAGGGAATGACCGCCACCGACCGGGAATATATCGCCTCCATTCCCGAGGCCCTGGCGCGCACCGAAAAGATCTGCGCGTCGATTAATATCGCCAGCAGCCAGAAGGGAATCAACATGGACGCCCTGGCCCTGATCGGTCAAACGGTGAAGGATCTGGCCGAGGCCACCCGCAAGCAGGATGGTTTCGGGGCGGCCAAGTTTGTGGTTTTTTGCAACCAGCCCGGGGACAACCCTTTCATGGCCGGGGCGATTCACGGAGTGGAAGAGGCGGATCTGGTCTTGAATGTCGGCGTCAGCGGGCCGGGCGTGGTGGCCCGTGCCCTGGAACGGCTGATTCACGCCCGGGGGCGGGACAATCTGGGCCTGGATGATATCGCCGAGGAGATCAAGCAGACCACCTTCCGGGTGACCCGCTGCGGCGAGTTGATTGGCCGCAGGGTGTCCGAAGAGATGGGAATCGCGTTCGGCGTGGTGGATCTCTCCCTGGCCCCCACCCCCACCGTGGGTGACAGCGTGGG
>DYTH01000128.1 GCA_020726025.1 Syntrophus aciditrophicus | reverse complement strand
TGGATTCCGGCTTTCGCCGGAATGACGGTTTTTGGACTTTTGACGAGTTCATCAAGCTTCATGTTCATAAAGACGGTATCCAGTATTTTCAAGATCTTCTGGACCCCGGCTTTCGCCGGGGTGACTTAAATAAGCTGGTTTTGCAATTGGCTCTGAATTGCTTAAGAATATCCGAAGTCGGCCAAGAGTATAGAAAGACTGTTTTTCTCTGTCAAGAAAATAAATGGCGATGTGTCAGGCAACGCAGTAATTCACGATTTCTCATGGACATCCCTTCGACACAGCGGAAATACATTCCGGATGAGTTGCATACGTCATTTCCGGTGAACATGGTGCAAAAATGTATCGTTTCGATCCCGGCAATCCTGGAATCTGATAACGTGTTTAATAATCGGGGTATTATAAGCTTATGATTTATGTTATGAGCCCCCCTGCTGCCATCATTTTAAGAAGCCTGGTTATTCCATGGTATAAAAATGTATTAATCCATAACCTGTCGGGAGGGGCATTTCGAATAATATCGCCTAAAAACAAATAGATGAATCATTGGCATGTTATTCGCTTACATAATCGGGTCATTGAATAGCGCAAAATAACGTGATCACACGGAGGCTATTTTTTTATAGTATGAGCCCATTGCAAAACCAGCTTATTTAAGTCACCCCGGCGAAAGCGAAGCTTTCTACGGTATGACGCACAGGGACTTTTGCAATTGGCTCGCATGCAAATCAGCTCAGCCAGCATAGTGAAGGAGGGTCTTATGCACCACAATGAAAACACGCTTTACACGTTCGGAGAAAATGTCTTCAACGACAGGGTTATGCGGGAACGTCTGCCGGAAGCTGTCTATAAAAAGCTGATGGCGACAATCAACGAGGGCATCCCGCTGGATGCATCCATCGCCGATACGATTGCCAATGCGATGAAGGACTGGTCGATGGAAAAGGGGGCCACCCATTTTACTCACTGGTTCCAACCTCTTACCGGGATTACCGCCGAGAAGCACGAGGCATTCCTGAAGCCGCTTGGATTCGGCAAGGCCATTTTCGAATTCAGCGGGAAGGAACTCAGCCAGGGAGAGCCGGATGCGTCGTCCTTCCCCTCCGGCGGACTGCGGGCAACCTTTGAGGCACGCGGCTATACTGCCTGGGATTGCACCTCTCCGGCGTTTTTGCGCGACGACGGCGACGGCCTGACCCTCTGCATCCCCACGGCCTTCTACTCCTACACCGGCGAAGCGCTGGACAAAAAGACCCCTCTTCTGCGTTCGATGGAGGCGATCTCCCGGCAGGCGCTGCGCGTGCTTCGGGTGCTTGGAAATACCACGGCAACGCGCGTGATTGCATCCGTGGGGCCGGAGCAGGAATATTTTCTCGTGGATCGCGACTACTATGAACAGCGTCTGGATTTGATCATGTCCGGGCGAACCCTGTTCGGCGCGCCTCCCCCCAAGGGACAGGAACTCGAAGATCAGTACTTCGGCTCGATTCGCGATCGCATCAACGCCTACATGCGTGAAGTCGATGAAGAACTGTGGAAAATAGGCGTTACGGCCCGCACCAAGCACAACGAAGTCGCGCCTGCCCAGTATGAGCTTGCGGTGATTTACGAAAGCGCCAACATCGCCTCCGATCACAACCAGATGGTCATGGATACGCTCAAAAGGGTGGCCCTGCGGCATGACCTTGTCTGTCTGCTGCACGAAAAGCCCTTCGCGGGGATCAACGGCTCCGGCAAGCACAACAACTGGTCGCTTTCCTCCAACGATAGTCAGAACCTGCTCGACCCCGGAAAGACGCCCCATGACAACCTCCAGTTTCTGGTCTTCCTGATGGCCGTCCTGGCCGCCCTGGATCGTTATGCACCCGTCCTGCGCGGCACTGCCGCGCGCGCCGGCAACGACCACCGTCTGGGGGCAAACGAAGCCCCGCCCGCGATTATTTCGGCTTTCCTCGGCGAGCAGCTCACCGAAATACTCGAAGGCGTGGAGAAGGGCATCTTCAAGCCGGCAAAGGCCATCGGCGAACTGGATGTGAACGTCAGCACCCTGCCGAAGATTCCCCGCGACTCGACCGACCGCAACCGCACCTCGCCTTTTGCGTTCACCGGAAACAAGTTTGAATTCAGGATGGTTTCTTCCAGCCAGTCGGTTGCCGGGGTAAACGTGGCCCTCAACACGCTTGTGGCTCTCACGCTCGACGAAATAGCGACGGAACTGGAAAAGGCCAAACCGGAAAAGCTGCAGAAGGCGATCGAGGATATTCTCGTTCGGCTGATCAAAAAGCACAAACGGATCATTTTCAACGGCAACAACTACTCCGAGGAATGGGCCAAAGAGGCCGAAAAGCGTGGCCTTCCGAACATCAAGACCACGCCGGAGGCGCTTAAGGCCTTTATTGAGAAGGAAACGTTGCGCGTTTTCGACAGGTACAGCGTGCTGAGCCCCGTCGAGATGGAATCCCGCTACGAGATCTACCAGGAAGAGTATGTCAAGCATGTAAACATCGAGGCCCAGACAATGCTCCAGATGACGGCGAAGCAGTACCTCCCGGCCATATCCTCGTTTTTGCAGGAACAGATCGACCTGCTGGGCAGTCTGCAGGCGAACGGGCTCAAAAATCCGGGCGTAAAGAAGCTTGTCGATGAGCTGAACAGCGGCCTGAACGCCGTTTACGAGAAAAAAGAAAAACTTGCCAGGGCGCTGGCGCAGACCGAACACATCGAACCGGCCGATAAACGCGGAATGGCGATCAAGGACAAGGTGATTCCGGCCATGGTGGAACTGCGCGCCGCCGTCGACGCCATGGAGATGATCGCCCCCAGCGATTACTGGCCGGTTCCGAGCTACGCGGAGATGCTCTTTTTGAGCTGAACATTCGCCAGCATCGTGCAAATGATCCATCCGGCCCCCTGGACCAAATCCAGGAGGCCGTTTTTTTTGAATATCGCCTTGACTTATCGGCCCATTCTGGTTCAAAGTTCCCCTGCGCAGAAATAACCGGACAGGAAACACATTCAAGGAGAGACCAGGTAAGAATATGACCCGAACCAGCATGGATACAAGAGTCTATCGAAAACTACAGCAAAAACTGGATAAATTGCCAATCGCCTTCCCGGCAACCGAATCCGGAGTGGAAATCAGCATATTAAAACATCTTTTCACCCCCGAGCAGGCCGAGATCGCCCTGTCGATGAGTTTCATCCCCGAGCCGACCGCAGTCATCCAGAAAAGGATGCAGGATAAATACCCCGCTTCCGCCGATCTGGAGGTGATTCTGGACGAAATGTCCGCGCGGGGAAGCATTGCCGGAGGCATCACCCGGGACGGGACGAAGATATTCAGCGTCACCATGCTTGCCATCGGGATGTTTGAGTTTCAGGTCGATCACCTGACAAAGGAATTTTACGAGGATTTCAAGGAGTACATCGACGAAAAATTCAGGGACGCGCTGCTGAATCCCAAATTCACCCAATTGCGCCCGGTACCCACCACCGGCTCCATCACCCCTGAACTCAGCATCATGCCCTACGATGACATCCGGCAGGTTCTCAATCACCATAAGGGCCCTTTTCTCGTGACCGACTGTATCTGCAAGAAGGGACAGGACCTGATTGGTCAGCCCTGCAAGGTAACCAAAGATAGGGAAATCTGCCTGATCTTCGGAAGCGCCGCCCGTAATTACCAGAACCACGGCTGGGGCAGAGAAATCACCCGCGAGGAGGTGTTCCGGATTCTCGACAAGGGCGAGGAAGACGGGCTCGTGGTACAGCCGTCCAATTCACAGTATCCCTTCTGCGTCTGCCTGTGCTGCGGCTGCTGCTGCGAGGCGCTGACCAACGCGAAAATCCTCGACAAACCGGCCGAACATTTCTATTCCAACTACTACGCCCTCACCGATGAGAGTCTCTGCATCGGGTGCGGGCTGTGCGTCAAACGCTGCCAGATGGACGCGATCAAAATGGAAAAAAAGAAAAGCATCGTCGATCCGGACCGTTGCATCGGCTGCGGCCTCTGCGTGACGGTCTGCCCCCCGAAGGCGATCCAACTGAAGAAAAAGGATCAGATAACCACCCCGAAGAAGGACACGACGGAATTTTACCTGAGCCTGATGCGCGCCCGCGCGGGAAACGCCAACATGATCCTGATGATGATCCGCCGCGCCCTGGGGATGCCCATTCCCTCCTGAAACAAGCGGATATTCTGCAGCGATCCCGCGCAGGGCATCCTGCTCATTCTCACCTCGATCCCCTCCCGTCCGGGGAGGGAAAATTTACAGGACCGCAATGCGCTGAAACCGCGCAGGAAGTCAAATTACGACAAAGAACAATGAAAGCAAAGCGTGAGTTTTATCACAACAATCGGGTCCATCACCGGCAAGAAGGGGGCGCAGGGTTGTCTGTCATGTCGGCTGCCATACTAAACACACTGAAAAAGATGCTTATTCTGCTGGTCACGGGCGCAGGCATCTGGATTGCGCCGCCTGCCGCGGCCGAAACCGGGGATTTCTCACGCTGGCTGGAAGATTTCCGCACTGAAGCCCGCGCCGCCGGAATTTCTGAAAAACTTCTCGAAAAGGCCTTCGAGGATCTGGAAGAACCTCTTTTACGGGTGATTGAGCTGGACCGCCGCCAACCGGAAACCGTGCAGACCGGCGCTGAATATGTGGCCGCCAGGGTCACGTCGGCAAAGGTAAAATCAGGGAAGCGAATGCTCGCGCGTTATCAGACCTTTTTAGAAAAAATCGAACGGCAATACGCCGTTCAGCCGTGCTTTCTCGTTGCCCTATGGGGGATGGAAACCCATTATGGTCAGAACACCGGCAATTTTCCGGTGATTCAATCTCTGGTCACCCTCGCGTATGACGGGCGGCGCAGCGCCTATTTCCGACGTGAACTGCTGCAGGCCCTGCGCATTCTCGAGGAGGGTCATATCTCCCTGCCCCGCATGCGCGGTTCCTGGGCCGGCGCCATGGGACACTGCCAGTTCATGCCGACCACCTTCCTGCGGCATGCGGTTGATGGCGATGACGACGGGCGCATCGATTTATGGGGATCCATTCCCGACGCACTGGCCTCTTCAGCCAACTATCTCTCAACAGAGAAGTGGCGCAGGGATCAGACGTGGGGATGTCCTGTAGCATTGCCCGCCGGATTCGATTACAGTAGCGCAGGACTGGATAAGCGCCTGCCGCTGGCTTCGTGGCGGGACTTGGGGGTTCGCCTGCCAGAGAATCAGCAGGGCGCTCAAGACGCTTCTCTGGTGCTGCCCGACGGCCCCCCTGGCCCGGCCTATCTGGTTTATGATAATTTTCGGGCGCTGATGCGCTGGAATCGCTCTGTTTCCTTTGCCATAGCCGTGGGCACCCTTGCCGACAGGATCGGCGCCCGACAGCAATCTAACCCTGCAACAGCCTCCCCCGGCCAAAATCTTTTAACTGAAAAAAAACCGGCGGCTCCGCCATAAGAGATGGAAATCGCATTGAACGAAACTAAAATATTTCATAAACCGCCTTCATTTACTTCAATAAATCAACGCGGGCTCACGCCCGCTGGAAAGAACAGGTGCATTGCATGGGCGACAACCGGACAAAGCCTTTACCAGTTGAACCTGACCCAGGCGCCCTGCTCAAGCTGTCACGGGCGGTCATGCCGTTTGGCAGATATGCGGGGCGCAGGCTTGTCGATCTGCCGGAGAACTACGTAATCTGGTTTGCCCGGAAGGGTTTTCCCGATGGAGAGCTGGGGGAACTCCTGCGTGCGGTCTATGAGATAAAAGTCAACGGTCTGGAATACCTTTTTAAAAAAATACGGTAACTATTCAGCATAATCAACAGGACATTTAAAAAGCCTGTCATCCCCGAAAGCGAAGCTTAATGTTCATAATGTTTCTATCGGGGATCCATAAAGTCAAAATCTGATGTACTCGTCAAAAGTCCAAAAACCGTCATTCCCGCGAAAGCCGGAATCCATTAGTGACTAAATTCACTGGATTTCGTGTCAAGCACGGAATGACAAAAGGGGGCAAAATCGACTTTTTACGAGACCATCAAGCTTGGTGTTCATAAGGCGAAGCTT
>DYTH01000127.1 GCA_020726025.1 Syntrophus aciditrophicus | reverse complement strand
CTTATTAACTTTATTGGCAGTTCTCTTTCAATCCGCTACGATTTTGACATGCCAAGACATAAACGCCTTGATATTCCTGGTGCAATTCACCATGTCATTGTCAGGGGTTTGAATCGTCAGGATATTTTTCTTGACGACAACGACCGGGGCGACTTTATCGTCCGCCTTGGAACAGGCCTTTCGCAGACCGGGTGCCGGTGTTACGCACGGGCATTGCTTTCCAACCGCTTTCAAACTAACGTGGAGTGGGATCTTCATTTTGGGGGGCAATATCCACTATCTCTGTTGGGAAAAGTCGGTGCGCTTCAAAAAATGCTACGATTGACACATGGTTTGCATGTACCTGATAGACAATGCGGTAGTTCCCTTCGATGAATTCACGGATGTTTTCATTTGATAATTCTGGCGCTATACATCCAGACCAAGGGGAATGTCCGGCATTTCTCGCCCTGGACTTGAGACGCTCGATCCAGGTCTTTGCTGACACAGGTTTATCCTCGGCAATATAACGCCGGATAGCGATCAAGTCCCGAACTGCCGTATCAGACCATTGAAGCTTCATCAAGAACTCTGTCCAGGTCTTCGTCGGCCACAATCCGCCCCTGTGCTACATCATCCAGGCCACCCTGGACAGCCTGAATAAACCGGTTTCGCTCAGAAAAAAGGTCAAATTCGGCTGGTGTGATAAGCACACCGGCAGGTCTACCATTCTGAGTAATGATAATTGGCCGCTGCGAATGTTGCATGCGATGGAGCATCTTGGATGCTTGATTTTTGAAATCTGACAGGGAAACAATATCTTCTGAGACTTGAAAATTTTTCATGGACGGCCTCCATTGCGGATTGAATTATAGCTTTAATATAGGCCAGAATTCAAATTCTATCAAGTCGGATTTCTCCAAAAGAGTAAGGGGACGGAGGGAAATAGGGGACAGACCACGTTTATGATTTCTTCCTTCAAGTTCTCCTTCCTTTAAACAACGAGGCGGTAGCACCCAGTGTCGCCGCTAGTCGCTGTGATCATAGATCTGGCTGGCGCCCCAACCTGCCGGATGAGGCCGACAATTATTTGATCGAATTGGCTTTGGTGCGGAATGCAGAAGCGATTGGGTGTAAAAGTAAAAGGGAACTGACCCCATTTTTGATTGATTTCACTTGCGGTTATGATACATTTACACCATCTCTTGGCATTTACCTCATAATTGAGGAGATTGAAATGAACACGACACTGACCATAGAACTGCCGGTCGCTGGGCTTCCATCAGCCGCTGAGTTGCCCGCTAACTTTTCGGACGAAGCGCGCTTTCTGCTTGCCGTGAAGCTTTTTGAGCAAGGCCGTATCTCCTCGGGTAAAGCCGGCCGCCTGTGCGACATGGGGCGCGTCGAATTTTTGCTGGCCGTTAGCCGTTCCGGCGTGCCGGTGGTCGATTTGCGCGGCGATGAACTTGAGGAAGAGTTCTCTTGATGCCAGCCGAACGCGCTGTGATCAATTCTGGCCCATTGGTCGGGCTGTCGCTGGCTGGACGGTTGGACTTGTTGCCCGCCTTGTTTGCCGAGTTTTGGATTCCGGAACTGGTGTTTCATGACGTGGTAGTTGCCGGTCTGGGGCGACCGGGTTCCGATGTGCTGACAAACGCCCGCTGGCCACCCCATGTGCGGTCATCGCCTGAACCGGACCCGCTGCTGAATGCTGAACTTGACCCCGGCGAGGCAGGGGTCATAACACTGGCGCTTAGTCTATCACCGTGCATGGTGATCATTGACGAAAAGCGTAGGCGCAAGATCGCCCACAATATTGACGGGTTGCCTGTCAAGGGAACGGCCGGCCTTATAGTCGAAGCCCATCGGCGTGGTTTGCGCGATGACGTGCGTTTTACCTTGCTCGATCTGCGACGTGCCGGCTATTTTCTCTCCGATGCTGTGATTGAAGCCGCTTGCGCGGCGGCTTAGAGTGCTTTTTTCCCCTCTTCTCCCTCTGTGCCCGGTTCTGTGTCTTTTCCTCTACACTCACCCGATTCTTCCTCTGCAAGGTTTGACTTGAAGCCATCCATCCTGTTTTTCAATGTCAACGGCTCCGGTATGGGGCATCTGAATCGTTGTCTGGCGTATGCCCGGCGCTTGCGGGGGCGAGCCCGGCCATTTTTCTTTTCTTTGGCTTCGGCCATGGAGATCATCGAGGAAATGGGTTTCGAGGGGGATTACTTTGTTTCCCATTACTGGTCGTCCAATTCTTCTTTTGCCTGGAACAGTGAACTGGCGGTACGTTTTGGCATGATACTGGAACGCGTTCGTCCGGCGGCGGTGGTGTTTGACGGGACCTGGCCGTTTCAGGGCTTTATGGCGGCCTGCGAAGCCTATGGCAGACCAGCCCTGGTTTGGTCCAATCGCGGCTTGTTCAAGGCGGATGCCGCCTCGGCGCCGGTGGATGAGGGGATCTTTGATCTGGTAATCCAGCCGGGGGAGTTGGGCGACACGAGATGTGAATCGGGGCTGGCGGGGGGCGGCAGGAAGGTTGTCGTGCCGCCGGTGTGCCTGCTGGAGGACGATGAGTTGCTGGGGCGGGGTGCGGCGCGGGAGGCGCTGGGGTTGGCGTCTGATGGCCGCTATGTGCTTTTTTCGCTCGGCCCTGGGAACTTGAAGGACGTGGCGGGGATTGGCCATGGCCTGATGCGCGCCTTTGCTGTCAAAGGGTTCCAGGTGGTGTGGGCGCGGGCGCCGATTTCGGTGCGCGATGTTGAACTGCCGGGCGGCGTGATGCCCCTGTCCGTATATCCTCTGGCCCGTTATCTGCGGGCCTTTGATGCCTTTGTGGGGGCGGCCGGCTACAATACCTGTTGCGAGGTGGTGCAGGCGGGTCTGCCAACGCTTTTGGTTCCCAATGCCCAATTGGTGGATGACCAGGCCCGGCGTGCTTATCTGGTTGCGGCGAATGCGCCGGCTGTCGTTTCCGCATGTGAGACGGACAAAGAGCGCGATGCGGCGGTTGCCCAACTGGTGGAGCTGTCGGCTGCGCCGCGAGCAAAGGCATGTGCTATCGCGATGGATGGCGCGTCAATTGCGGCGGCGGAGATTCTGGCCTTGGTTGGATTGGCAGGGGTGAGGGCCTGATTAGCGGCGCTGATTTATGGTGTGGGAATCGCTTTTGCGCATACGCCACATTTTTTTAATATTTTAGAGCAAAAAAGACTGATTTTGCGCATAATGGCTTCATGAGCAACGACGTCAACGACAGAATCCGACTTACGGACATGATCGGGTTGCAGCGGGAAATGCGGTTGCTGCGTCGTCAATTGAATGAATGGGCGAGCAGGCCTGAATGGTCTTTGCTGGTGCGTTACGAACTATTGCCGCAAAAACCGGCGCCACTATGGCGTCAGCGGATGACCCAGCGGGTGGGGCGATGGTTACGCGTCATGGGATGGAGTCGTTCCCGTTATCTGAGGCAACGGTGGGATGCGGGTTTGAAACATTCGCCTGTCGAGGCGGGGGCGAAGACTTTGTTAATATGGTCTGAAGGCCATGACCGTCAGGTGGTGCGCGATGCCTGCAAGGGGTTTCAACGGTTGCTGGCGAGTCGAACCGATTTGGCCCCCGTGTTGGTGACGGACGTGGCGGATTTTGCCTTTTTCTCGCGTTTGGGGTGGTTGGTCGAATATCTTCCCGACTTGAGCGGGGACGGGTCGTCTTATCGTGAGAGAAAGCGGCGTTACCTGGCCTGGTGCTACCGCGATGCCTTGGCTGTGCCTCTGGCAGTTGGTTTGGTGAGTGAGTCGGATTGGAGTGAATTGCTGGGGATAGTTTCAAGTGTATGAAAGTAGCGAATTCGTGTTGAGTAAAGCTGATAATCCTGAGTCGATGCGCGACTTGTCCGGATGGAATCGTCCTGTGCATGACTATGTCGGTCTGGATGAGTTTTTTTCGACGCAATCATTGGCTGATGGTATTCACGCGATTAGCTACTGCGGGGTGTTTCTTGAGTTGAATCTGCATCGTCGTCCGTCGAAGGCCATGGTGGTTTTTTTCAATGCGGCACTGGCTTCCAGAACCCCCGAGGTCAAATTGCCGGTTTTCTCCGGCGCAAAAGCGTTGGAAACCACTGATGCCTGCATCCTTATGGTGAGTGATCCGGGGCTGTATTTGGATAAGGAGATCCGGCTTGCCTGGTATGCCGGGGCCAAGGGCATGCAGCTACAGGCAGATCTCGCCAAGGTGTTGCAGCACGTCCAGCATGTGCTGGCCATTGAACGCATTGTGCTGTATGGGGCGAGCGGGGGCGGCTTCGCGGCGCTTTTTTACGCGCCATTTCTCAATAATGCGATTGCGATGCCGTGCAATCCGCAAATCAGCCTGCTGAGTTACTCTTCGGGTATTCTTTCCAGATTTTTGAAAGTGGCTTATGGCTATAAAGGTGCTCCATCCGCGTTTGAGAACGCTGAGATATTGGATAAGCCGATTGTCAGAATTCCAGCGGATCACACGCGCGGTATACGTGTCTTGTATCTCCAGAATGCATTGGACGAGCGGCATTTCAAGCGGGACTTTCTTCCCTTTCTTCAAGGTTATGGCTTTACCCGTGGCAAGGGGCTGATGGAAGTTCATTCCGAGCGCCTCATCTCGGTTTGTGGTGAAAATTGGGGAGAGGGGCATCGGGCTCCGTCTGCGGAGTTTGTTTACGCCCTTTTGCATAGCCTGACCGGGAAGGATGGGTGGGAGCGACTTCCGGAAATTATCCCTGAACTTTACGCGCGAACGGCAAATCGGTTCAGACAGGTCGCGCTCCGTTTTGATGAGGCGGGCTTTCATGCGCAAGCCTGGCTTCATGATCAGTCAACTATCGACAGCATTACCTTGAAGCTCTATCGAGGTTCGGTTGAGGTTGAAACCATTCATGTTGCCAATGGTGAGCTTGGGCGATTTTCCTGCGCGCCGCTGAAAGGTCACTATTGTGTTGCAGCACGAATGGCACGGAACGCCTCTGTAGAAAATAAAAGTTGGGGCAAACGATTATTGGATATGATTCGCTCCAAACCTGTCTTTGATGAGATGAAGTCTCGTGTGGTGGTGGTCGCCTAAGCATGCCGGGAAGATCTCGTTATGCAATGTTGACGGTGGATACCGAGGCCTTGCCCAGGCGCGCCGCCGAGGATCATGTGAGGCGGTTGATCTGGGGGGAACACGAAGGTGGAACCGCCGGAGTGCGCGAGATGTGTCGGATCGGTGATGAGGTCGGCGCCCGGCATGTATTTTTTGTCGATGTGTGCGGCGCGTATGCGTATGGCGGGCAGGTTGCCGAAGTTATTCGCTGGCTGGACAAAGCGGGTCAGGATGTTCAATTGCATACGCACCCGGAATATCTGCCGGCGGAGTTCTGGGAGGAACACGGGTTCAAATATCGGCCAAGATTCTTGAATCAGTACGATGCGACAAAGGCCGAATTCACCCTGAAGCATTTCGGCAGGATTATCTCCGATATTACCGGCAAGCCGGTTCTGGCATTCCGCGCCGGTTCTTTCCGCTGGAATGTCAATACCATTCACGCGCTGCGCGCCGCCGGGATTCCGTTGTCCTTCAACCATTCGATGAAGGCGTTTCTGGATGGGGTGTGTCCGTACGCGGAGCCGACCAATGCCCCTTTTGCTTGGTCCAACGGCATCATTGAGGTTCCCGTCACCGAAAGGATGTCGCTTCCCTATGCGGAATGGCTGGGCTGGGAGCGATTGTCCTATCCCTATTCGAATGATTTTTTTTCACCGCCATGGCGTCTCTTCTGGCCCTTTACTTTCGGCATTGACAGGTCGTTCCTGGTGCTGCTGATCCATTCCTGGAGTTTGTTGCACTGGGATGAGAATGGTCATGCCCAGTTTCGTGATGACCGGCGGATCGAGCGTTACCGCCGGGTGGTCCGCAAATTGGCGAAAGACTATGATATCATCACCACGTCCGATTTCCTGGATTTGTGCGCGCGCGGTAAGATCAAGATGACGCACTCGGTGGATATGGCGCTGACCGAGTTGCGGGTGCCGGATAGCCGGGGCAAGGTGAGGTAAATGATTCAGGAACGTTTTTTGGCGGTCAGCCGGCGAATTACCGTGGCGGTACTCGCCTGGTGGCTGCGCCGGTCAAAAAGTCCCGGGTCACCAGTGAGGCCGATAGCCGATCGGATACTGTATGTGCCGGCGAGTTGCCTGCCCTATCACATCAGCGGCTATACCACCCGCACGCACGCCGTGATTC
>DYTH01000126.1 GCA_020726025.1 Syntrophus aciditrophicus | reverse complement strand
GTCAATATTTTTTTCTTGAATCAGGGCTGCCCGGTTAAGCGCCAAATAAATTCCGTCATTTGCCGGAATGTCGGAGAAGGAGTTTGGCAATTGCCTCTCCCTGCAACATTTAAACTTTGTGCAGGGGTTGCATCAAGTATCCAGAAATGGAGATGGCGGAATAAACCAGGGTTGCGGGTGTGTTGCGAGTTCTCATTCGGTTCGTGGCGACGCCGGGGAAGGCCGACCAGGGCTATGATCTCCAAAAAAGGTTGAATTGAGCTTCCATTTCTGGTAGTAAAGCCAACAGCCACAGATTTGTTAACTTGAGATCAACACTAAAGCCCGAGCATCACATCCGACGTTAACCCTGACACATTTCCTTTGAGGAGTCATTGCCTGTGCGCATTGTAATTTTTACAGACCTTGATGGAAGCCTTCTCAATCACGATGATTACGATTATGCGGCCGCCGTGCCGACCCTTGCAAGAATCAGGGCGGGGAATATTTCTCTTGTGATTGCAACCAGTAAAACGAGGAGAGAGGTCCAATCCCTGCAGGCGGAAATGGGTATTGGGGGGCCTTTTATCGTCGAAAATGGCGGCGGGATCTTTTTCCGGGATTCTCCGGGCGTCAGAAGGCGATGGGATGGTGAAAAAAGCGGAGCATATAATGTAGTCCGCCTGGGGGCAGCGTATCGCGACATAAGAGACTTTTTTGCGAGGATGTCTTCCCTTTATAAAATCAGGGGCTTTGGGGACATGACGATCGCTGAAATTGCCGAAATGACGGGCTTGTCGGAAAGCGAAGCCGAACGGGCCAGACAAAGGGAATTTACAGAGCCGTTTTTAGCTGAAGATGAACAGGATATCCCTGAGATGGAGAGGCTCGCACGTCTGGAGGGGTTCAAGATAACAAAGGGCGGGCGTTTCTATCATCTGATTGGCGGCGGGCAGGACAAGGGACTGGCCGTGAAGAAATGCATTGAAATTTACAGGCGAAATGAGACCCGGAGTCCATGGGTGACCGTTGGCGTCGGCGACAGCGAGAATGACCTGCCGATGCTCAGGCAGGTTGATATTCCGGTATTGATTCCCCGGCCGCGAAAGGGATGGCTGAACATTGAACTGCCGGGTCTTGTCCGGGCGGAAGAGACGGGAAGCCGGGGCTGGAACAGCGCCGTCGGTTGTGTGCTGGATAATCTCGAGGAGGGCTATTTTTCAGGGAAAGCCTTTTCCTGTCCCTGAAAAAGCGCTGAAAATAGATTGCAGGATTCACCGTTGACTGGATGATGCCATGATCCATGCATGCTGCGATGAACGAATCAGCGGTGAAGACAACGATGCAAAGGAGGCGTTGCGATGTCCGATTTTTGTCAGAACGGGGTGGTTGCCACCCTGCAGAAACTGGGAAACAGGCCGGTCGAGGAGATTGAAAGTGAGCTGTTAACGATTTCCCGCAAAAGAAAGATGGTTCTTCTTTTGCCGGCCCTCTATTCAGAGTTTGAAGGGCCGGCCATGCCGAAGATCATCGAAGAGCTTAAAGGGGTGGAGTATCTGGATAAAATCGTCCTGTCGCTGGACAGGGCCAGTAAGTCGCAATTTTTGCAGGCAAAAAAAATGATGTCGTCCCTGCATGTTGAGGTGCAGGTTGTCTGGCATGATGGTCCCGGGATGAAGCGCCTGCTGAAGGAACTGCAGGACGCCCATTTCAGGATGGATGAGCCGGGGAAGGGCCGTTCGGTCTGGATGTCGCTCGGCTACATCCTCGCCGATCGGGATGTTTACGCGATCGCTCTTCACGACTGCGATATTGTCAACTACCGGAAGGAAATGGTGGCGCGGCTCATATACCCGGTCGTGCATCCCGGCGTCGATTTTGAGTTCAGCAAGGGCTACTACGCGCGGGTGACGGACAGGCTTTACGGACGGGTTACCCGTCTTTTCTACACGCCGCTGATACTGACGCTTAAAAAGATACTCGGCTACAACGCCTTCATCGAATATCTCGGCAATTTCCGTTACGCCCTTTCCGGTGAGTTCGCCTTTGACGCCCATCTGGCGAAGGGGATTCGCATCTCTCCGACCTGGGGGCTTGAGGTCTCGATGCTGAGCGAGGTCTATCAGAAAACGTCCTCAAACCGCATCTGCCAGGTGGAGATCATTGAATCCTATGAGCACAAGCATCAGATACTGGACAAAAATCAGACAAGGCAGGGGCTTATACGGATGGCGACAGACATAGGCCATGCCCTGTTTCGTGTGCTGAGCCAGGATGGACTGGTGATGAGCGAGGCTTTTTTTCGCACGCTCCTTACCTCGTATATACAGGAATCCCGGACTGTTATCGAAAAATACAACGCGCTGGCTCTGCTCAACGGCCTGAAATACGATCGGCATGAGGAGATCGAGGCGGTTGATGCCTTTGTGACTTCCCTGCAAATTGCCATTGATGAATTCATCAAGGACCCCATCGGCTGTCCGCTTCTCGCCGCCTGGGTGAGGGTGTGGGCGGCGATTCCGGATATTTCCGACAGACTCCAGGAATGCGTGAAGGAGGACAACAGGTAGAAGGCCTATGAAAGACGCCATTCTCAACGATGATGCCCTGAAAAGGATTCATGAACTGAAAGAGACGGATATTCTGGTCGGCATCCCCAGTTTCAACAACGCCGCTACGATCGGGCATGTGGTGCGCGCAGTGCAGGCGGGTTTGTCCAAATACTTTCCCGACCGCAGGTCCGTGATTGTCAATTCCGACGGCGGCTCCACGGACCGCACGGTGGAGATTGTCCAGAAAGCAGCCATCGACGATTTTGAATCGATTCTTGTAACGCACGGGGAATCGGTATTTAAGATATCTACACCCTACCATGGGATTCCCGGAAAGGGGAGCGCCTTCCGGACCATCTTCCGGATGGCGGAAATGCTGCGGGCGAAGGCCTGCATTGTGGTCGATTCGGATCTGCGCAGCATCACTCCCGAATGGGTGGAACTGCTCGTCAAACCGGTTTTGAAAGGAGATTTCGATTTTGTCTCTCCGCTCTATCTCAGGCACAAGTATGACGGAACCATCACCAACAGCATCGTCTATCCCCTGACAAGGGCGCTTTACGGCAAGCAGGTGCGGCAGCCTATCGGGGGCGATTTCGGTTTTTCCGGTGAACTTGCCTCGTTCTACCTGGCAAAAGACGTCTGGGATACGGATGTGGCCAAATTCGGGATCGATATCTGGATGACGACAACCGCCATAGCGAACGGTTTTCGGGTTTGCCAGTCTTTCCTCGGCGCCAAGATTCACGATGCGAAGGATCCCGGCGCCGATCTGAGCGCGATGCTGAATCAGGTTGTCGGCGCCGCCTTCGATCTGATGGAGGAATACCCCGCGGTATGGAAAGAGTTGACCGGCTCAAGCCCGGTTCCCACGTTTGGTTTCACGTATGCGGTCGGTCTCGAACCTGTTTCGGTCAACCTGCCAAGGATGATTGAACGTTTCAGACTCGGCGTAAAGGAACTGTCGGTTATCTGGAGTAAATTTCTGCCGGGCGATGTCATGGACTATCTTTTATGGACGGCGGAACTTCCCGAGTCCGACTTCTCGTTTTCCGACGAAACGTGGGCAGGGATCATCTACAGCTTTGCACTGGCCGCTTACACCAGGGCGATCAACCGGGAACATCTGCTCAAGGCGCTGACCCCGCTTTATATCGGCAGAACGGCGGCCTTTGTGAAAGACACGCAGGAAAGCGACGCGCAGCAGGTCGAAGACAAGATCGAGGGATTGTGTCGGCTTTTTGAAGACAAAAAGCATTTCCTCTGTGAAAACTGGCAGGTATGAAAGGAGAAGCCATGAACGCACTGAATAAAATCATTTTTGAACCGATAGCCAAAAGCCTGGACAATATCCTGGTGTTTCTACCCAATATTATGACGTCATTATTTATTTTCATCCTGGGGCTGGTGATCTCCCTGGCGGTGAAAATGGTTCTGGAAGGTGTGTTTAAGGCCATCGGCCTCGACAGGCTTTCGAAGAAGCTGGGGTTTCAGGAGCTGATGAAAAAAGGGGGCATAACGGACAGGCTTTCGCTGGTTCTGGCGAAGTTTACCGGAGGTCTGCTGTTTCTGATCTTTACTCTTCTTTCGATGCGGGCCTTGGAGGTCAATGTCCTTGAAAAGCTGAGTGATAAATTCCTTTTCTATCTTCCGAATATCGTCATCGCGCTTCTGATCCTGCTGGCTGGTTGGCTGCTCGGCAATTTTCTGGGGAGAACCGTCCTGATTGCGGCGGTAAACGCGGGCATCAAATTCTCCCGGCTGGCGGCGGCGTTCGTCAAGTATTTGATTGTGATGCTTGCCGTGACAATGGCGCTGGAACATATCGGCATCGGAGAAAAGACGGTGGAAATCGCCTTTGCCGCCCTGTTCAGTGGTGTGGTCTTCGCGTTCTCTCTGGCCTTTGGTCTGGGAGGAAAGGATATCGCCCGGGGGTTCCTCGAACGAAAGCTCAAGGAGGACAGAGAGAGCGAAGACGACGGCATCAGTCATCTTTAAAAACCCCGGCGCTGCTTTCCGGAAACTCTGCAGGGGCTGGACCGTTGTCGTTTGCCTGAAAACATACTTGCCAAAATTCTGTTTATCCTTTAAGGACCCGGACGGTTGGTTCACATAAGGAGTCGGATCTTTCCGTGTTTGCAGTCGCAGACATGTCCTTTGCGGGTGGGGGGGGACAAAAGGCCAGAGCGCTTATGAAAGCGAAGCTTCATGTTCATAAAATGAAATTCCAGCATGACTTTGTGGAAGAAATGACCATTTTTTCCAGTATCGTCAAGTGGACGGGTTATGCATCGGCTGTCGGCGTTCTGGTAGGGTCGGGCACCGCTGCGTTTCTCCTTTTGCTCGGTTATACAACGAAAAATCTCACCCGGTTTCCCCTTTACTATCTGATTCTCCCGCTTGCCATTCTCGCCACCAGCGCCTTGATCCGATGGCTCGCCCCGGAAGCGGAGGGACACGGAACGGAAAAGGTTATCGAGGCCATCCATAAACGGATGGGCAGAATTCCCATTGCCGTTGTCCCGGTCAAGCTCTTTGCCACTGTCATAACCATAGCGTCAGGCGGATCGGCAGGAAAAGAGGGGCCGTCGGCCCAGATCGGGGCCGGGCTTGCCTCGCTGTTTGCCGATTTTTTACGGGTGGATGACACCGATCGGCGAAAGCTCGTGATCTGCGGTATAAGCGCCGGATTCGCGACGGTTTTTGGAACGCCGATCGCCGGCGCCCTCTTCGGCATCGAGGTGCTTGTCGTGGGGCAGATATTTTCCGAGGTTCTCTTTCCTTCCGTGGTGGCCGGAATCATCGGCTACAACGTTGCGCTGGCGCTCGGCGTCCAGTACGGCATCACCAATGTCTGCTGTGTTGTGCCCTATCTGACGGAATGGGTTTTCCTGAGGATGATCCTGCTCGGAATCTGGTGTGGGCTTGCATCCCTGATGTTGATTGAAATATTGAAAGTATCGACCAGAGTTTACAACCATTTTAAATTGAGCTGGGTGATGAAAGCCCTTATTGGGGGAGGGCTGCTGGCGCTGATTGGCAGGTTTGTTTCTCTGAGCTACCTTGGCCTCGGAATTGAAACGATTGAATCCGGGCTGGCTGGAGATGCCCTGCCCGTCGGCGCCTTCTTATGGAAGAGTGTCGCCACCTCGATTACACTTGGTTCCGGCGGCAGCGGGGGGGTCGTTACCCCGATCTTCTTTGTCGGAACAGCCGCCGGAAACGCTTTTGCACAATTAGTGGATCCTGCGAATATCGCGACGTATTCGGCAATCGGGCTTACCGCACTTTTGGCCGGCGCAGCCAACACCCCGATTGCCGCCTCGGTGATGGCGATGGAGCTCTTTGGCCCGAAGATCGGTTCCGTCGCCGCGATTGCCTGCATGACGAGTTTTCTTATGACCGGCTACCGCAGCATCTACCCCAGTCAACTGCTCGGCGCCCAGAAAAGCCGTTCGTTGACTGTGCCGACCGGAAGCCCCATCGGCGAGTTGGACCCCACCCATGTGGCGCTCAGGGAAAAATCCCTGCTCGGCATCCTGATGAAGATCATTTCCCGTCTAAAAAGGGGTACTGAGTCCAAAGACGATTGAAAACCGTTAAATCGGCCGGAACGTTCTTCTCTGTCCGCCCATTTTTACTGGTGGATTTTGCATGAAAATAGAATTTTTCCTCTCAACATAAATATGTTGCGCAGCCATATTTTCGCAGGGGCACGGCATGCCGTGCCCCTGCCCGG
>DYTH01000125.1 GCA_020726025.1 Syntrophus aciditrophicus | reverse complement strand
TTTCGCCGGAATGACGGTTTTTGGACTTTTGACGAGTTCATCAAGTTTAATGTTCATAAAATCAGGATACGGGGTCATGGCGCAGGGGCACGGCATGCCGTGCCCCTGCGAAAACATGGCTGTGTAAAGGTTTTATATTGAACGGAAAATTTCTATTTCATACAAAGATGCGGGATCGGCGCATGCAGCGGCAATAACGGGAGGATTACGATGAACAATCTGCAATTCAGCGAAAATGTCTGCCTCACCTGTCCAACGGTTGACTGCATGATGAAGTGCCAGTACATCCCGTTCGGCAACCGCGACGAGGCGCACAAAGAGATGATGAAGGTCGTCCGCGGGGAGGATTCCCGGATTCTTCACGAATGCGTCACCTGCTACGCCTGCGAGGAGTACTGCAAACGGGGGAACCACCCCTGCCTGCTCATCGGCGAGCGCCGGGAGGAGAAGGCGGTTCTTGCGGCGCCCCGGCCAACCGCGAGAATATCCCCGTCGTCCCGATGGGAAACGGCATGTCGCTGACCGGCCTGGTCATTCCGCTCAAGGGCGGGATCGTGATGGACATGAAGCGGATGAACAAAATCGTCGAGGTGAATCCGATGGCCCGCTGGGCGGTTGTCGAAGGGGGAACATCCCAGGGGATGCTCAAGGCCTATCTGCAGAAAAACCACCCCGGACTCCGCCACAGCCTCCCCGACGCGCCTGCCGCCACAACGATTGCCGCGAATGTCTCGCTGCACGGCCAGGGGCGGCTGACCCAGCAGTACGGCTTCAACTCCGACATGGTGACCGGTCTCGAGGTGGTTCTCCCCACCGGGGAAATCTGCCGGATCGGTTCCCCTTCCATCGGTCCCCACTGGTTTTCCCGGGGGCCGGCGCTGCCCGATTTGTCGGGCCTTTTTCTCGGCTGGCTCGGAACGACGGGCATCATCACCAGGGTGGGGCTCATGCTCTACCCGAACAAGAAAATCCGCGACGTCGAGCTTTTCGTCACCGACCGGGTGGAGCTGATCCCGGAGATGCTCTTTCGGCTCACCCATCTGGAGATGCTCGAGGACATCAACGTCTGGTTTCAGCCCAAGCCATTGATGTTCCAGGATAATTTTCATATCACGATCTACTTTACCGGCGATGACGACGAGGAGATCGAGTTTAAAAGAAAGAAGCTCTGGGGTGTCATGCAACCCTACATCGACTCCCGTGACGGCGGGTTCATGAGCATCCAGTACATCCGGGAGGGGCTTCTCGAGATGCCCCAGCGAAGCATTGCGGATTTTGCCGACGTGCCGAAGGGGGGCGGTTTCGAGTATTCGGGACCGATCGTTCCCATCGACCATTTCCCCCGTTACGCGGCAAAACTTGTCGAGCTTGCGGCGAAGTACCGGCTTCTGTACGCGGGAGCGGCACGGCTCATCTCGGGCGGGCACTCGATGATGTTCGCGGTTTCCTTCGCCTTCAACCGGGACGACCGGGATTTGATGGCCCGGGTAAAGGAGGCCCTCGAGGAGGCTACGGAGTTTGCCCTCGAGCAGGGCGGCATCCCCTGGAAGCCGAATTTCATCGAGCAGAAGATGATCCTGAAAAAGATGGACCCCTCTACCCGCCGCATCTTCGCGATGATCAAGAAAAACCTTGATCCGCGGGGAATCATGAATCCCGGCAACTGGGAGGTGGAGTGATGGAAAGCGAAGCTTCATGTTCACAAAATACGCACGCGATAAAACACGGCGATATCGTTCACCGCTGCTTCCGGTGCGGCTGCTGCAAATTCCCCTCCGACTACAATGACTTCAACTGTCCATCCTACAGGGCGTTCGGCTGGGACACCTACGCGCCCGGTGGCCGGATGTGGCTTATCCGGGGATGGATGGAGGGGGAGATCGAGACAAATCAGCGCTTTGCCGAGATCATGTACGCCTGCGCGGTCTGCGACAACTGCAAAAACCAGTGCGTCTTCCCGAGATTCCGGGATGCCCTGCCGGATATATTCGAGGAGGTGAAGGCCGAACTGGTGGAGGAGGGGGTGGTGCCTCCGCCGGTCCGCGACTATTTCAAGGCGGTGGCGACAAACGGCAACCCGTACAAGCTCCCGCAAGCGACCCGGGGCGATTGGGCAAAAGGGACCGGGATTGAAAAATTTTCCGGTCCGGAGTACCTGTTTTATGTCGGAAGCGTCGGCGCCTTTGACGAGGTGGGGATGAAGATGGCCCGGAGCGTCGCCCGGCTGCTCCTCAAAGCCGGTGTTTCGGTCGGCATCCTTGCCGACGAGGAGACCTGCGACGGCAACGACGGCAAGGCAATGGGTCAAACCGGGCTCTTCCAGCAGCTTGCGCTCGACAACATCGGAAAGTTCAGGCAAAAGGGGGTTAAAAAGGTGATTACCCTGGATCCGCACGCCTACAACACCTTCAAGAATGACTATCCCGCGCTGGGGGCAGATTTTCAGGTTTTTCACCACACGGAGATACTCGCGGAACTGCTGCGGGGAAAGAAACTTGCCCTCTGCGAAAGATCCGGGAAAGTCACCTATCACGATCCCTGCTATCTGGGTCGGCACAACGGCATCTACGCGCCGCCGCGCGAGGCGCTGAAAGCGGTTCCCGGTCTTCTGCTTACCGAAATGCGGCAGTCCGGCGTCAACGCGTTTTGCTGCGGCGGGGGAGGGGGAAACTTTTTTACCGATATGCTCGCCGCAGGCGAAGACAGCCCCGGCCGCGTCCGTGTCCGGCAGGCCCTGGAGACAGGCGCAGCCGTCATCGCCGTCGCCTGCCCCAACTGCGCGAAGATGCTCGCCGACGCGGTCAAAACGGAAGGGCTGGAGGAACGCCTCGCGGTGCAGGGCGTTGCCGAAATCATCGAACAGGCCCTGAGCTGATATCAACTTCAGACATCAAAGGAGAGACAAAACGATGGAAAAAGAAGAGCTGCTCGACAAGGCGTTCATTGCCGCGCATGATTTTGAACTCAAAAGCGGCGGCTGCGCCCAGAGTGCGCTTGCCGGAATCTTTGAGGCGCTGGGCGTCGAAGACGAAGGGGTGTTCAGGGCGGCGACAGGGATGTCCGACGGGGTCGGTCTCACTGGCGACGGTCACTGCGGGGCGATTTCCGGAGGCGCGATGGCCATCGGCTATTTCTTCGGCAGAAGCACCGCCGATTCGGGAAAAATCATGAAGCAGGTGCGGGCCTGCCGTCTGGCCAAAAAACTCCACGATGAATTTGTCGAAAAATATGGCGCCTGCCGCTGCGCGGATCTGCAGTGCGGGCTGATCGGCCGGTTCTACAACCTCTACGACCCGGACGAGATGAAGGCCGCGACCGCCGCCGGAATGCCCGAGAAATGCGCCGCCCTTGTCGGCGAAACGGCGCGCATGGCGGTCAGAATCATTCTTGAGGAGAGACAACGGGAGACGCAAAAAAAGGAAGAAACAAAATAACTGAAATGAAACTCTCATGACGGCACGTCGTCACAAAGGGGGATGAAAATTGGGGGGACCCCATCCCCACCCTGACCCTCCCCTTGAAGGGGAGGGAAGATTTTTGTAATAATTTTGATGAGTTAATGTAGTATTTTCAGGTGAAACATATTGGGGCCTCAATTATTGAGCGTGCATGGCTTTGAGCCGTAACACGCAACAAGGGAAGGATAAAGAAATGTCAAAAATGTTTGAGGAAACAAGGATAAAGGGCCTCGTCATGAAAAACCGTTTTGTCCGTTCGGCTACCTGGGAGGGGCTGGCGGGCAAGTCAGGAGAAGTAACCCCCAGGCTTGTGGATTACATGACCGATCTGGCCAGAGGGGGAGTCGCCCTTGTGATTTCCGGATATGCCTTCATCCGCAAAGACGGGCTGAGCGGCCCTTTTCAGCTTGGCGTTGACCGGGATGAACTGCTGCCGGGGTTGAGACAACTGACTGAGGCGGTCCATGAAAACGGCGGCCGGATTGTCCTGCAGATGGCGCACGGGGGTTTCTTCGCGATGGCCAAGCTGATCGGGGAGGCGCCGATCGCACCGTCCGTCATTCCCGGAATGTCCAAATCGCCCCGCCGCGGAATGACAATTCAGGATATCGGGGATCTGGTAAGGGCCTTTGCCGAAGGGGCAAAAAGGGCGAAGGAGGCTGGCTGCGACGGCGTGCAGATTCACGCCGCCCACGGCTATCTGCTCAGCCAGTTTCTCTGTCCTGCGTACAATCACCGCTCCGATGCGTACGGGGGAAGCGTCAAAAACCGCGCCCGTTTTCTGATCGAAGCGCTCCGCGCGATCCGCGAGGCCGTCGGACCAGACTACCCGGCGCTGGTAAAAATGAACTCCCGCGATTTCATCGAGGGGGGGCTTGAACTGGACGACGCGCTGGCTGTCGGCGCGATGCTCGAAAAAGAGGGAATCGACGCGATCGAACTGAGCGGCGGGTTTCTCAACGGCGGGAAGCTTAACCCCAGCCGGATGGGGATCGATACGGAAGAAAAAGAGGCCTACTTCGAAAACGAGGCCCGGGCCTTCAAAGATGTGGTCTCCGTGCCGCTGATCCTCGTCGGCGGAACCCGTTCGCTTCCTGTCGCCGAAAGGGTTGTGGCCGACGGTTCAGCCGATTACATCTCTTTCAGCCGCCCGCTCATCCGCGAACCGGGGTTGATCAACCGCTGGCAATCCGGAGACGCCGCAAAATCTGCATGCATTTCCTGCAACCGCTGCTTCGGCCCGGGCATCACCGGCCAGGGGGTCTATTGCGTTGACGCAAAACGACCCCCATCAGCGGAGTAATCGAGGGCAATGATTCAGCTTGCATCATGATATTCCGCCAGCCCGACGGTGGCTGGTCTTTGCACACACTTGACACAGGGGGTGGATATAATTTCCTTGAATTACATTGTTTTTTACTTCCCTATGGATTCCGGCTTTCGCCGGAATGACAGCGTTTCTTATTTTTCCGTCATTCCGGCAAAAGCCGGAATCCAGTAACATGGCGATTATTATACAAATTAATATAGTGGTTCCCCCCTTGCCCATGCCCCCTGTGTCAAGTGTGTTTTATGACCAGCCTTCAAGGGGAGGGTCAGGGTGGGTGGGACGGCTATCTCCCCGCAAGCGCCAGAATTGCGGCGGCTCTATCGGCGCTCCCCAACACCTCGCGGTTCTTGCGCATGTACATCTCACGCAGCGCGTCGCGTGCCGGGCCGAGGTATTTTCGCGGGTCGAATTCAGCCGGCTTCTGGCTGAATATCTCCCGGATTTTCGCCGTCATGACAAGTCTTCCGTCGGAATCGATATTGATCTTGCAGACCGCCGAGCGGGCCGCGTTGCGGAGCTGGTCTTCGGGGATGCCAATGGAATCCTTCAATTTGCCGCCATTTTTATTAATTGTCTCAACGGCATCCTGCGGCACCGAGGAGGAGCCGTGCAGGACGATAGGAAAACCCGGAATCCTCTTTTCAATTTCGTGGAGGATGTCGAGCCGTATCTCCGGTTTCTGTCCAGGCTTGAATTTGAAGGCGCCGTGCGAGGTGCCGATGGCAATTGCCAGGGAATCGACCCCTGTGCGCGAAACAAAATCCTGAACATCTTCGGGCTCTGTATAGGTGTGCGTCAGCGACGAGACATCGTCCTCGACACCTGCCAGAACGCCGATCTCGCCTTCCACGGTGATGTCGTATTTGTGAGCATATTCAACAACTTCGCGTGTCAATTCGGCATTCTCCTGATGCGGGAGATGGGAGCCGTCAATCATGACCGATGAAAATCCTGATTCGATGCAGGAAATACAAGTCTCCAGAGAATCACCGTGATCGAGGTGCAGCGCGATCGGTATCTCACTGATCTTTCTGGCCTTTGCCTCCCTTTTCATCATCTCGACGGCCCCCTGTGCCATATAGCTCAAAAGCGTCCGGTCGGCGTAGTCCCGAGCCCCCTTGGAAACCTGGATAATAACGGGAGACTGGGTTTCGAGGCAACCCATCACAATTGCCTGCAACTGTTCCATATTGTTGAAGTTATAAGCAGGAACTGCAAATTCCTCCTTCACGGCCACGGCAAACATATCCTTCGTATTGACAAACCCCAGCGTTCTGTACTTAATCATGGCAGTCCTCCTCAAGTTATGAATAATTCAACAAACCATCAGGCCCAAAAACGGCTGAATCTAACGATAAAGCGCCATGCCGGAGGCCGGTACAGCGAGCGATAAACATGTATGTCACAGACACAATTGCAAAGCCACCCCATAAAGTTCAAAGAGGTTGTGAATATTAGTAACTATTCAGCATGATAATAAAATCTGTCATTCCCGAGGTTGTAATCGGG
>DYTH01000124.1 GCA_020726025.1 Syntrophus aciditrophicus | reverse complement strand
TGCCCGTTTGATCATCTGGGTTTGGATTAAGAAAATCTGACGGAATTGCCTTAAAACAAGACAAGCCCATACCCCCGGGAGGGGGATGGGCTTGTCTCACATCAAGACTGATAAGAATTAGACTTCGGTGACAGTGATGGCGCCCTCTGGGCAAACTTCCACACAGGTCTCACAGCCAAGACATTCGTCAGGGTTGGCGGCAAAGGCCTTGCCGTCTTTCATCTCATATACCTGAGCCGGACAGGCGTTTACGCATTCTTCATCACCAGCGCATTTGTCTAAATCAATCTGGATATCCCAAGCCATGATACACCTCCTAAATAGAATTAAAAAAATTTTGTACCCGCATCGAAATGCGGGGACAAATTTGCCATAAATACAATTTACTATTCAATGCCAGTGAATTAATTCAGGTCATGTTTTTTGTCAAGAAAAATCATTTTTCAAGGGATGTGGATTCCTGTCAGACCTCGGTGAAATCCGAGGGGGGATTGAGGAGATATTTGACAAACTTGGCCTTGTCAATGCAGTTGGAATAGGCGGCATCCGGGCTGATCATTTTTTTGTCGAGAAATCCCATGATGGCGTCATCAAGGGTCTGCATGCCATATTTTTTTCCGGTCTGCATGACCGAGGCGATCTGGTAGGTCTTGCCCTCCCGAATGAGATTGCGCACGGCCGGGGTGGCGATCAGGATCTCAAGGGCGGCGCAGCGGCCTTTGATGTCCACCCGTTTGAACAGGGTTTGGGAAACCACGGCCTTCAAGGCATCCGACAGGGTGGATCTGACCTGTCCCTGCTGATTGGCTGGAAAAATCTCGATGATCCGGTCAACGGTCTTCATGGCGTTCAAGGTGTGCAGGGTGCCAAAGACCAGATGGCCGGTCATGGCGGCCTCCATGGCCAGGGAGATTGTCTCCAGGTCGCGCATTTCGCCGACCATGATGATGTCGGGATCTTCACGCAGGGCGCCGCGCAGGGCGGCGGTAAAGGATTTGGTGTGCTGGCCGACCTCGCGGTGGTTGACAATACACTTCTGGCTCTGATGCACAAACTCGATGGGGTCTTCAATGGTCAGGACATGATCTTTACGGGTCTTGTTCACCTCATCCACAATGGCCGCCAGGGTGGTGGACTTACCGGAACCGGTGGGGCCGGTGACCAGGACAAGCCCTTTCGGCAGGTGGGCCAGGCGGCCGACGACCTTCGGCAGTCCCAGTTGCTCGCAGGACATGATGTCACTGGGGATTTCCCGGAAAACGGCGCCGATGCCATGTTTCTGCTGGAAAAAATTGCAGCGGTAGCGGGCAAGCCCTGGAATTTCATAGCCAAAATCAATGTCTCCCGATTCTTCAAAGGCCTTGATCTTTTCTTCCGGGCAGATTTCGTAGAGCATTTTTTTCAGATCTTCATTGTCAAGGATCTTGAATTTTACCCGTTCCATGTCGCCACGAATACGCAGGGCCGGCTGCTGACCCGCCACCATGTGTAAGTCCGAGGCGCCTTCATCATTCATCAGTTTAAAAAAAGCATCGATCTGGGCCATAGTTTCACCTTGTCCGGCAATGAGAAGAGAGATTAAACGTAAGCGGTCACAGGGCACCGCATCTTTCCGCGATCAGGCTGGCTTACGTATGACTTATACGCTGCGCCATCCTGCTTGCGAAAATCTCCGGCCCCCTGCAACCGCTTACAATACGGGGATAATCTAAACTGTGCACCTTCGCTCCGTGATCTGTTACGATTAAACGACAACGGTTTTTTTGATATAATTAACCACGCTTTCCACATCATCCATGATATCGAGAAGCAACAGGTCGTCTTTGGCGATGGTGCCATTGGGGATGAATTTATCTCGTATCCAATCGATAAGTCCACTCCAGAAATCACTTCCGATGAGAATAATGGGGAAGGGCTTTACGCTATGGGTTTGAATGAGAGTCAGGGACTCGAAAAGCTCATCCAGAGATCCAAAGCCGCCGGGCATGCAGATAAAGGCCATGGAGTATTTCATGAACATGACTTTGCGCACAAAGAAGTACTTGAAATGGAGGGGGAAGTTGATGTAGGGATTGGCCGCCTGTTCATGGGGAAGGTCGATGTTGAGCCCGATGGAGATGCCGCCGGCTTCAAAGGCGCCTTTGTTGGCGGCCTCCATGATCCCCGGCCCGCCTCCGGTGATGATCCCGTAACCCGCTTGCACTAAGTTGCCGGCAAGTTCTTCCGCAAATTTGTAATAGGTGTTATCACGCCCTGTTCTGGCGGAGCCGTAAATCGTGACCACCGGTACATCGATGGCGGACATGGCATCGAAGCCGTTCACAAATTCCGACATGATCCGGAACATGCGCCATGAATCGCCAACTACGGTATTGTCCAGACAATACTTGGGTTCTCTCTTTATCCTTCGTCGGTCAATGGGCTGCATGTTGCGATAATCCTTATTCAGGTTGAAGGGGGGAATGTCGGTTACGAATGTCGTTTACTTTTGATTCAGATAGCTGCCGGCCAGTGTGTGCCATCTTGTTTCAGCCGGTTCGTGGTCAAGGGTCTTGGTGAACCAGTGTCTGGCCCTTGTTTTCTGTCCCTGCTTCCAATAAATCAAGCCCATCTGGAATTCGGCGACTCCCCTTGTTTTTTTATTTTTCAGGCAGGGGCGGAGATTCTCCCTGGCCGCTTCCAGATGACCGCATTGAATCTGGGCGCCGGCGAGGCGAAGATAAAACAGGGGTTGCGTCTGGTTTAATTCAACACTCTTTTCACAGAGCTTGAGGGCGATCTGATCACCTTCATTGTTGTAAAGGTAGATCTCGCCCAGCAGGCTGAGGGCCTCGGCGTCAAACTCATCAAACCGTATGGCTCGCTGTAGCCAGCTCATAGCCTCCCGGTCCCGGCCAAGTCCGTGAAAAGATTCCCCAAGATAACGAAGGGCCCTGCCGGACCCGGGATTGCTGCTTTCCGTATTGTACCAGGGCAGCAGGATGTCAATGGCGTCCTGATATTTTCCTGTCTGGCTATAGAGTTTGCCAAGTTGCAGAGGCAGTTCCTTTCTGGTGCTGGTCGTGTCCTGTTCGTCATCCATGTGACACTGAAGGGCATGTTCAAAGGATTCCACCGCTCCGGCAATATCGTTCTGTAATTTTCGCTCAAGTCCAAGATTGTACCAGGATATAAAATGATCCTGCTTAATTGCCAGAGCCTTGAGGAAACACACAACAGCCTCACGGTGTCTATTCATCATCGCGTAGCCGACACCAAGGCTGTTGAGCAGGTTTACGTCACGGGGGGCAATAAGGAGTCCACGTCTGTACTCCCTTATGGCTCGGGGAATATCGCCCTCTCCATAGAAGATATCTCCGCTGACATTCAGGCTTAAGGCCTCAAAGAGGGTGATCATGTCTTGCCCCTGCAATTCTCCATGCAGCAGGGCCTTGCGGCAGTTCAGTATTGTTTCGGTCTTTTTGAAATCGTGAAAAGGAAACAGGGCTATTCCCGCCGCAATGCTTTCCTTGATATTCCCTTGACCGGTTATCGATTGTATTACATCTTTCGTGAGAGACAACACTTTTTGTAGGTCAGAGGTCGGCAGTAAGAGAAAAATGTCGTTGTCTTTTCCTTTGATTTTCTTGCTGTCGGGAATTTTCAGGGTGATTTTATTGTAGAGATTTTCTAAGGATTTTGCCGGATGGAGTTGAATCAGGGCGAATTGCTCCAGTTGCTGCCAATGGGGCCGGATCCTGGCCTGGATATCTTTGTCTGAGGCGTAAAGGGAATGGCGCTGGGAATTTTGCAGAGAACGATAGGTGCAGAAGCTGAAGGGGCCTCTTTTGCAGGCAGTTTGCAGGGCCAGCCAGGCCTCGTCCAGGATCTGCCGGCCGCTTGTTGCGGTTTCATCCTGGCCATGGTCAGGGTGATGGCCATTGCCAATTTTCCCCTGACTGTACCCCGCATGCACCCGTTTAAATTGCTCTCGTTTGAGGAAAGAGACGAGCAGCGGGCCGAATTTGGCGGCGGAATCCTCGTTGCAGTTTCGGCAGGGGTAGGCAAAAACAGACTGCCCGATATGGTACAGGGGAACATGCTCTCCGGTAAAGGATTTCAGGATCGCCGCCGAACGACGGACATGCTGCATGTCCTCCATGGCGGTACGAACTCTGGGATAGATCTCCACCAGGACCAGACCGATATGCTCTCCTTCAGGGCAGGTGTCAAAGAGCGTGCTGAGGTGAGCGCCATTGAGAAGGCCGGTTTGCAGGTCGACACCGGCCTGTTTTAAAATCAGGAATTCTCGTTGCAGGGCGTCGCGGGTTTCCTGGAGCCAATCGGGTCCGGCCTTTTTTACAAAGAGGGGATCAAGGCCGGTGACAAGGGCGATTACAATTTGCTGATCATGGTGTTGATCATGGGTGAAAAAAGGAAAGAACAGGCAATGGCCATGGCCTGCCGGCACCCTGGTTTGCGCGGCAGCAACAAAAGTTTCCTTGAGAATGGAGATGCCGGAAACATCATCAATCAGTAAGCCTTCCAGTTGTTCCGCATTTTCGAGGAAATAGACCTCGGCGGCAGTGAAGATTTTTTCCTTTATGACCTTGGAAAAAGGGAACAAAAAATTCCGGAAGTCATGGCGTGACAGGGTATGGGCAGCTGTAAAAAGGGGAAAATGATGGATCACGAAGGCATGCCCCGGTGCCAGAAAGTTGTTAAGGAGTCAGCTAATTCGGGTATCTCTTCATCGGAGACGGTTCTCATGTCCAGGAGAAAGGATTCGTCTTCAATCCTGCCGATAACAGGCAGCGACAGTTTTCGCAGTCCTTGCTCCATGGCGCTGAGGGATGTCTGTGCCGGCCTAAAGGCTACAGCCCAGCTTGCAAGGCCATGCTCAGGCATGGCGCCGCCGCCTACTCGAGACATGGTGGGACGCAGGCTGACGGAACAGGCAGGAGGGATTTCAGGGCGTATCCTGCGAATCAGTTTTTTTGCTCTTTTCTTTATGAGCTCAACATGTTGAGTCAACATCCTGAGGGTGGGGACTGAGGTCAGGGCTTGATCCAAGTCGTAATAACATCGTAAAACCGCCTCAAGGGAGGCAAGGGTAAATTTATCAATGCGGAGCGCGCGATTCAAGGGGTTGCGTTTGATGCGGTCAATAATTTCTTTTTTGCCGACAATCAGGCCTGCCTGAGGGCCGCCGAGGAGCTTGTCGCCGCTGAATGTCACCACGTCAATCCCAGCCTTGACGATTTGCTGGACAGTGGGCTCTTGCGGCAGGCCAAAGCGTGAAAGATCGACCAGGCAGCCGCTTCCCAGATCTTCCATGACCGGCAGACCGTGGGAATGGGCAAGGTGCGCCAAATCTTCCACGGAAACTTCGGACGTAAAGCCTATGATTCTGTAATTTGAGGTGTGAACTTTCAGGAGCAGGGCGGTTTCGTCAGTAATCATTTTTTCATAATCCGCCAGATGGGTTCGATTGGTGGCACCGACTTCAATGAGTTGGGCTCCGCTTTTGGCGATGACCTCAGGGATTCGGAACGACCCGCCGATTTCCACCAATTGCCCGCGCGAGACAATAACCTCCTTGCCACTGGCAAGGGTGTCGATGGCCAGCAGAACAGCCGCGGCGTTATTATTGACAACCAAAGCCGCCTCAGCCCCGGTAAGGTCGCAGATGATTTCTTCCACAAGGCTGTATCTGCTGCCGCGTTTGCCGGTACTGAGGTTGAATTCGAGGTTGGTATAGTGGCCCCCGGCCTGTTGCAGGGCGTCAAGCATGAAGGGAGAAAGGAGCGAGCGGCCCAGATTGGTGTGAATGACTACGCCGGTGCCGTTAATGACCCGTCGAAGGTTCATCTGGTTCTTGAGGGCAATAGCCTCAAGAAACCGTTCATTCCATTGCTCGCGGGTTAAGAGGATCGCGCTTTTGTCATCATTTAAAATGCGCTGCCGTTCTGCGTCGATACAGTGACGAACTGCCAGTTTGATGAGTCGAGAGGGTAACGATATGGTGGCGCTGCTTAGGTCGGCGAGGCATTCGTCAATTTTTGGCAGGGCGCTGAGGAGTTGTTTTTTGTCGGTCATAAGTCAGGCAGGAAAATGGAAAGAGATATGGGGAAAATATGACAAGCCGGTACAGCCTGTGGAACTCGATTGTGGCTATGTTACGGTTTATACAAGTAAAAGGCAAACTATTTCATAAGGCAAAAAGAAGATAATGTGGAAAAAAGAAAAAAAGAAAAAATGAGGAATTGTTTTTGTTATTTTCATTGACATGGAAGTATGGAATGAAGTAGGTTGTCGCGTCCTTGGAG
>DYTH01000123.1 GCA_020726025.1 Syntrophus aciditrophicus | reverse complement strand
AAGATGGAGAAATAGAAAACGCGGGATTGACGAAGGCGCCGACGGCTGACCGGCGGTGCAGAGAAAAAGCCCCCACACCTGTTGAAAGGAAAACCCAATCATGCCCCACATCTTCAACTGCATGGCAACGGCCATTGGAAGCATGCCCCAAACCGACCCCGATGAAGCGGTTAAAATAGCCCTGAAATACCTTCCCGATGCGCCGGCCTGGCCCCAGCTCCCCCAGAGGGATTTCCGGGAAAGAATGGACGCCCAGTACAGCGAAGCCCTTCCCGGATTGAAACTTGACGCTGTCCGAAAAAGAGTCTCTTTTGAGACATCCGGAGATCTTACCGGAGAACTGGAAAATTTCTTCTCCCATTATCTCGAAAACAACCATGATTTCTTCGGAATATCGGCGCCGTACGCGGCCGGGTTCCACGCCTTTCTCAAAGCCCTCGAGGGTGGAGCGGCCGCCCGGGCCAGCTGCCTCAAGGGGCAGATCACCGGCCCCCTGACCGCCGGAACATCGATGAAAGATGAAAGAGACATCGACATCATCCATAACGACCACCTCTTTGACGCCCTGGTGAAGGGGTTGACGATGAAGGCCCTCTGGCAGATCGAAAAATTCCGGAAGTTTGGCAAACCGGTCATTATTTTCATGGACGAGCCTTCCATGGAATCCCTTGGTTCGGCGTTCTCCGCGGTTTCTTCGGCGCTGGTCGTCGAAAAACTCAACGAGATAGCCGACGCCATTCACGAAGCGGGCGGAATCGCCGGAATCCACTGCTGCGGCAACGCTGACTGGGAAATGATTTTCAACGCCCGCATCGATATCGTGAACTTCGATGCCTATGGGTACATGGAAAAGATCCTGCTTTACCCCGCCGACATCAGAAGATTTCTTGAACGGGGAGGAACGCTCGCCTGGGGTATTGTTCCGACCGGCTCTTTTACAGGCTCCGAAACCCCGGAGCGGTTGATCGATAAACTGGAGACTGGAATCGAGTTTCTGGAAAGCAGGGGGATAGAACGCAAGACTATTTTAAGTCAGGGAATTATAACCCCTTCATGCGGCATGGGAAGCCTCAACCCAAAGACGACCGAAGCAATCCTGAGGCTCCTCATGGACGTTTCAGAAAAGATGAAAACAGAAGCCCTGAAGAAGTGTACGTGAAAAAAAATGCGCCATGTAAAAATTTAATTTCACGAGAAATTCAGATTCAGACGGTGCTTTTGCGGTCGACGCCCTGAAATTTTTCCTTGACAGAAAAAGCCCTCAATACTATAAGTCCCAAATTGTAACTAATTGACCGTCATCCACATCCGTGGCAAGGGTCGCGTGGCCTGCTGACACTCTAAAGGCCAGTTATTATATTATCTGCATCAAAAATATTTATCTGTATCCAGGAGGCGCCGTGGTAAAAAATCGCGTTGGGGATGAGGCTATCCTGAAGGGCGAAGAGATAACCTTGAGTTTTGGGGGAATATCCGCCCTGATGGGGGTTAACTTTTCAGTGAAAAAAGGGGAAGTCTTCTCCATCATCGGGCCGAATGGCGCCGGGAAGAGCAGCTTGTACAACGTGATCAACGGCTTTTATCATCCCCAGCGCGGCAGGGTGATTTTTAAAGGCCAGGAAATAACGCACATGAAGCCCTATGAAATCGCCCGCCTCGGCATCGCCCGCAGCTTCCAGAACATTGAACTCTTCAAGCACATGTCTGTTCTGGAAAACATGATGCTCGGGCGACACATTCACATAAAATACGGTCTCTTTTCATCGATGCTCTACTTCGGTCCCGGTCGGAAGGAAGAGGTCATACACCGCAAAAGAGTGGAAGACATCATCGATTTCCTTGAGATAGAACACATCCGCAAAAAACAGGTTGGAACGCTTTCCTATGGTCTCCAGAAAAGGGTGGAAATGGCCAGGGCGCTCTGCCTTGAGCCGGAAATCCTGCTGCTTGACGAACCAATGGCCGGCATGAACCTGGAAGAAACCGAGGACATGTGTCGGTTCATCGTCGATGTCAACACGGAATGGGGTATGACGGTGCTTTTGATCGAGCATGATATGGGCGTTGTCATGGATATGTCCGACAGACTGATGGTTCTCGATTTCGGCGAGTCCATCGCGGAGGGAACTCCGGAAGAGGTACAGAAAAACGAAAAGGTTGCAACGGCCTATCTGGGAGATTCAGATGGCGTATTTCTCGGCAGATAACGGGGGAGACATGGCGGCGGATACATTTCCTAAACTATTGATGGAACGGGCCCTTCAGTACGGCCAAAAAAAGACGGCCCTTCGTGAAAAGGACCTGGGGATCTGGCAATCTTTTTCATGGCAGGTCTATCTTGAAAAGGTCAAATATTTCTCGCTGGGTCTTGTCAGTATCGGATTTCAACACGGAGACAAGATTGCTGTAATCGGCGACAACAAACCCGAGTGGATCATCGCGGAGCTTGCGGCGCAATCGGCCTGCGGATACGGAGTGGGCATCTATCAGGACTCCATCCTCAAGGAAATAGCCCATATCATCAACCATTCGGAATCAAAATTTGTCATCGCCGAAGATCAGGAGCAGGTTGACAAGATTCTCGACATGATGGACGACCTTCCCAACATTAAAAAGATCATCTATTACGACCCGAAAGGGATGAGCAAATACGAAGACGAAATCCTCGCCCATTTCCCGGATATCATGGCATTGGGAAGGGAGTATGAAAAGGATCACCCCCATTTATTTGAAAGAAACGTCGAAAAGACCGAAGAAAACGACATCGCCTGGATCTGTACGACATCGGGCACGACCGGCCTGCCGAAACTGGCTATGCTGACCCACAAAAATCTCATCTCCATGGCCTCCAACTTGGGAAAATTTGATCCCAAATACGAATCCGACGACATCGTCTCCTTCCTGCCGCTTCCCTGGGTCGGCGAGCAGATGATCGCCGTTGCCAGCGGACTTCTCTTCGGGATGACGGTCAATTTCCCGGAGAGCGCCGAATCGGCCCAGTCCGACCTCAGGGAAATAGGGCCTCATGTCATGTTCTCCCCGCCGCGGGTCTGGGAAAACCTCTGCGCAAGCGTTCAGGTCAAGGTCATGGACGCCTCATGGCTGAAAAGGCTTGTTTTTAACGCCGCCCTTCCGATCGGCGATAAATGGTCCGATTACAAATTTGCCAAGAAACAGCCGCCTTTCTTTTTCAAAATCATCTACTATCTTGCCTATTACGCGGTCTTCAAGGCCCTGAAGGATCGTCTCGGTTTCACCAACATCCGCTCGGCAACAACCGGAGGCGCGGCGCTCGGTCCCGATACATTCAAGTTTTTTCACGCCCTCGGCATCTCGTTGAAGCAGATCTACGGACAGACGGAAATAGCAGGGATATCCTGCGTCCACAGGGATAACGATATCAACCCCGACACGATGGGCGAGCCGATCCCGGAAACGGAGATGAAGATATCGGAAACCGGTGAGATTCTCTCCCGCAGCCCGGCGGTTTTTGCCGGATACTACAAACAGCCCGAAGAGACGGCAAAAACGGTCATCGACGGCTGGCTTCATTCGGGAGACGCCGGCTACCTGACCCCTGAAGGTCACATCGTCGTCATTGACCGCATCAAGGACGTCATGAGCCTGATAGACGGGGTCAAGTTCTCGCCCCAGTTCATCGAAAACAAACTAAAATTCAGCCCTTATATCAAAGAGGCCGTCACGATCGGACACAACCGCGACTTCATCATCGCCATGATCAGCATTGACTTCGGGATTGTCGGCAACTGGGCGGAACGCCACAGAATCAATTTCACAACCTATACCGACCTCTCCTCGAAACCGGAGGTGATCGATCTGATCCAGGCAGAGGCGGAAAAGATCAACAAGGGCCTGCCGGAAAATGCCAGAATCCGGCGGTTTGTTCTTCTCTACAAGGAGCTCGACGCCGACGACGATGAGCTGACCCGTACTGGCAAGGTGCGTCGCCACTACGTCGAAGAGAAATACTCCGAGATCATTGAAGGGATGTACGCGGGTCTTGATTCTATCAAGATAGATGCCGTCATAAAATTCCAGGATGGCAAGACATCCACCATCCACACCGTTATGGCAGTCAGAAAAGTTTAAGGGAGACAAGAGTCTATGGAACACGTCGCACAGTCGCTTATCAGCGGCATCGTTGTGGGCAGTATTTACGCCCTTGTGGCTTTGGGATTCGTGCTGATTTACAAATCCACGGCAGTCATCAATTTCGCCCAGGGCGAACTGCTGATGTTCGGCGCGTACATCTGCCTTACGCTGGTTACCGTCATGAAACTCCCCTTCATCGTTTCTTTCGTGGTGACGCTCCTGGCGGCGGCCATGCTTGGCTTCCTGCTCGAGAGACTCTTCCTCAGACCCATGATCGGGGAGCCGATCATCTCCGTCATCATGCTGACCATAGGTCTCGCCAGCCTGATGCAGGGCTTTATTCATGTCATCTGGGGATCGGACACGATGGTTTTCCCCGCCATCTTTTCTCAGGAACCTCTTCGCTTCGCCGGGATCGCCATCTCCCAGGTGTATGTTTACAGCGTGGCTGCCGCAGTCATCTGCCTTCTTCTGTTCAACCTCTACTTCCGGTTTTCCAGTTCCGGGATTGCCATGCGGGCCGTGGCCAATGACCAGCAGGCGGCCCAGGCCATGGGCATCAGCATCAGCAAGATATTCGCCATCGCCTGGGCCATCGCGGCTATCGTGGCAGGCATAGGCGGCATACTTATCGGCAACATAAACGGGGTCAATACCAGTCTCAGCTCCTTCGGGCTCAAGGTTTTTCCGGCGGTCATCCTGGGGGGCCTCGACAGCATCCCCGGCGCCATTCTCGGCGGGTTTATCATCGGCATACTGGAAGCCCTGAGCGGCATCTACCTTGACCCGTTGTTTGAAGGGGGAACCAAAGAGGTTGTTCCCTTCATCGTTCTCGTAATCATCCTGATGATCAAACCTTACGGACTTTTCGGCACCGAAGAGATTGAAAAGATATAGCGGAGGAATTCAATGGCAATCAAGTGCGGCGTTTACAAAACAACCTACGAGGAAGATGAGGCGATCTGGCAGACCAGGGTGTCGAAGTTCTGGATTGGCGTTCTCATCGTCGCGTTACTCGCTTTCCCTTTTGTGTTTCAGGGATCCAAATACCTGCTTCACATAGCCGACACGGTGCTGATTTCTATCATAGCCGCCCTGGGATTGAATCTTCTGACCGGCTTTACCGGACAGATATCTCTGGGACACGGGGCTTTCATCGGGGTTGGCGCGTACGCCTCGGGATACCTGATGAACCAGTTCGGCATTCCGTTTATCGGCTGTTTAGTCCTGGCAGGCTTCATCACGGCTGTCGTGGGAATGATCTTCGGAATCCCGTCGCTCCGGCTTAAGGGTCTGTATCTGGCCATCGCAACACTTGCTGCCCAGGTCATCCTTGAATTTATCTTCATCCGCAGCCGCGGGGTAACCGGCGGAAGCCAGGGCCTTCTCATTTCACCTGCCAGCATTGCCGGATTTCAGTTCGACAGCGAGTTCAAGTTTTATTTTCTCGCACTGTTTTTTGCCGTCCTCGCCATTCTGATTGCGAAAAACATCGTCCGGACAAAACCGGGACGCGCCTTCATGGCCATTCGCGACCGCTACATCTCGGCGGAAATCATCGGTGTGCCCCTTTTTCAGTACAAACTCATCGCCTTTGGGATCAGCTCCTTTTTCGCCGGCGTCTCGGGAAGCCTCTGGGCCCACTACATAGGCATCATCACCCCGGAACATTTCAACGTCATGGTCTCCATCCAGTATCTCTCGATGATCATCATCGGCGGGCTGGGAAGCATCTACGGGACCATCCTCGGCACCATCTTCATTGTGCTGCTGCCGGAAATTCTCCGGGCGATAAGCGGGCCTTTGTCTTCCAGTTATCCGATACTGATCGACATTTTTAACGCCCTCCGGGAAGGGATTTTCGGACTTGTCATCATCCTGTTTCTGGTCTTTGAACCGGACGGACTCGCCCACAGATGGAAAATGATAAAGAACTACTGGAAGTTATGGCCTTTCTCTTATTAGGAAGGAAAGGCCCGTCGTTGAAGTGAGGCTGAAGTGGAGGTATCTCCAGGTTAAACGGACAAAACAATTGGAGGAGGGTAGCATGAAGAAAATTTTGTTGGCAGCGTTATCGTTTTTATTGATCAGTGGTGTCTCTTACGCACAGCAGACGATCAAGGTCGGCGGGCTTTTCGACATTACCGGCG
This sequence comes from Syntrophus aciditrophicus, assembly GCA_020726025.1. Taxonomy (GTDB): domain Bacteria; phylum Desulfobacterota; class Syntrophia; order Syntrophales; family UBA5619; genus DYTH01. Next base: position 58 of record DYTH01000123.1, on the reverse strand, counting down.
CCACCGGTGATGTCGGCGCTCCCTATGCCAATGCTGCACGAGAGTACATCAAATACGT
>DYTH01000002.1:55716-60468 GCA_020726025.1 Syntrophus aciditrophicus | reverse complement strand
GATGAACATCACCGGGCAGGCAAATATCGGGAACCTGAACCTGATCCGGCAGGATGTGGCCGCGCTGGCGGAAAAGTTTGTCCAGGCCTGGAATAAACAGGGACAGTGAAGTCTTGGGGGTCAGGTCTTGCAAATTAGCGTTTTTCCGAGGGCGAGGCCGCAATGCAGGTTATCACGCATGCGCTGAAGGCAGACAGCCGCACCATCGTTTTTTCCGATCGACATTAACCAATGATACCTGAACACGCCACCGTGCCCCGCTCCTGTGGGATAGGAAGGGGTCGGAGAGGGTTTGTGGGGGGTCAGTCAGCATGGTATTCGGCGTATGTTATAACCTCTTGATCTAAACGGCTGGACAGGAATTCTTCCGCAATGACGAGATCGTAATGGGTTTGCAGATTCATCCAGCTTTGAGCGTCCGTACCGAAAAAACGAGCCAACCGCAGGGCCGTGTCCGCAGTAATCGCTCTTTTCCCGGCGATGATTTCTCCGATGCGCCTTTGCTGTACGCCGATGGACTTGGCAAGCCGGTACGGGGTAATCTTCATGGGTTTCAAAAAATCCTCCAGCAGAATTTCGCCGGGATAGACCGGGGGCAGGTCTCTTTTCATGGTTTTTCTCCTTTAATGGTGATGGTCTCGTCAAAAGTCGATTTTGTCCCCTTTTGTCATTCCGTGCTTGACACGGAATCCAGTGAATTTAGTTACTTATGGATTCCGGCTTTCGCCGGAATGACGGTTTTTGGACTTTTGACGAGTTCATCAATGGTAATCAACAAATTCGACATTATACGCATGGCCATCCTGCCAGTTGAAGCATATCCGCCATTGATCGTTGATCCTGATGCTCCATTGGCCTTCTCTCTCGCCAAGCAGCTTTTCCAGCCTGTTTCCCGGTGGTATGCGAAGAAATTCCAGGGTTGCCGCGCCGTGGATCTGGGTCAGTTTGCGAAGGGCTGCCCGCTGTATGTCCTTCGGCAATCTGGCTGCAAATGTGCCCTGAAAGATCTTCTCCGTATCCTTGTCGCGAAAAGTCTTGATCATGGGAAACTGGTAGCATGACGCGGTAGTATTGTCAAACAATATCATGATAAAAAGTGACACTACCCCTCTTTTTTGATGATGAATTTTGACGAGACCATCAAAAAGAACGACTGGAAAAGCCGCTATGATACGGCGTTTGTCAATACGCGGCTTAATCTTCCGGAAGTGGAGGGGGCGATAGACGTCAAGGTTGGCCAGTTTCTTGCCGGCGACCGGGGAACGAAGGTGACGGTGTCGAAATTCTTCAACGGCGTCATTCTCTCCGCGTGGTACAGCCGCACCGACACGGACCTCTTTGTTGACAGCTACAATCGCGGATACCACGACAAGGGCATTTCGGTGACGATCCCGCTCAGGATCTTCACCGGGAAGGATTCGAAGACTTCCTATGATTTCAGCCTCTCCCCGTGGACGCGCGACGTTGCGCAGGATATAGGCCATTTTACTAATCTTTTTGATTATATCGGCAGAAATACAGACATTTTTTTGAAGAAGGATAAGTGATGCGAGATTAAAGGGATTGACAAAAAAGCGGTTAATCGGTAAGCAGAGAGCGGATGATTCACGATTTTAAAAGGAAAACATGATGACGCAGAATGAGTTGAAACAGGCCGACGAGACAGGCGTTGCGCCGGGGGGAAACCCGCCGGGCTATCCGTATGCAATTCCGGAGGAGGACGAGATCAATTTGCTTGATCTCGCGATCGTGCTGCTCCGGCACAAGGCGATGATCCTTTCCATCGTCTTTCTGGCAGGGGTGGCGGCGGTTATTGCAAGCCTGCTGATGACGAACATCTACCGGTCGGAGACGATGATTGTCCCGACCGCTCAGGAGAAGGGAAGCGGGCTGTCGGCTTTGGGCGGTTTTGGGGCGATGATCGCCTCCGAGGCGGGAATTGGCGCGGGCGGCTCGCTCGAGCAGTTCGAGGTGGTGCTGAAAAGCCGGGAGCTGACGCACACCATTGTGAAGGAAAAAAACCTGCTGCCGGTAATCTTCAAGGACAGTTGGGACGCGGCGGCGAAGAAGTGGAAGGATGAGCCCCCGAAGATGGAGGACATCTACAAGGCTGTTCAGAGCGTGCTTGAGGTGAAGCCGGACAAGAAGAAGAACGTCATGATGGTTGCCTTTCAGAGTAAAGACCCCGAGATGGCAAAGCGTGTACTCGATTATTTCATCGTCGGGATGAGCGAGCTGCTCCGCAGGCAGAAGCTCGATGAGGCCCAGGCGCAGCAGAAGCACCTCTACCAGCAGCTCGGACAGACGACCGACCCGCTTCTGAAAAACAAGCTCTACGAGCTGATTGCCAAACAGATCGAAGCCGAGACGCTCGCCAATGTCCAGAAATATTACAGCTTTAACATCGTTGATCCGTCGTACGTGCCGGAGCGGAAGTTCAAGCCGAAGCGGGCGCAGATATGTGTGCTCTCGGTTGTGGTGGCTTTTTTCATCGCGATCTTCGCCGCTTTTTTTCTCGAATACATCAAGAACCTCGAAAAAACGGAAGACCCGGAGAGGCTGGCGAACCTGCGCAAGTACCTTCGCTTCCGGAAGACTTAGCAAAAAGGCCGGATGCCGGATCGCATCCGGCTTGACGGATTGACTGATTGATGAACGGTGAGTGAAAACTCTCGACACGGGATTTCAAATAGAGGGGTCAACAGAAAATGCGCGGTATGAAAACGGATAAATCGTCAAAAATGAAGTCATTTTTCAAGATTCTGCTGGTCACGGGAATCATGATGTTTGGTCTGCTGCCTGCTTGTGCGACGGCCCAGACAGCGCCGGGGGCGCCTGTGCCTGCCGCTGCACCGGCTGCTCCATCTGTTTCGGCTCTTCCTGCGGGAATGCCAGCCTTGAGCGCAGATCAGGCCGCTGCAGTCCAGAGCCTTTCGCCGACGCAGAAAGGGGCGATTGTCCAGGAACTCGGCAAGACCGGCGGGCAGCTTACCCCTGAGGCCGTGGAGGCGCTCAAGGCAAAACCTGAGTTTCAGGGTATATCGCCTGCGGACGTTGCCAGGGGACAGGAGCTTCTGAAAGAGCAGAACAAGGCGAAGATCGAGCCGAAGACTGATGCCGTGGCGAATGATGCAGCGGATAAGCGGGAACAGAAACAGGTCATATCGGAAGAGCAGCCTGGTGAAACCCTCTTCCAGAGGGCGCAGATGGCTGGGAAATATCAGGATATATCGCTTGCTCTGCGCCCTTTCGGCTATGATTTCTTCCGCGAGGCGGTCGTCAATGTCACGACGCAGCGCAAGGACATCCCCGTCCCTCTTAAATATGTCGTCGGTCCCGACGACGAGGTGAAGGTGACGCTGTGGGGGCGGGTGAACGCCTCGTACAAGTTGGTCGTCAACCGCGACGGCAAGATCGAGATTCCCGGGATCGGGCCCATCGCTGTTGCCGGAATGACGTTTGAGGAGATGTCGGCCGCCCTGATCAAGCAGGCCGAGCAGATGACCGGAACGAATGTCGATATCACAATGGGTTCTCTCCGGACGATCCCTGTCTTTGTCCTCGGCGATGCCCGCAGGCCGGGCGCCTACACGATAGGCGCGTTTGCGACGATCACCGATGCCCTGCTTATTTCCGGCGGCCCGTCCGACATAGGGTCGATGCGCAACATCCAGTTGAAACGAAAAGACAAGGTAATCAAGACGTACGATCTCTACGACCTGCTGTTAAAAGGCGACAAGTCCAATGACGTGATTCTGCAGGCGGGCGACATCGTCTTTGTCCCGGTCATCGGCGCCTGGGCGGGAATTGCAGGCAATGTCAAACGTCCCGCCCTGTACGAGTTCAAGGGAGACTACTCGCTGGAGAGGCTCATCGAGCTGGCCGGGGGAATCATCCCCACCGCCTGGACGCAGCAGATACAGGTGGAGCGCACCATCAAAAATGAAAAAAAGGTGGTGATCGACATTGACGACAAGAACCTCGAAAGGGCGCGGTCTGTGGCGCTGCAGGATGCCGATCTTGTCAAGGTCTTCTCGATAGTCGATAGGGATGTAAACGTCGTCTATTTGAACGGAAACGTCAAAAAGGGCGGGAAATATGCGCTTTCCAATGGAATGCGTTTGAAGGACATTCTCAAAAGCGCCGATGACCTCATGCCCGAGACCTTTTTCGACTACGCGCTGATCAAGCGTCTGCGCCCCCCGACGATGGAACCGATGCTTGTGCCGTTCAATCTGGGCGACCTGCTTTTGAAAAACATCCCGGAGAGCAATCTGGAACTTCAGCCGCAGGACGTCATTTACATCTTCAATCGGGGTTTCTTCAAAGACAAGCCCTACTACACGGTAAGCGGAGAGGTGCGCAAGGCCGGTCGCTTCGATCTGGACAATGACACGCGAGTCAAGGACGCCCTGCGCACCGCCGGTGATCTGACCAAAAACGCCTACATGAAAAAGGGCGAGATCGTTAGAGTAAATAAAAATAAAGAATTCCATACCATTTATTTCAATGTAGCCAAGGCAATGGAAGGGGATGCGGCGGAGAATATCCTGCTGCAGGATGAGGACAGGATCGTTGTCCACTCTCTCTACGAGGAGAAGTGGCGGGAGTTCGCCTCGGTAGCCGGAGAGGTGAAAATGCCGGGGGCGTTCGTGCTGACGGAAGAGATGCGTATAAGCGACCTGATCTTCAAGGCGGGCGGGCAGACCCGCGACACGCTTCTGGACGAGGCGGAGCTCTACCGGACCGATT
>DYTH01000002.1:0-55616 GCA_020726025.1 Syntrophus aciditrophicus | reverse complement strand
CACAACCTTAAGCTAAAGGACCTCGACCGTTTGGTTGTGCATTCGCTCTGGGAGAAGGTGTTCAAGGCAAACGTGGTCATCGCGGGAGAGGTCAAAAATCCCGGCAACTACCAGTTCGGTGAGACAATGACGGTGAGGGATCTCGTCTTTTCGGCAGGCGGGCAGACCCGCGACACGCTTCTGGACGAGGCGGAGCTCTACCGGACCGATTGGCGAACGAAGGAAGTGACCCTTGAGAAGCTGAACCTCGGCAAGGCGATCGCAGGAGATCCGCAGCACAACCTTAAGCTAAAGGACCTCGACCGTTTGGTTGTGCATTCGCTCTGGGAGACGGTGTACAAAAAAAATGTCGCGATCGAAGGGGAGGTGCTGAAGCCGGGGAGCTATCCCATGGCCGACAATATGACGGTACGGGATCTGGTCTTCGCGGCGGGAAACATACTGGAATCGGCGTCGCTTCAGGAGGCGGAGGTATCCTCGCGGACGATAGACAAGGACAACAGCATGAAGGTCGTTCACAAGCAGATAAACCTCGACCGGGCGCTTGCCGGAGATCCGGCGCACAACCTGCCGCTGAAGGCGCACGACCGGATTTTCATCAAGGCCATCTCCGAGTGGGGCGCCGAAAAATATGTGACTCTTTCCGGTAAATTCAAGTATCCGGGGCGGTATGTGATATCCAAGGGAGAGAAGCTGTCCCATGTGATCGCGCGAGCCGGTGGGTATATCGATGACGCTCACCTGCGGGGGGCGTACTTCACGCGGGAGTCTGTGCGGGTGTTGCAGCAGAAGGGGCTCGTCGAGATGGCCGACCGGATGGAGCGCGAACTTCTTTCCGGCGGCGGGGATATCGCGACTTCGACGTCCGCCGAAGAGGTGGCGGCGAAGAAGGCCGAGATGGAGCAGAAGCGGCTGTTTGTCGGCTATTTGCGAAGTCTGAAGGCGAATGGGCGGATGGCGATCAGGCTTGCACACCTGCGGCTTCTCAAGGGGAGCGCGTACGATATTGAAATGGAGGACGGAGACGTGCTCTCTATCCCCCCGAAACACAATATGGTCAATGTCGCCGGTTCTGTCATGTCGCAGGGAAGCTTCATCTACTCAGAGAAAATGGAATATGAGGATTATGTTGATCTGACCGGCGGCTATGCAAAATACGCCGACCGGGACAACGTCTTTGTCCTGAAGGTGGACGGCACGGCGGAAAAGCTGGCGAAGGGGCTCTTCAACTGGAGTTCCCTGCGGAGTCGCTGGGAGGTTGCTGGCTTTGAACGGGAGATAAAAGGTATTGAACCTGGCGACACGATCGTTATCCCGGAGAAGATCGGCCGGATTGCATGGCTCCGGGAGATCAAGGACATAACCCAGATACTGATGAATACGGCTGTGACCGCCGGCGTTTTCAAGGCGCTGTTCTAGGGATTTGCAAAGGCTGCTGTTTTGTCCAATCGTGAAAAAGGCAACAAAAAACATGTTTTCTTCTTGACAAAACAGGAAGGCGCTATGCATGGGTCCAAGCTATGTTTATCAGGATTGCTTCCTCGGCCATCCGCGCGATCGGCGGGTGTTTTCCTGTGAAGGCTTTTGTAATCCTGATTGTGATTTTATTCGGCGCAGTTTCCGGTTATGCCGCCGATGAACCTTTTACAACGCCTTCCAACTGGGGAGGGACGGGGCTCATGGAGATTCCAACCGCCCGGGTAATCGGGGAAAACCACTACCGCGTGGGCTTCAGTCAGATGGCGCCCTACCGTTATTACTACGGCGCCTTCAGCCCGCTTAAGGGGATGGAGATCGACGGCAGGATGACGGAAGTTCTGGTTTCGATAGATCAGCCGGGGACGAACTGGGAAGGCTACGGCAACTACAAGGATAAGGCAATTGACCTTAAATATCAGATGGTTGCCGAGGGTAAGTACCTGCCTGCGCTGGCGGTTGGCATCATGGATCCCCACGGGACGCGTCTCTATGCCTCCCAGTATCTCGTCGCCAGCAAACAGATATACCCGTTTGATTTCACAATCGGCCTCGGAAACGGTCGATTCGGCAAGCGGCCTCTGCCATCGCAGGGGGAGGGAATCGGCGTCGAGATGCTGGAAGACACCCGTGGATGGTATTCGGATTCCCAGTTTTTCTGGGGAATTCAGTTTGCCCCTTCCGACCGGTATGCGTTCATGGTCGAATACAGCCCGATCCGGTACCACGAGCAGACAGGCGACCCGGCCCTGCGGGGGGGGTATTTCAGAGAGGCGGTTCCTTCGCGGTACAACTTCGGGTTCCGCTACAATTTTCTGAACTGGGCTGATGTTGTTCTTTCCTGGCAGCGGGGCGATCAGTGGGGCGTCAATGTATCCATGCCGTTTGAGATAGGAAGGCCGATGATCCCAATTTACGCCCATCCGTACAAGGAACGCCCGATGGTTGCGTTTCTGGACGTGGAGAGCCGGATGGCGCTCGGGCTTGAATCGATTGGTTTCAGCAGCATCGGCATCGGCGTGTCGGGCGGCAGGCTCACGATCGACATGCAGAATAACCTCTTTTTTTACAATGCGCGGGGCGTTCAGGAGGCTCTTCTCACCATCGCGCCGATTGTCCGCGACCACAACGCATCGAAAAAGAAAGAACCGATTGACGACATTTTGATTATCATGAAGGATGATGGGGCGCCTCTGTACTCGTACAGCGTCAAGGCGGAAGATTTGATGGAATATGCCGCCGAAAGGATGAGGGAAGACGCGTTTCACGCGCTTGCGAAAATCGATACGGGCTATACTGCCCTGCCGGAGGGGCGCAAACAGATGACTCCGGGATACGTTATCGGTTACAAACCGCAGGTTAAGCTCTTTCTCAACGACCCGTCCGGATTCTGGAAGGGCAAGGTGGGGCTCTCGCTGTGGGCCACGTATCCTCTCTGGGAGGGCGGTTCACTGGTTGCGGGAGCGGCGGTTTATCCGTTTGCCAATGTCGAGACGGTAAACGAGCCCCTCTCGATCCCTGTGCGCACCGACATTGTCAACTATCTCAAAAACAAGGCGCTCTTCGAGCGTTTCCTGTTCAACCAGGTGGAGCGCGTGCCTTCCACCTCCGTCTTTGCGAAAGTTACCGCGGGGATTCTCGAGACGCAGTACGCGGGGATCGACCTGGAAGCGGCGATGCCGGTGTTTGGCGGCAGAATGCTGATGGGGCTGGGGGGCAGCGTGGTCAAAAAGAGGGACCCCGACAACCCGCTTCTTCTGGCCGAAAATACGGTGAAGGATTATTACAAGACGGCCTTTGTGAATGCCAGGCTCAATTTCCCGAAGTCCGACATTGCCGTGGATGTCAAGTACGGGATGTTTCTGGCCGGCGACCGGGGGGCGAGAATCACGCTGTCAAAATTCATCAATGGCGTCACGCTGTCGGCGTGGTACAGCGTGACGGATACGTCGGTTTTTAACGACAGCGACAACAGGGGCTACCACGACAAAGGGCTGGCTGTTTCGATTCCCCTGCGCCTTTTTACCGGCAGGGAATCGCGGGCGGTTTACGGTCAGGCGATCTCTCCGTGGACAAGGGACGTGGCGCAGGATATCGACCATTTTACCAATCTGTTTGACATGATCGGCAGAAATACGGATGTTTATCTTAAAAAAAAGCTTGACAAAAGGATGTATCATTGAGATTAAATTGGCTATGATTAAATATTGTAACTATTCAGCACTTAAAAAAGATTGTCATCCCCGAATGCTTCTATCGGGGATATGGTTTTAAAACCGGCGCCATATTCCCGATTACAACCTCGGGAATGACAGATTTTATTATCATGCTGAATAGTTACTAAATATTTTACATTATGAATGTGTGCCCTGCATTAAATAACGGAGACGGTCTTACTTTTACAGGAGGCAGTGATGAAAAATGATGTTTTGAAAATAAGGGTTTCAGGCGGGGTGAGTCTGACAGTTCTTGCTGTCTTTCTTGTCAATCTTTCTCTTTGCCCTTTGCTTGCAACAAAGGCAATCGCGGCTGAGGCAGCGGGCGCCGTCGGCGCGGGCGCTTCCTCGGCAGGCGCCGCAGCCGGGGCGGGAACGGTGGCTGGCGTAACGACGGGCACAATTGCCGCGGGTGTGGCTGTTGCCGCGGCTGCCGCACTGGCCGTCGCCGCGAGCGGTGGTTCCGACACGGCTGTTGCCGCCGCATCGCCCGCATCGGCCGCAGGCACAGCTTTGGCTAAAGAGTATCCGGTTATAGCATCTACCGTGGCGAGTGCGATGGGTACCCTGGATACAGCCGCGCTGTCTACTCTGGCAGACGCCAATACGATGCTGGGCACCGTGGGGCGGACGAATTTGGCCATGGCCGCAGCCGGAATTTACCCTGCAAGTGAAGTCGGCGGGGCGCGTCTGTCCCAAGTTGTAAGAACTCCTAGTGCTTCGTATTCATCATTCTTGGATTACCTCAGAAATTATGGGACAGGTGATGAGGGTGCAGCATTGCGGGTTCTTTATAACCACTTTGCAACCCGAGACGAGCAGCTTGGGGCCGTGCAGTCTATGTATGCCGCGGTGGTTACGAATGGCGAAGTCAATGCAGCGGCTCTGGACGCAGTATCCAGCGTTATCACCAAGGCTGCCTCCGGCACGGCCGCCGAGCAGGCGGATAATTTGGTAGCGTCCATAAAGGCCATACTCACGGCCAGACATCCCGGCGCCAATGTCATCGTCACGACGGTCCATCATGGCAACAGCGTCTATTCGACCGTTTCCCATGTGAGCCCGTAAGATTATGGGCTGGATCGCGCGCAAGCATCGCTCCAGCTCGCATCCGCCGCTTTATTTTCGATGGCCGGTCAGGTTTGCAGCAACTGCACCGGCCATTGCCTGTTTGCATGACTGGACGTCTTTTGTGGATCGCATGGTTAAAAACAATAGAGCAGTTGTTCTCCTGATCGTCTGTCTGGTATTTTCGTTTTCGAAACTGCCGGTTTTTGCCGGGATGGATGAAGGACAAGCCGATGGCGTCCTTGATGCCGCGGAAGGCTTCTTCATGAAACTCAAGGCGCGTGATTTTACGTCGGCATGGGGGCTCCTGACGGAAAAATCCCGGGAGACCATCGTGAAGGATACGCGCAAAAGCCTTGCAAAAACGGGGGTCAGACGATCCCTTCAGGAGTTATCCGCGGACTTTGACCGGGGAGGGCCTGTTTCCACCTTTTACTGGAATGGATTCCTTGACGTTTTTGATCCGGAGAAGGCGCTCAGCGAGAGCGCCTGGAGCATGGGCGTGCTGAAAAATGATCGGGCGGAGATACGCCTTCTCTACAAAAAGGCCGCCAACCCGGCGATCCTGAAAATGTCCAGGGAAAAGGGGTTGTGGAAAGTGGGGCTGGTCGAGACCTTCTGGTCGCGAAAACCGGATTGAGCGGAAGACGAAAAGATGAACAAGCTATGATGGCAAGACGTTATGATGGCAGTCTGAAAATCTTTGCGATGGTGTTGTGGCTGTTTCTTTTATTGTCCGCCCCTGCTTTGCTTTATGCCGCTGGTGAACAAGAGACGGTTGCCTTAAACTTTCTTCGATTTCTTGGAAGCGAAAAAAAGGTTCTCTCCGAAGAGATTCTGGAAAGAAACGCAGTCGATCCGGCGGCTGCGCCCGTTCGTGTTGCCCACCTCTTTCACCTGGAAGGCGGCGGCTATCTCCTCGTTTCCACCGACCGATCCATCTCGCCTGTCAAGGCATACTCGCTGACTGACGATTTTGCGGTCCTTCCCGATCCGTACCGAAAAGCGCTGCTTGACGAATTGGAGCTTCGTGTCCGGGTTGTCGGCCTGCCGGTTGCCGACAGGGTTCTCCAGTCGGAGCAGATATCTGAAGCGGCCGCACGATGGGATTTTCTTTTGCGTCTCGATGTCCGGCGGCAGCCTCTGGCGGTCGTCAATCCCCTGATTACGGCTCATTGGGATCAGCCCTGGCCCTACAACAAGTTTCTCCCCGAAATTGACGGAAAAAACGTTCTGGTCGGCTGCGTGAATGTGGCATTGGGGCAGATCATGCGGCATCACAGGCATCCTGCCTCCGGACAGGGTGTCTTTTCGTACGACTGGAATGATTACAGCGCCAATCCTCCCACCCTTATTGCCCGATTGAAATCCATTTTTTATCACAGCTACAATTGGGGCAACATGCCCGATAGACTGGATCAGGCAACGCCGGAGTATCAGGCAGACGAGGTCGCGCTGCTTTTGCGCGATCTGGGCGTGGCCAACAGCACCAGTTTCGGGCTGAACGATTCGGCGGCATCCTTTTCGCCGGATAACCTGCTGAAGCATTTCGGTTATTCCACTGCGCTGGCAAAGATTGACAACACAAATTATGAAACATTCAAATCGGCGCTAAAAAACGATATCGATGCCGGACGGCCGCTTCTTCTGGCCTTTTCCACCACGGTGAAGCTTGATGATTATCTCACCCCCTCGGGCGGCGGGCACATGGTGGCGGCCGACGGTTATTCGGACGACGACACAGGTCTGAAGGCCCATCTCAACATGGGATGGGGAGGCCGCGTTGACGATTTCTATTTTCTCGATCGGCAGCCGGTGCCTGCCGGAGCGGAGGAGTACGGTTTCGACACACGGGCAGGCGAGCTTACCCTGTACTGCAATATCAAACCCTGCACGCCCGGCAACGATTGCTTTGTGAACCTCGAAGCCGACGACACGCCGACCGATCTCAAGATGGAGGGTGATTTTGACGGGGAGAAGGATGAAGACATCTACGCATTTTATCTGAAAGGCGCTACGTCCTTCAGTGCAACGAGGGGCTACAGCAATGTTGGCTTTTATGTTTCGTTCGTCAATCTGCTCGATGGCAAGACGGTTTTTGCCCTGACGGATCCCAACGAAGAAAACAGCGCGAGCAAGACATACGCCGTGGGAGATCTGCCCGAGGGGAAATACCAGGTGCGGGTCTCTTTGTGCAATGACCGTCAATGTTACAGCCCGGCTGATGGCTTCAATGCGTACAATGTTACGCTGACAACGCAGGCCATGACCACCGAAGAAGTCGGCGCGGTTGACGCGCTCCTTGAAAGAGCGCCGGTTATAGAGAATCCGGAATTGCCGGATATGATTCTTAATACTGTATCGCCTGAAACAAAGCGGATACTGATTGACGCACGGGATGAAAACGGAGATGCCCTTGCGTTGTCGGTTGATAACAGCAACCCGCTTGCCGTGAGCGCTGTTTTGAAGGAAAATATTCTCGAACTGACGCCGACAGAACATGCGAAGATCGCAAGCCGGATTGTGGTGACGGCCACTGCCAATGGACAGAGCGCGCAGAGGTCCTTCATCGTCATGACGGACAACAGCGACACGTCCTACGGTCGGTCGTTTGTGCTGAACGGCGCATTTGCCGATCAGGATGATGTTTATCTTCATCCGGTGATTCTCGACGGCGCCTGCACCATTCAGGGGAATACCGCAGGTTATTCGGGGCAGGGATTTTTTACCTCGGTAGTCGGCGCCTCCGACGATACGGTGGTTTCGTTGGAGACAAATGGCGTAATTGACCAAACGTACACGCGGGGTCTCTATCGGCTGAGGGCTGCCCTTGTCTCGGAAGACGGCACGATGAGGTACCCTTATTACGTCGATGACCCTGGGCATCCGGACACCGACAAATTCACGCTGAGCGTCAGTTGCCCGGCGGCGGATGCTGCCCCCGCGACGGTTGCCGGACTTCTCGGAATCGATCTTTCCGGGGCGTCTCTGCTTATCGTCAAAGCCGGGGATATCAACGGCGATGAAAAGGTAAACATGGCGGATGCCGTGCTTGGTCTGCAACTGCTTACAAGGATGGACTTGACGGGCCAGAAGATCAATATAGCTGCCGATCCGGACAAGACGGGGAAAATCGACTCTGCCGACGTGATCTTTATTCTTCAAAAGACGGCGGAACTTCGATAGAAGGAAGACTCTTTACGCTGATGCTGGTGCCCCTGCCGCGATTCGAACGCGGGGCCTGCGGATTAGGAATCCGACGCTCTATCCTTCTGAGCTACAGGGGCTTGCCATCAAGACGCGCCCCTTTAACACGCTTTCTTGTCTGTGTCAATAAGCGAACCAGCCTTAGAAAATGATTGACAAAATCCTCCCTTCCTAATAGAAACACCAAGTTTTAAATACTGAAATGGCGGCTTTGCCGCCATGAAAATTCGTTTGATGAACATGAAGCTTCGCTTTCAGCGTGGATGCATGGATTTTAACCGGGAAACATGAAAATGGCGATGAGACAGGGCATAACCGGCAAACGGGCGGTAGAGATTATTGAAAAGTTTCCCTTTTCCCGGGTTCTGGTGATCGGGGACATCATGGCCGACCATTTCATCTGGGGGAGTGTTTCGAGAATCTCTCCCGAGGCGCCGGTGCCGGTTGTAGAGGTAAAAAAAGAGAGCTTCATGCTCGGCGGATGCGCCAATGTTTTCAATAATATAGTTGCAATGGGCGGGAAGGTTGAACTGACCGGGGTGATCGGCTCTGATGATACCGGCAGACGCCTGCTGGATGATTTGCATAATCGGGGTATGGATGCAAAAGGAGTCATTGTCGAGGCGGAGCGTCCAACCACCCTCAAGACGCGGATCGTCGCGCACGGGCAGCAGATGGTCCGGTTTGACCGGGAGGATCGCCGGATGATCTCGGAAAAGTCCATTCGCGCTATCGCGGATTTTGTTGAATCGCTGCGCGACGGGCTGGGCGCGATCGTCATCTCCGACTACAGCAAGGGGGTCGTAGTTCAGCCACTTCTCGATTGTCTCAGGAAGATCATCGCCGGGCGGAACATTGTCACCTGTGTCGATCCCAAGCAGAGGGACTTTTCCTTTTACGAAGGTTTTGACATCCTGACTCCCAATCACCATGAAGCCGGCATCGCCGCGGATGAGGAGATGTCCGCCCCGGATGCGCACATCCGCGCGGGGCTCAGGATTATGAAAAAAAACGGCTTCAGGGCCCTCTTGATGACACGGGGGGAAGAGGGGATGAGTCTGTTCGAAAAAACGGGGTCCGGCATGGACAAAAAAGAAGAGATACGACGCACCGAGTTTCCTGCGCAGGCGCGGGAGGTCTTTGATGTGACCGGCGCCGGAGACACGGTAATCGGCATTCTCGCGCTCGCTCTGGCAGCCGGTGCCTCTTTCCGGGAGGCGGCCTGTCTGGCCAACCTTGCCGCCGGAATTGCCGTAGGAAAAATCGGCACCGCGACAGTAACGACGCAGGAGCTGATAAGCGCGCTATGAGTGTCCCGCAGCGGCCGCCGGACGTCAAGCTGTTTGCGAGCATCTTTTCCGCCGATGCCGGGCTGATCGAAGTGGCGATCAGGGCGATGTCGGAAAAGTACGGCATGGCAGACTACATCAGCGCCCCGCTGGCTTTTTCCTATACCGGTTATTACAAGAGGGAATTCGGAGAGGGACTGCTGCGGCGTTTCCTTTCTTTTGAACGGCTCATCGGCGCCGAAGAGCTGCCCGACGTGAAGTTGTGGACAAACGCGCTGGAAGCTGATCTGGCAACCCCGGGGATAAGGCGGGTCAATATCGATCCGGGCTATCTCTCCGCCGCCCATCTGATCCTGGCAACCGGGAAGGGGTACGCGCATCGGCCCTATCTGCGCGATGGAATTTACGCCGATTTGACGCTTATATACCAGAAGGGCGGCTTTACGATTCTCCCCTGGACATACCCTGACTACGCGGCGGCAGAAACAATCGGGATGCTTTCCCGGATACGTGAAAAACACCTTGTACAGCTCCGGGAAGGGGCCGGCAAGAGATAAGGAGAGTGGAAATTTCAATGACGAAAAGTATGACGGGATACGGGAAGGCGGAAGGGAGTGTTTCCGGAAGAAAATTCACGGTGGAGATGAAATCGGTCAACCACCGTTTTCTGGAGATATCGCTCAGGATGCCGCAGGCGCTGTTTCCCTTGGAGGCAGAGATAAAACGGCGGATGGGGGAGCGGTTTTCCCGGGGGAAAATCGATGTTTCGATCCGGGCCGACGGCAATGGCGATGCCGAAAGCGAGACGCGCCTGGCGCTGAATATGCCGCTTGTCCGCAATTACTACGCCCTTCTTCATCAGTTGAAGGAGGAATTCAACATATCCGGGGAAGTCTCCCTTGCCACGTTGATTGGCCTGCGGGATGTATTCATTCCCGCCGAGACACAGGAAGAACCTGTTGAGCTGTGGGGGGGATTTTCCCCGATTCTCGACGAGGCGATTGGGAATATCCTGGGGATGAGGGAAAAAGAGGGGGAGAGCCTGACGACCGATCTGAAAAATCGTCTGCAGGTGATTACCGGGCTTCTGGAGGGAATCGCGGCAAGAACCCCCTCTGTCGTGGCCGATTATCAGAAGAGGCTCACCGATCGGATTAAGGAGCTGACAGAGGGGATTGCACTCGACGAGTCCCGTCTTTTGCAGGAAGTGGCGATCATGGCCGAAAAAAGCGACATTACCGAGGAGATCGTTCGTTTCCGCAGCCATATCGATCAGTTCTGTGATCTTTTGGCGGCGGGCGACGCAGCCGGCCGGAAGATCGATTTTCTGCTTCAGGAGATGGGGCGGGAGGTCAACACGATCGGCTCGAAGAGCGGAGATGTGGAGATAGCAAGGTCAGTCGTCGAAATCAAAAGTGAATTGGCGAAATTGAGGGAGCAGGCGCAGAACATTGAGTGAGCAGGAGTCGAAAAACACAGCGGGTTTGCTGATGGTGGTCTCAGCCCCTTCCGGCGCAGGCAAGACGTCGGTCTGCCGCCGGGTGATGGAGCGTGATCCGGATATCCATTTTTCCGTTTCCGTTACGACGCGGGCGCCCCGTCCCGGCGAGCTGGAGGGAAGGGATTACCATTTTGTTTCCCAAAAGACGTTTCGGGAAATGATCGATCGCGGCGAGTTTGTCGAATGGGTGGAAAATTACGGCAATTTTTATGGCACATCGAAGACGATGATGGACGCGTTTCTGGAGCGGGGAGTCGATCTGCTTCTCGATATCGAACCGCGCGGCGCCGGTGAAATAAAAAAACGCTACCCGCGTGCGGTCTTCGTTTTCATCCTGCCCCCATCTCTGTCCGAGTTGAGGGAGCGTCTTGCCAAACGGGGAGAACCCGAGGATGTGCTCAAAAGGCGCCTTGATGCTTCTTTGGGTGAAATAAAGGAAGCTCTGTGGTATGACTACATCGTTGTCAATGAAAAACTCGAGGAGGCGGTGGAGAGATTCCGTGCGATTTATCTGGCAGAAAAGTCCAGACGGGAGCGCTGCACGGGTACGATAGAATTATTTTTGATGAACTCGTCAAAAGTCCAAAAACCGTCATTCCGGCGAAAGCCGGAATCCATAAGCGACTAAATTCACTGGATTCCGTGTCAAGCACGGAATGACAAAAGGGGACAAAATCGACTTTTGACGAGACCATTATTTTTGAAATAATGATTTTTTATAAAAATGGAGGCATATAGATTATGGCGAGAGTTACCGTAGAAGATTCACTCAATAAGGCAAAAAACCGGTTTGCCCTTGTGTTGCTGACCTCTCAACGAACCAAACAAATTATGAAGGGGTCTCGTATGCTGGTTGATCCGGGAAACAACCGGGAGATAGTCACCGCGCTCCGGGAGGTCGCCGTCGGCAAGGTCTATTACGCGAATCCAGAATATCTTGAAATTGTGAAGGATAATTACAAGCTCGTTCCCCACGACACGGAATTTGTCGGGGACGATGACGATTCGGAGTAGGTGTACGGCATGCCGTACAATACATCCTGCGTGAATTGAGGATGCCATGCAGATTACCTACGGCGTCAACCCGCTGATTGAAGGGCTTGCATCCCGACCCCCCGCCTTTGAGAAGGTCGTGATCGCACGGGGGAGGGGTGGAGTCGAGCTGGAAAAGATCCTCCATCTGGCGGAAAAAGCAGGCGTTCCCGTAGAATTTGTCGGGCGGGAGGCCATCGAGAAGCTGGCCCCGAAAAGCGTTCACCAGGGGGTTCTGGGGCTGGGACGCGATTATGACTATGCGACCGTCGAACAGGTGATTGCCAACCGACACGAAAAAAACAGTCATGATCTGGTGATTATGCTCGACGGCGTTGCCGACCCGCGCAACCTGGGTTCTGTGATCAGAACGGCGCACTGCCTGGGGGCAAACGGCATTGTGATACCGGAAAACCGGGCTGCCTCCGTTACCGCCTCTACGATGAAGGCATCAGCGGGCGCCTCGGAGCTGTTGCCTGTGGCCAGGGTTGTAAACCTGGTGCGGACGATTGCGTATCTCAAGGAGGCGGGTTTCTGGATTTACGGCGCCGACGCTGAAGCCAAAGATGATGTAGATTCTTTAGATTATGAAGGAAATGTTGCTCTGGTGATGGGAAGCGAGGGGCGCGGCATCCGGCCGCTGGTCCTTAAGAGCTGCGATTTTCTTGTCTCGATACCAATGCTGGGGAGGGTGACTTCGTTAAATATTTCGGTTGCAACCGGGGTTATTCTATTTGAGATTCTCAGGAAGTGGAGGCGATGACTTATGCCGGTATTTCTATGGCAGGCAGAGACCAAAACAGGCGAGACAAAGAAGGGTGAGATGGAGGCAACAGATGAGGCTGCGGTTCGCGGAAGGCTTCGCCGCCAGGGCCTCAAGGTCGGCAAGATCAAGGCGAAGCCCAAGGATCTGTTTGAAAACGTCGCCTTTATGCAGCCCAAGGTAACCGAAAAGGATATCGTGGTCTTTTCCCGGATCTTCGCGACAATGATCAACGCCGGGCTTCCGCTGATGCAGTGTCTCGATATCCTGGGCGCGCAGGAGCAGAACAAGACCTTTGCCAAAATCATCAAGGGGATGAAGGACGATATCGAAGGAGGCGCGACGCTCACCGATGCGCTCAAAAAATACCCAAAGATATTTGACCAGTTGTTCGTCAATCTTGTGGCCGCCGGGGAAAGCGGCGGTATTCTTGATGTGATTCTCCAGCGCCTTTCGAACTACATGGAAAAGGCGATGAAGCTCAAAGGCAAGGTCAAGGGGGCGATGACCTACCCGGCGAGCGTTCTGGGCATCTCCATCGGCGTGGTGGCGCTGCTCTTGCTTAAGGTTATCCCCGTTTTCCAGAAGATGTTCGAGGGAATGGGTTCTGCCCTGCCGGGTCCTACTCAGTTTCTGGTCGATTTGAGCGCCGCAGCCCAGAGCTACTTTATCTACGTGATCATTGGCGTTGTCGCGCTGGTTTTTGTCTTCAAGAGGTACTACCAGACGGAAAAAGGAACCCTGACCGTCGATGCCCTGATCCTCAAGGCGCCGGTTTTTGGCCCGCTGCTCAAAAAGGTGGCGGTTGCCAAGTTTACCCGCACCCTCTCGACGATGATGTCAAGCGGGGTTCCCATCATGGAAGGTCTTGATATTGTAAGCAAAACATCCGGGAACAAAATCATCGAGAACGCCATCATGAAGACCCGCCAAAGCATTGGCGAGGGGAAAACGATTGCCGAGCCGTTGATGGAGACGGATATCTTTCCGGCGATGGTGGTGCAGATGATCGCGGTAGGTGAAGCTACCGGCGCGCTCGATACGATGCTTGCAAAAATAGCCGATTTTTACGACGACGAGGTGGATGCTGCCGTGGATGCGATGACCGCCCTGCTTGAGCCTTTTATGATGGTGTTTTTGGGCGGCGTTGTCGGCGGAATGATTATTGCCATGTACCTGCCCATCTTCAAGATGGCGGCTGCCGCAGGATAAAAGGTAAAAAAATGGTCGGGATGGCGCGATTTGAACGCGCGACTCCTGCGTCCCGAACGCAGTGCCCTACCAAGCTGGGCCACATCCCGACTGCGGGGCCTTTTAAACGATTTGCCGTTAATTGTCCACCTTTTTTTTACATTTGTGCATAATAAAAAATATTAAAAAAATTCTTGACAAACGGCGACATTAAAATTAATGTCCCGGTTTCCATGTGGGCGGATTTATGCCCACGGGGAGGATATAAAGTACCGCTGGCGTAGCTCAATCGGCAGAGCAGCTGATTTGTAATCAGCAGGTTGCGGGTTCAAGTCCCATCGCCAGCTCCATGAAAGTTCTATGTCATTGGGAAGAAGTGTGGAGGGGTTCCCGAGTGGTCAAAGGGAGCAGACTGTAAATCTGCCGGCTTAAGCCTACGGAGGTTCGAAACCTCCCCCCTCCACCAAATTGCCTTTGCGGGGTATCGCAAAAAGGCTTGTTGTGAGCGGCTATTGGCGGGAGTAGCTCAGGGGCTAGAGCGTCAGCCTTCCAAGCTGAGGGTCGCGGGTTCGAATCCCGTTTCCCGCTCCAATTTGGGATGGGTTGCTTTAAATTTCATGACGAAGGCGTCGGGTGCAGCGGGTTAGTTCCTGCCACGGCGTTCAGAGGAAGGAAAGGCGGAGCTGCTCAGGTTTTGTTTGCCCACGTAGCTCAGTCGGTAGAGCACATCCTTGGTAAGGATGAGGTCACCAGTTCAATCCTGGTCGTGGGCTCCATTTATGCAAGGTGGTATGGTCTATGAGAAATATTATTACGTTGGCGTGCTCGGAATGCAAACATCGCAATTACACGACGACAAAGAACAAACGAACGATGCAGAACAAGTTCGAGATCAAGAAGTACTGCAAGTTCTGTCGAATCCATACGCTGCACAAGGAAACGAAATAGACGCGGAACGGGCCAGTAGCTCTAATGGATAGAGCGCCGGACTCCAAATCCGGATGCTGGGGGTTCAAGTCCCTCCTGGCCTGCCATATTTTATTGCGACGAGGGGCGAAAAAAGGTGTTGAATGGACAAGATGATTGACAAGATAAAGGTGTTCTGGGGGAAGACGAAGCAGTTTCTGGCCGGTTCACTGGTTGAACTCAAGAAGGTTGTCTGGCCCACGCCGAAACAGACTCTGGCCTCTACATCGGTAGTAATCATCGTGGTGATAATAATATCCGTGTTTCTGGGGATCGTCGATTTTGGATTGAGCAAGGTCGTAAAACTGGTGCTGGGTTAATAAAATGGCTTTGAGATGGTATGTAGTCCACACCTATTCCGGGTACGAAAACAAGGTTAAGCTTTCGTTGCAGGAAAGGGTGGATAAATCTGGCAAGCAGGAGTTCTTTTCGGATATTCTCATCCCGGAAGAGAACGTCGTAGAGCTTGTATCCGGAGAGAAGAAGACCTCCAAGAGGAAGTTTTTCCCCGGCTACATACTGGTGCGGATGGAGCTTAACGACGAAACCTGGCACATCGTCAACGATACGCCCAAGGTTACCGGTTTTATCGGCTCGAAGGACAAGCCGTCTCCTATCCAGGACAAGGATGTCGAGAATCTCATCACCCGAATAGATGAAGGGACGCTCAAGCCGAAACCCAAGTTCAAGTTCGACGTTGGCGATCATGTCCGGATCATAGACGGTCCCTTCACCAACTTTGACGGCTTTATCGATGAATTGAAACCGGAAAAGGGAAAATTACGGGTTATCGTCAGTATTTTTGGACGTTCAACGCCGGTGGAGCTCGATTTCATACAGGTGGCGCAGATTTAAACGGCGAGGCACGCGGCGGGCGAAATCCCGATGCCCGGACCGCGTTTTTATAAATTCATAACAGCAAAAGGTGATCACAATGGCGAAGAAGGTTATAGCGAACATAAAACTTCAGATAAAGGCGGGAAAGGCCACACCGTCTCCCCCCATCGGCCCGGCTCTTGGTCAGCACGGAGTCAACATCATGGAGTTCTGCAAGGCGTACAACGCCATGACGCAGAGCCAGGAGGGAATGATCGTTCCCGCCCTGATTACCGTCTATGCCGATCGTTCCTTTACCTTTGTGACAAAAACTCCCCCGGCTTCGGTTCTGTTGAAACAGGCTGCGAAAATAGCCAAGGGGTCGGGCGATCCGAAGAGACTGAAAGTGGGTGATGTAACCCGGCAGCAGGTGCGCGAGATAGCCGAGCTTAAAATGAACGATCTCAACGCCGTTGACGTTGAGGGCGCCATCCGCATTGTCGCCGGAACGGCGAGATCCATGGGGATTGAAATCCTATAATATTTGAGGTCTGATCATGGCGAAAAGGGGTAAAAAGTATTCAGAGGTAAAAAAGGCGATCGATTCCGCCAGCCGCTATGCGTTGCAGGAAGCGATGGAGCTTGTCGCAAAATCGGCAACGGCAAAGTTTGACGAAACCGTCGATGCGGCGATCAGGCTCGGCGTGAATCCGGCGCATGCGGATCAGATGGTCCGCGGTTCGGTCGTCCTTCCCAACGGTCTGGGCAAAACGGTCAGAATTCTTGTTTTTGCCAAAGGGGAAAAGGAGAAGGAAGCGCTCGATGCCGGCGCCGATTTTGTGGGCGCGGACGACATGGTTGAAAAAATCAAGGGCGGCTGGCTCGATTTTGACCGCGTTATTGCCACCCCCGATATGATGGGCAATGTCGGCAAGCTCGGCAAGATTCTGGGGCCCCGCGGCCTCATGCCAAACCCGAAGGTCGGCACCGTCACGTTTGATGTGGCCAACGCCGTTTCCGAACTGAAGGCGGGGCGGGTCGAATTTCGCGTCGAGAAGGCCGGGATTGTCCACTGTCCGCTGGGAAAGGTATCGTTCGGCGCGGAAAAGCTGAAGGAGAACTTCCTTGCACTGCTTGAGATGGTGATGAAGCTTAAGCCGGCATCGAGCAAGGGCATCTATCTGCGCAGCATCTCCCTTTCCTCTGCAATGGGGCCGGGGGTGAAGGTGGATCCACTGTCGGTGCGCAATATCTGATGCCGACTCTGTGAGTTAAGTGAAGTTTTATCATGTCTGAGACAGCGGGTACGGGATGTTTAAACGCCTTCGGTCGGCCTGCCGAGACAATGGGATAGCATCCTGTATGTTGCTTGTGTTCTCTGACTGTAACGAGGCTTTGTTTGGAAGCTAAAGAAGTAAAAGAAGGAAGGAGGCTGAATTTTGGATCGGGGAACGAAAGAGCAAGTAGCTGCTGAACTGCACGAAAGACTGAAGGATTTCAAAATTGCCGTCCTGGCTGGGTACAGCGGGATGGACGTGGCAAAAATGACGGAGTTGAGGGTGGCGCTGCGCAAGTCCGATGTTGAGTTGCGGGTTGTCAAGAACACGCTTTTGTCGATTGCGGCTCAGGGGACCGAGATGAGCCTGCTGGATGGGCATCTGCGCGGGCCTCTGACGGTTGCCATTGCCCACGGCGATGCTGTGACGGCAACCAAGGCGCTTGTCGATTTTGCCAAAAAAAACGAGAAACTTCAGATTAAGGCCGGCGTGATGGGCGGGAAGGCCCTGACTCCGGAGCAGCTTTCGGCTCTGGCCGAGCTGCCGAGCCGCGAGGTGATGCTTGGCCGACTGCTGTCGGTCATGGTCGCGGCGCAGACATCTCTTGTGAACGTCTTAAGCGGAGTTCCAAGGAGTTTCGTGCAAGTTCTTCATGCGTACAAAGAAAAAAAGGCAACTGAAAATTAAAAACACAACATACAGGAAGGAATACGAAAATGGCTAACGAGATTACAAAGGATGACGTAGTTAAATTCATTGAGGGAATGACCGTTCTGGAGCTCTCCGAGCTTGTCAAGGAACTGGAAGAGAAACTGGGCGTAAGCGCCGCGGCGCCTGTCGCCATGATGGCCGCGGGCCCTGCGGCAGCTGCAGCCCCCGTGGAAGAGAAGACGGAGTTTGACGCCATTCTGACCGGATTCGGCGATCAGAAGATTCAGGTTATCAAGGTTGTCCGCGCCATCACCGGTCTGGGGCTCAAAGAGGCCAAGGATCTGGTGGAGGGCGTGCCCAAGCCGATCAAGGAAGGCGTCTCCAAGGATGAAGCTGCCGATATCAAAAAGAAAATCGAGGAAGTTGGCGGTACGGCAGAAGTGAAATAAAAATTGCACGGATTTTTGATGATCCGTGACGGCGTTATACAGCAGTGGCTGGGATTATGGATCCCTCAAAAGTATTTTTCTCCGTAAGAGACGGGGGATTGGTTTTGAGGGACATGTCCCATATTGCTGTTGGTGGAAAAGAAATCTCTGACGGCTGAGAGCCGAAAGGATACTATGGAAGAATTTAGAAAAAGTTTTGGCCGTATCAGGCGGATACTCGATATCCCCAACCTGATAGATATTCAGACTGATTCCTACAGGAAGTTTCTTCAGGAAGCTGTCGATCCGGATAGACGGGGAGCCATTGGCCTTCAGGCCGCCTTTAAAAGCGTGTTTCCCATTTCCGATTTCAGCGGCAAATGTTCCCTGGAGTTTGTAAGTTATAAAATAGGCGCACCCCGCTACGATGTGCAGGAGTGCGTGCAGAAGGGAATGACCTTTGCCTCGCCCCTGAAGATCGTTGTCCGTCTGGTCGTCTATGATGTCGAAAGGAACACGGATCCCAAGACGATCCGCGACATTAAGGAGCAGGAGATTTATTTCGGCGAGATTCCGCTCATGACCGAAAACGGCACCTTTATCATAAACGGTACGGAACGGGTCATCGTCAGCCAGCTTCACCGGTCGCCCGGTATTTTTTTCGACAGCGACAAGCAAAAAACGCAGATTTCCGGGAAGGTCATGTATTCTTCGAGGGTTATCCCGATCAGAGGGTCATGGCTGGACCTCGAATTCGATTCCAAGGATCTGCTCTATGTTCGGATAGACCGTCGGCGCAAGATGCCGGTGACCATTCTGCTGAAGGCAATGGGCAATTCCACCGAGGACATACTCCGGTATTTCTATAAAGTTGAGCAGGGACACATCGAAGACGGCAATTTTTATATTTCCGTGGATGATGCGCTGCTTGGCTGGAAGGCGCCGTTCGACATCGTTGCCAGAAACGGCGAGGTTGTCGTCAAGAAGGGGCGCAAGTTCACAAAACCCCTTATTCATAAGATGGCGGACCTTAAGGAGAAAAGAATATCCTTGAGCGTAGAGGATATCCTGGGACGTGTTTTGGTTTCCGACGTTCTCGACCGGGAAACAGGCGAAATCCTTGCTAAAAGCAACGAGGAACTGACTCTGGATATGCTGCAGCTCCTCCAGGGGAAAGCGGTTGATTCCCTCAAGTTTATCAACATGGGCGACGAGAAGGAAACTTCCTCCATCAGAAACACCATGTTGATGGATCGGATTGAGTCGGCGGAAGATGCCGTCATCGAGATATACAGGAGGCTCAGACCGAGCAATCCGCCCACGCCCGAGACCGCGGCAAAGTTTTTCCAGAGTCTTTTTTTCACGCCGGAGACCTACGATCTCTCCGATGTGGGACGAGCCAAGATGAATTACAAGCTTCGTCTTGATGTCCCCAAGGATGTGACGGTGCTCCGCAACGAAGACATCATGTCTGCGGTCAAGTACTTGATCGATCTGAAAAACGGCTCTGCGGAATGCAGCGTCGATGATATCGATCATCTGGGTAACCGGCGCGTCCGTTCCGTCGGCGAGCTGATCGAAAACCAGTACCGGATCGGCCTGGTCCGCATGGAGCGGGCGATCAAGGAAAAGATGACGCTGCAGGACATCGAAACGATGATGCCGCACGATCTCGTGAACGCCAAGCCGGTTTCAGCCATTGTGAATGAGTTCTTCGGAAGCAGCCAGCTTTCCCAGTTCATGGATCAGACCAACCCTCTTTCGGAGATTACCCATAAACGGAGACTGTCCGCCCTGGGGCCGGGAGGTCTCACCAGGGAAAGGGCGGGATTCGAGGTGCGCGATGTTCATCCTTCCCACTACGGCCGCATCTGTCCGGTGGAAACGCCGGAAGGTCCCAATATCGGTCTGATCGTTTCACTCAGCACCTATGCCCGGGTCAACGAGTTCGGTTTTATCGAAACCCCGTACCGGATTGTCGAAAATGGCCAGGTGTTTGACGAAATCAAGTACCTGACGGCAATTGAAGAGGAAAATCTCGTCATTGCCCAGGCGGACAGGCCGCTTAGTCCGGAGGGCCACTTTCTCGAACAGCTCATTCCCGCCAGGCGGGGGCCAGACTTTCTTGCCGTCGTTCCGGAAGATGTGAGCATGATGGACGTATCGCCGACCCAGCTTGTCAGCGTGGCGGCGACCCTGATCCCCTTTCTGGAGCACGACGACGCCAACCGCGCGCTGATGGGCTCGAACATGCAGAGGCAGGCCGTTCCGCTGATGGCGCCGGAGGTGCCCATTGTCGGGACCGGGATGGAACTCTACGTTGCGCGTGATTCCGGCGCCGTTGTCGCCGCCCGTCGTGACGGGGTTGTCGAAAGCGTCGATGCTTCACGGATCGTGGTAAAGTGCAGCAATCCCGAAAAGGACAGCCTCGACACGGGCGTTGATATCTACAATCTCATCAAATACAAACGCTCCAATCAGGATACATGTTTCAACCAGAAACCAATCGTCAGCAGGGGGCAGAAGGTCCGCAAGGGGGAGATCATCGCCGACGGTCCCGCGACCGACAACGGGGAGTTGGCACTGGGAAGAAACGTCATGGTGGCGTTCATGTCCTGGGGCGGGTACAATTACGAAGACTCCATCCTGGTCAGCGAGAGAATCGTCAAGGAAGATATCTTCACATCCATCCACATTGAAGAATTCGAGGTGATGGCGAGGGACACCAAGCTTGGCAAGGAGGAGATAACACGCGATATCCCGAATCTCGGCGAGGATGTGCTCCGGCATCTTGACGACAGCGGAATCGTGAGCATGGGTGTTGCGGTGAAGCCCGGCGACATTCTGGTCGGCAAGATTACCCCGAAAGGCGAGACCCAGCTTTCCGCCGAGGAAAAACTTCTGCGCGCCATTTTTGGAGAAAAGGCCAGCGACGTCCGCGATACGTCGCTCAGGGTTCCGCCGGGGGTGGAGGGCACCGTCATTGATGCCAAGATATTCTCCCGCAAGGGGACGGAGAAGGACAGCCGCTCCCGAACCATCGAAACGGAGGCCGTCAATCAGATCAAGAAGGATCGCGACGAAGAGATCCGCATTATTGCCGATGGCGTCAAAAAACAGATATTCGAACTGCTGACGGGAAAGAAAACCGCCGGGAAGGTTCTCGACGCGAAGAAAAAGCACATTCTTTTCAAAAAGGGAGACACCATTACCGAAGACGTTCTCAACAAAACGGATATCGAGACGTGGCGGGAGGTCTCCCTTGAGGGCGACGAAGAGACGGAAAAACAGATCGGCATTCTTTACGACAACCTTGCCCGCAAAAAAGAGTTTGTCAACGCCTATTTTGATGGAAAAATCGAAAAACTTACCGCCGGTGATGAGCTGCCCCCGGGGGTAATCAAATTGGTCAAGGTTTACGTCGCCATCAAGAGAAAGCTTTCCGTCGGGGACAAGATGGCGGGTCGTCACGGCAACAAGGGCGTCCTTTCCCGGATACTCCCGGAGGAGGATATGCCTTACCTGAAAGACGGCACACCGGTCGATATCGTGCTGAATCCGCTGGGGGTTCCCTCCCGCATGAACGTGGGGCAGATACTGGAGACGCACCTGGGGCTGGCAGCCAAAGGCGCCGGGGAGAAGATAAACAAGCTTATACAGCGAAATCGAGGGCTTGCTGATGTAAAGAAGGAGATGAAGAAGGTCTATTCTTCACCGCAGTTTGATGATTTCCTTAAAAAGGCCAGTGACGACGAAATCATCGCCTTTGCCCGGCGTCTCAAGAGGGGCGTTCTGGTGGCAACCCCCGTTTTTGACGGGGCGGATGAAAAAGACATCAACGGGATGCTTAAATCCGCCGATCTGGATGAATCCGGCCAGACGGTTCTGTACGACGGACGGACCGGCGAGCCGTTCAGCCAGAAAATAACGGTCGGCATCATCTACATGCTGAAACTTCACCATCTGGTTGACAACAAAATCCACGCCCGGTCGATCGGGCCGTACTCGCTGGTTACCCAGCAGCCGCTGGGCGGGAAGGCGCAGTTTGGCGGACAGAGACTCGGAGAGATGGAGGTGTGGGCCATCGAGGCGTACGGCGCCGCCTACACCCTGCAGGAGTTTCTCACCGTCAAGTCCGACGATGTTGCCGGAAGAACCCGTATTTACGAGGCAATAGTCAAGGGCGAACATACCTTCGAGCCCGGATTGCCGGAATCCTTCAACGTTCTCGTCAAGGAGCTTCAGAGCCTTTGTTTGGACGTTGATTTGATTGAAGAAAAATAGCTTAAGCTTCAGGATCCGCTCAGGCTTCGGCTTGAGAGTCACGCAGGCGGCAAGACCTGCGGCGCCCGTTACTTTTGCTTATTTTAGGAGATAAAATTCGTGGAAGACGTTTTTAGTTATTTTGAAAAACCCAAAGATCCAATCCGGTTCAATGCGATCAAGATATCCATTGCCTCTCCGGAGCAGATCGTTTCCTGGTCGCACGGCGAGGTCAAGAAGCCGGAAACAATCAACTACCGAACCTTCAAACCTGAACGGGACGGGCTTTTCTGCGCCAAGATATTCGGGCCGGTAAAGGACTACGAGTGCCTTTGCGGGCGATACAAGAGGATGAAGCATCGCGGGGTGGTCTGTGAAAAGTGCGGTGTCGAGGTTACCCAGTCCAAGGTGCGCCGGGAGAGGATGGGCCATATCACGCTGGCGACGCCGGTTGCCCATATCTGGTTTCTGAAAAGCCTGCCGAGCCGCATCGGCAACGTGCTCGACCTTACTTTGAAAGATCTCGAAAGGGTCCTCTATTTTGAGGCGTGGATCGTTCTCGATCCTAAAAAGACCCCGCTGAATGTGAAGGATATTCTGACCGACGAAGAGCTTTACGATTTGCGCGAGCAGTACGGCTACGACTCCTTTGAGGTTGGGATTGGCGCCGAGGCGATCCGGATTCTTCTGCAGCAGGTCGATCTCGATGCGCTGGTCGAAGAGCTGCGCATGGAGCTGAAAACCTCCACATCGGAGACGAAAAAGAAGAAATCGATCAAGAGGCTCAAGATTGCCGAGTCGTTGCGGAAATCGGGAAACAAGCCGGAGTGGATGGTGCTTACGGTGCTTCCCGTTCTCCCCCCCGACCTGCGGCCGCTGGTGCCGCTTGACGGAGGGCGTTTCGCCACCTCGGATCTGAACGATCTCTATCGGCGTGTTATCAACAGAAACAACCGTTTGAAGCGCTTGATGGAGCTCAACGCCCCGGAGATCATTGTCCGCAACGAAAAGCGGATGCTCCAGGAGGCGGTGGACGTCCTCTTCGACAACGGCAGGAGGGGCAGGGCGATCACCGGCACCAACAAGAGACCGCTCCGTTCTCTCTCCGACATGCTTAAGGGAAAGCAAGGACGCTTCCGTCAGAATCTCCTCGGCAAGCGGGTGGATTACTCCGGTCGTTCCGTCATCACCGTCGGGCCGAACCTGAGACTGCACCAGTGCGGCCTTCCCAAGAAGATGGCGCTGGAGTTGTTCAAACCCTTCATTTACCGTCGCCTTCAGGAAAAGGGTTTTGTAACGACGGTAAAAAGCGCAAAAAAGATGGTGGAAAAAGAAGGGGCGGAGGTATGGGACGCGCTTGACGAGGTGGTGCGCGAATATCCGGTGATGCTGAACCGGGCGCCGACGCTCCACCGTCTGGGAATCCAGGCTTTTGAACCGATTTTGATCGAGGGGAAGGCGATCCAGCTTCATCCGCTGGTCTGTACGGCTTTCAACGCCGACTTCGACGGCGACCAGATGGCGGTGCATGTGCCTCTCTCCGTCGAGGCGCAGACCGAGGCGCGGGTGCTGATGATGTCAACCAACAACATCCTCTCCCCGGCAAACGGCATGCCGATCATTATCCCCAGCCAGGATATCGTTCTGGGCATCTATTTTCTCACGCGATTAAAAACCGGCGTCAAGGGAGAAGGCATGACCTTTGCCGATCCCGCTGAAGTGCGCTCCGCGCTTGATTCCGGGGCCATCGATCTGCAGGCGAAAATACAGGTAAGGATCGACGGGGAACGCAAAGAGACCACCGTAGGGCGGGTACTGCTTTACGAAGTTGTCCCGGAGACCATTCCCTTTGATGCCGTCAACAAGGTTATGAATAAGAAGGAGCTGGCCAACCTGATCAATAACTGCTACCGGGCCAACGGCGTCAAGACGACGGTTCTGCTTGCCGATCGGCTCAAGGATATCGGGTTTAAATACGCCACCATATCGGGCGTTTCAATCGCGATTCACAACATGGTGATTCCCGCCAACAAGAAGCAGATCGTTGAAAAGGCTGACGGAGCCGTGCTGGGGATTCAGAAGCAGTACATGGATGGTCTGATCACCTACGGAGAGCGGTACAACAAGGTTATCGACATCTGGGCTCAGGCCACCGAGAAGATCGCCGAGGAGATGCTGGGCGGCATTACAACCGAAGAGCGCGCGGGGGAAGATGGAAAGAACACGCGAGTGGAGAGCTTCAACCCGATTCACATGATGGCCGATTCGGGCGCCAGGGGAAGCGCCGTCCAGATCCGCCAGCTTGCCGGAATGAGAGGACTCATGGCCAAGCCGTCCGGAGAAATCATCGAAACCCCCATCCGGGCCAATTTCCGGGAAGGGCTGACCGTTCTCGAATATTTTATCTCTACCCACGGCGCCCGCAAGGGTCTGGCCGATACGGCCCTCAAGACGGCCAACTCGGGGTACCTTACCCGCCGCCTGGTCGATGTGGCACAGGATTCGATCATTTCCGAACACGACTGCGGGACGATTGACGGAATTGACGTCATGGCGCTCATGGAAGGCGGCGAAATTATCGAGACCGCCGGCGAGCGCGTTCTGGGAAGGGTGGTTCTTGAAGATGTCAGAGATCCGTTTACCGGAGATGTGATTGTCGAGGCGAACCAGGTGATCGACGAGGCGCTGGCGAAGAAGATCGACGATTCCGGAATCGAGAAGGTGAGAATCCGTTCGGTTCTGAGCTGCAAGTCAAGGCACGGCGTCTGCGCGATGTGTTACGGACGCGATCTGGCCCACGGCCATCTCGTCAACATCGGCGAAGCGGTGGGAATCATTGCCGCCCAGTCGATCGGCGAGCCGGGCACCCAGTTGACGATGCGGACGTTCCATATCGGCGGTACCGCCAAGTTTGAGGAGCACTCGACACTCGAGGCCAGACACGACGGCATCATCAAGTTCGTCAATCTCAACACGGTTAAAAGACAGACCGGCGAGCTGGCCGTCATGAACCGCAACGGAGAGATACACGTTCTTGATGAAAAGGGCCGGGGAAGAGGGAAGTACACCGTTCCCTACGGCGCCTATATCAAGCTTGAGGACGGGAGCCGTGTGCGTGGGCCCAGGGATCAGAACAGGGGTGATTTGATTGCCGAATGGGATCCCTTCTCCATACCGATCCTTGCCGAGGTCGATGGAACGGTGAAGTTCGGGGACATCATCGAAGGCAAGACCATGCAGGAACAGGTCGATGAGGTGACCGGTCTTTCGCGCAAGATCATTGTCGAGTTCAAGGGTACAGACATGCGGCCGCGCGTTTCCATCAAGGACAGCAGGAACCGGACTGCAAAGGTGCCCGGAACGGATGCCGTCGCCCGGCACCTTCTTTCCATCGGCGCCAACATCGTCGTTTCGGAAGGCGAGGCGGTCAAGGCGGGGGACATTCTGGCGAAGATACCCAGAGAGACAACAAAGACCAAGGACATCACCGGCGGTCTTCCCCGTGTCGCCGAGCTGTTCGAGGCAAGAAAACCGAAGGATTTCGCTGTTATCAGTGAAATTGACGGCGTGGTGTCCTACGGTAAGGATTCCAAAGGAAAACGGAAGGTTATCGTTACCCCGAGTACTGACGAGGAGAAGGAATACCTGATCCCGAAAGGAAAGCACGTCAGCGTCCAGGAAGGGGACCGGGTTGTGGCCGGCGAGGCGCTGATGGACGGTGTGCACAATCCCCACGATCTCTTGATGATCAAGGGGGAAAAGGCGCTGGCGCGCTACCTGGTCGATCAGGTTCAGGAGGTTTACAGACTCCAGGGCGTCAAGATCAACGACAAGCATCTTGAGGTGATCGTGCGGCAGATGCTGCGCCGGGTCATGATTAAAAACCCCGGGGACACCGTGTTCATTGCGGATGAGCAGGTGGATCGTCTCCGTTTTACCGAAGAGAACGAACGGGTTATCGCCGAAGGGGGCGCTCCGGCGCAGGGCGAGCCAATCCTGATGGGGATAACCAAGGCATCGCTTACCACGCAGAGTTTCATATCGGCTGCATCATTCCAGGAGACGACGCGCGTTTTGACCGAGGCCTCCATTGCCGGCAAGACCGATTACCTGCTGGGCTTGAAGGAAAACGTCATCATGGGCAGGCTGATTCCTTCCGGGACGGGGCTTCCCATGTACAAAAAGCTGGGGATCAGAACGGAAATGAAAGAGTCCCCGCAGTTGGCGGATAGTTTTGCGGATGATCTGGAGACGGTCGAAGAACTTAGTTAAGATTTACACAGAAAATGCTTGACAACTACCAGGCAAGTTGATATTTAATCGCTCTTTTACGGGTTCAGACAAATAAAGAGCGCGTTATTGGAACCGGGAGGGTTAATGCCGACGATAAATCAGTTAGTGAGAAAAGGGCGGTCCAAGATAAGCAGAAAAGCTACAACGCCCGCATTGGTTGGGTCTCCGCAGCGAAGAGGGGTGTGCGTCAGGGTTTACACCTCCACGCCGAAGAAGCCGAACTCGGCCTTAAGGAAGGTTGCCAGGGTTCGTCTTACGAGCGGTTACGAGGTGACTTCCTACATTCCCGGGGTGGGGCATAATTTGCAGGAGCACTCGGTTGTTCTGGTTCGCGGCGGGCGCGTCAAGGATCTCCCCGGCGTGCGTTACCACATAGTCAGGGGAACCCTGGATGCAGTCGGGGTTCAGGACAGAAAACAGGGCAGATCAAAATACGGCGCCAAGAGGCCTGGTTAACGGAGATATAAGGTTATGCCGAGGAGAAGAGAAATAGCGAAAAGGGAAGTGCTCCCAGATCCTAAATACAATAACCGGCTTGTCGCCAAATTTATTAACAATTTGCTCAAGTGCGGCAAGAAGAGTACGGCGGAGTCCATTTTGTACGGGGCATTCGATATTATTGAAAACAAGATGAAGGATGCCGTTCCTGTGGAAGTTTTTGAAAAGGCCGTCAGCAATGTGAAGCCGATCATTGAAGTCAAGTCAAGGCGCGTGGGCGGCTCCACCTATCAGGTTCCGACGGAGGTTAACCCTTCCCGCAGAATGGCGCTGGGGATTCGCTGGCTCATAGCGAACGCCAAAGAACGCTCGGAAAAGACAATGCGGGAGAAGCTTGCCGGTGAGCTGATTGACGCGGCAAATAACCGTGGCGGGGCAATCAAGAAAAGAGAGGCCGTTCACAAGATGGCCGAAGCGAACAAGGCCTTTGCCCACTACAGATTTTAACAGGGAATGCCTGTAAGAGCATCGTGCGTAATTTAAACAACGAACATAATTTTTTAATGTTTTAAGGAGGTCTGAGATGGCTAAAAAGAAATTTGAGAGGACAAAGCCGCACTTGAATATCGGTACGATTGGCCATGTCGATCATGGCAAGACTACCTTAACGGCCGCGATAACAAAGCATCTGGCCTCCAAAGGGTATGCGGAGTATCGACCATTTGACTCGATTGACAACGCACCCGAGGAAAAAGAGCGCGGGGTAACAATCAACATATCCCATGTTGAATACCAGACGGATAAGCGTCATTACGCCCACGTTGACTGCCCGGGCCATGCTGACTATATCAAAAACATGATTTCCGGCGCCGCCCACATGGATGGAACCATCCTTGTCGTCGCCGCGTCCGACGGCCCGATGCCTCAGACCAGGGAGCACATTCTCCTTGCCCGTCAGGTGCAGGTGCCCTCCGTTGTTGTCTATATGAATAAATGCGATCTTGTTGACGATCCGGAACTTCTCGATCTGGTCGAGCTTGAACTCAGGGAACTCCTCACCGCCTACGATTTTCCGGGCGACGATATTCCTATTATCCGGGGCTCGGCACTGAAGGCCCTTGAGGCAGACGATCCTAAGCATCCGGATGCTAAATCCATCTGGGATCTGATGGATGCAGTGGACAGTTATATCCCTGAGCCGGTACGCGACCTTGACAAACCCTTCCTCATGCCGGTGGGAGATGTGTTCACCATTTCCGGCCGCGGCACGGTTGTCACCGGCCGTATTGACAGAGGGATCGTTCACACCGGTGATGAAGTCGAGATCATCGGCATCCGGCCGACCTTCAAAACGGTCTGCACAGGCGTGGAGATGTTCCGTAAAACACTGGATGAAGGCCGTGCGGGCGACGACGTTGGATTGCTCCTCCGCGGGACCAAGCGCGAAGAAGTTGAAAGAGGTCAGGTTGTGGCCAAGCCGGGTTCCATTACCCCGCATACGAAGTTCAAGGCTCAGGTCTATGTTCTCAGCAAGGAAGAAGGCGGGCGACACACGCCGTTCTTCACCGGGTACAGACCCCAGTTCTACTTCCGCACAACGGATGTGACGGGCGTAGCCACGCTTCCTGAAGGGATCGAAATGGTCATGCCGGGAGACAACGTGGAGATGAGTGTGGAATTGATTACCCCCATCGCCATGGAAGATCAGCTTCGTTTCGCTATCCGCGAAGGCGGCAGGACGGTCGGCGCCGGCGTTGTCAGCAAGATATTTGAATAAAAACCTGAGTTGACGGGACTTGAGCTAAACTATGAAAGATCAGAAGATAAGGATTCGCCTCAAGGCGTATGACTACAAATTGCTTGACCGCTCAGCGGATGACATCGTGGAAACGGCCAGGAAAACCGGTGCGCGTGTAGGCGGCCCTGTTCCACTGCCGACGGAGATCAACAAGTACTGTGTCAACCGGTCTCCGCATGTTGACAAGAAATCCCGCGAGCAGTTGGAGATCAGAACCCATAAACGATTGATCGATATCGTTGAGCCCACGCAGGCAACGGTTGATGCCCTGATGAAGCTCGATCTCTCGTCAGGGGTGGATGTCGAGATTAAACTATAATTACGCCGGAAGGATAAAGCGGTCTTTGGCGTTAAAGTCGCTTATTGAGTGTGAGCATGACAAGAGGATTGATTGGAAAAAAATTGGGAATGACCGAGGTTTTTTCCGAGGATGGCATTTTTGTCCCGGTCACGGTAATCGAGGTGGAACCGTCTGTCGTCGTTCAGAAAAAGACATCCGCTAAAGACGGATACGATGCGCTTCAACTCGGCTACGGCAGGGTCAGTCAGCGTAAATTGACCAAGCCCCTCCAGGGACATCTCAGGAAGGCTGATAAGGGTTATTTCAGGATTCTCAGAGAGTTCAAAGGAGACACCGAAGGATACGAGGTGGGCCAGGAGATCAGCATTGATATGTTTGCCCCCGGTGATTTTGTCGATGTCGTCGGCACGACCAAAGGGAAGGGTTTTGCGGGTGTTATCAAGCGGCACGGTTTCGGCGGAGGTCGGGCAAGTCATGGTTCGATGTTTCACAGGGCCCCCGGATCGATCGGCGCCAGTGCAGACCCCTCCAGGGTTTTCAAGGGAACAAAACTGCCCGGGCATATGGGTACGGATAGAAAAACTGTCCAGAACCTCGTTGTATGGGCTGTCAGGCCGGAGCTGAATGCCCTGCTTGTCAAAGGGGCAGTCCCCGGGAACAAAAACGCCTTTGTCGTGGTAAAGCAGGCAATAAAAAAGGGTAAAGAAGGTAAATAAGTTTCTTCAGGTGGAAAAATGCCAACAGCAGGTGTTTACAATATAGAAAATCAAAAAGTGTCGGATATAGAGTTGAATGATTCTGTATTCGGAGCCCCGGTAAATGAGGATGTCATCTATCAGGTCGTGCGGATGCAGATGGCAGGCGGCCGGAGTGGAACTGCCTCTACCAAGGGCAGAAGCGAAGTGAGGGGCGGCGGTAAAAAACCGTGGCGACAGAAGGGCACAGGCAGGGCGCGTGCGGGACATTCCCGGTCGCCCATCTGGAGAACCGGTGGAGTTATTTTTGGGCCTAAACCCCGCAGCTACGCCTTTTCCGTTCCCAAAAAGGTGCGGCGTCTCGCCCTTGTGTCCGCCTTGAGCATGAAATTTAACGAAGACCAAATGACAATCCTCCGGGATTTTCCGATGGATGAGATAAAAACAAAAAAGTTCCAGCAGGTTCTGGATGTATTTGGATTCAAAAAAGCCCTGTTCGTCATTGATGGAAATAACGAGCTTTTATTGAAATCATCGCGCAACATCCCGGATGTCAAGATGATCCGCTCTGAAGGGGTCAATGTGTACGATCTGCTGAAGTATGAACATGTTGTTTTTCTTGAACCGGCGGTGATTAAAATTGAGGGGGTCTTGACAGCGTAATGGAACTTTATCAGGTCATTAAAAAAATGCTGCTGACTGAAAAAAGCACAATAATGCGCGATCAGGCCAACCAGTATAACTTTGAAGTTAATCCCAAGGCTAACAGGATAGAGGTTAAGCAAGCCGTCGAGAAGATATTCAAGGTTTCTGTCACTTCAGTCAGGGTCATCAACGTTCACGGGAAGCTCAAAAGGGTTGGCAAGGTTCTTGGAAAGAGAAAAGACTGGAAGAAAGCAGTAGTTACGCTTGCTCCCGAGAACAGGATCGAGTCCCTGCAGTAAAAAAGCGGCGGCTGAAGACAAATATCAGGCATATATATTTCGAAAATAAGGAAGCAAGCGGATGGGAATAAGAAAATACAAGCCAACATCGCCAGGAAGAAGATTCCAGACCTGTTCCGATTTTGCGGAGATCACGAAGGACAAGCCGGAAAAAAGCCTGCTCAAGCCCCTGAAGAAGAGCGGCGGACGCAACTGCAACGGCCGTATAACCAGTCGTTACATCGGCGGTGGTCATAAAAGGCAGTTCAGGGTCATTGACTTCACGAGGACGAAGGACGAAATAGACGCCAAAGTAGCCGCGATCGAATACGATCCAAACAGAACCTCGAGAATAGCGCTTCTCAATTACGTTGACGGCGAAAAAAGATACATCATTGCCCCAGCGAAGTTGTCGGTCGGCGACACCGTTGTAAGCGGCCTTACCGCGGACATCAAACCCGGCAATACGGTTCCGTTGAAGAATATTCCTCTGGGAACGCTGATTCACAACATCGAGCTGAAGGTTGGCAAAGGCGCACAGCTTGTCCGGTCCGCAGGCGCTTATGGACAGTTGATGGCTAAAGAAAACGGATATGCCCTGGTGCGCCTCCCTTCCGGAGAAGTGCGCAAGGTCTTCGAAGAGTGCAGGGCCACCATTGGCCAGGTCGGCAATCTTGATCATGAAAATGTCAGTATCGGCAAGGCCGGCAGGAAACGATGGATGGGGAAGTCGCCTCATGTCAGGGGCGTTGTTATGAACCCGGTTGACCACCCGATGGGCGGCGGCGAGGGCCGGTCTTCTGGCGGTCGTCATCCCTGCACCCCGTGGGGGATACCCACAAAGGGACATAAGACGCGGACCAACAAAAGTACTGACAAATATATTGTGAAGAGAAGAGGTTAGGCGTGGCACGATCAATCAAAAAAGGTCCTTTTATTGATAAGAGCCTTCTGGAAAAAGTCAGAAGACAGGATACCGATGGCAACAAGGCCGTAATCAAGACGTGGTCGCGCCGTTCCACGATAACGCCGGAACTCATCGGCCAGACCTTCGCCATACATAACGGGAAGAAGTTCATCCCCGTTTTTGTTACCGAGAACATGGTTGGTCACAAATTGGGCGAGTTTTCACCGACACGGACGTTTTACAGCCATGCCGGGGATCGGAAAACAAAGCTGCGCAAATAGCGCGCAACAGGTTTTTTCATTGACACTTTACTGCAGCACTTTGGAGCGGGAAATGCAGGCAAAAGCAGTTGCAAAATATATCAGGATGTCACCCCAGAAGGTCAGGCTTGTCGCAGACCTGATCCGGGGAAAGCGTGTCGAGGATGCACGGGTGCTTCTGCAGTTTACGACGAAGTACGCCGCGGAGCCGGTGCAGAAGGCATTGTTGTCTGCTCTGGCCAATGCCAGGCAGAACCCGGACATTGATGAGCATATCCTCTACGTGAAAGAGATATTTGTCGATCAGGGGCCATCCCTGAAAAGGTGGAGGGCGCGTGCCCAGGGGCGGGCTGCTTCGATAAAAAAACGCACCAGCCATATAACCGTGGTCCTGGATGAGCAGTAAATCTTTGAGGAGGTGAGAGTTTGGGGCAGAAGGTAAACCCGATCGGGCTCAGGCTTGGCGGAATCAAAACATGGAAATCTCAGTGGTATTCGCAGGGCGATTTTTCAAAGCTGCTCCACGAAGACATTAAGGTGCGCAAATTCCTGAAAGAGAAACTTTTCAGCGCCGGCATCTCGAAGATTGAGATAGAAAGAGCGGCTGGCAAGGTGAAGGTCAATATACACGCGGCCCGTCCCGGAATCATCATCGGGAAAAAAGGCGCGGAGATTGAGAAACTCAAAAAGGACGTCGAGGCAATTACCTCAAATGAGGTCATTGTTAACATACTGGAAGTCCGGAAGCCTGAAGCGGATGCACAGCTTGTCGCCGAAGGGGTTGCTCAGCAGCTCGAAAGACGGATTGCTTTTCGCAGGGCGATGAAAAAATCGGTCACCACGGCCATGAAGTTCGGCGCCAAAGGCATACGGATTAACTGCGCGGGGCGACTGGCTGGAGCTGAAATGGCCCGCTCTGAATGGTATCGCGAGGGGCGTGTCCCGCTTCATACATTAAGAGCCGACATTGACAGTGGTTTTGCCGAAGCCAAAACGGCGTACGGGAAGATCGGCGTAAAAGTTCTTATTTTCCACGGCGAGGTTTTACCAGGCAGACCCGAGCCGAAGTAACGAAGAAAAGCGCAGGGCAAATTCTGAATTCCGCCACCGGGAAAATTGGTTGGAACGCGAAGCCTTCAAGTTTAAAGAACGAGGTGTTGATACATGTTATCGCCTAAAAGGGTTAAATACAGAAAAATACAAAGAGGTCGAATGAGCGGCGCCGCGACGCGGGGCGCCTCCATTGCCTTTGGTGAATTTGGCCTTCAGGCCGCGGAATGCGGGTGGATTAATTCCAAGCAGATCGAAGCTGCCCGAATCGCCATGACCCGTCACATTAAAAGAGGCGGCAAAATCTGGATACGGGTGTTTCCCCATAAATCCATTACAAAGAAACCTGCCGAGACAAGAATGGGAAAAGGCAAGGGGGCGCCGGAAGACTGGGTAGCGGTTATCAAGCCGGGCGTCGTTTTGTACGAGATTGAGGGTGTACCAAAAGAAATAGCCACGGAGGCATTCTTGTTGGCGGCTCACAAGCTGCCGATAAAAACAAAGTTCGTTTCGAGGGACGTTTCCGATGAAAATTAAGGATATAAGAGATCTTGGCGTGGACGAGCTAAGGCAGAAAAACAGAGAGCTTTCCGAGGAGTTTTTCAATCTGCGGATGCGTCATGCCTCCGGGCAACTGGAATCGACTGCTACAATTGGTCATGTCCGCAAGGATATCGCACGCGTTAAAACCGTGATGGCCGAAAAGGAGGCAAAGTAGTGGAAGACAGGGGCAGGAAAACCAAGATAGAAGGCGTAGTTGTCAGCGACAAGATGGACAAGACGGTGGTTGTCCGTGTGGAAAGACTGGTCAGACATCCCGTGTTTCATAAGTTTATCAAAAGGTATGTCAAGTACAAGGCGCACGATGAAAATAACGACTGCCGCATGGGAGACAGGGTGATGATCGCTGCATCCAGACCGTTAAGCAAAGAGAAACGCTGGCGGATGGTTCAGATTATAGAGAAAGCTAAATAATCGTAATTAATGGGTTATATGAAAGCCGGTAAGCAGTAAGCATGTCAGTTGCCGGTTTATCGCAGGCGGGGTGTTACTTATGATACAGATGCAAACGATTTTGAACGTTGCCGATAACTCAGGCGCCCGGAAGGTTAAGTGCGTGAAGGTTCTGGGGGGATCAAAAAGGCGCTATGCAAGTCTTGGCGACTTGATCGTGGTTGCCGTCCAGGAAGCGCTGCCCAATTCCAAGGTGAAAAAAGGCGATGTGCTAAAGGCGGTGGTTGTCCGGACGGTCAAAGAGGTTAGAAGGCCGGACGGGTCCTATCTCAAGTTCGACGATAATTCCGCTGTCCTCGTTTCCAACCAGATGGAACCTGTCGGTACGAGAATATTCGGGCCGGTCGCCCGCGAGCTGAGGGCAAAACAGTTTATGAAGATTATTTCGCTGGCGCCTGAAGTGCTTTAGACAGGGCGATTTGAGACTGGGGATCAAAAATGGAGATTAAAAAGCTTAAAAAAGGAGATACGGTAAAGGTTATCTCCGGCAGGGAAAAAGGCAAGTCCGGGAAGATTCAGACTGTCCTGGTTGATAAGGGAAGGGTCGTTATTGAGAAGGTTAACCTGATCAAAAAACATCAGAAACCCGACGGCAAGGGCAAGGGCGGCATTATTGAGAAAGAGGGATCGATCCACATTTCCAACGTGATGTATCTCTGCAGTAAGTGTGGTGTTGGAGTCAGAGTTAAGTACAAGATGCTCGAGGACGGAAAAAAGGTGCGTGTGTGCGCCAAATGCCAAGAGATACTATGAAGCGTGGGCTGGTGAAAAATGGCAAGACTTAAAGATTTTTATATCGACGAGGCAGTAAAGGAGCTCACCCTGGCTAATTCCTACAAGAATGCCATGGAAGTTCCGAAAATAGTCAAGATAGTCGTTAACATGGGGCTGGGTGAGGCCGTCCAGAATGTCAAAATTATTGACAGCGCTGTGGCTGAACTCGAGGCAATTACCGGTCAGAAGCCGATAATTACAAAAGCCCGAAAATCGATAGCGACCTTTAAACTTCGGCAGGGGATGCCCATCGGATGTTGTGTTACCTTGAGAAGAGAGCGCATGTACGAGTTTTTCGACAGACTCGTTAACGTCGCCCTGCCAAGGGTTCGCGATTTTCGAGGGATAACGTCGAAAGCCTTCGACGGCAGAGGCAATTTCTCGCTCGGTCTCAAGGAACAGATTATTTTCCCGGAAATTGACTATGATAAGATCGACAAGTTAAGAGGGATGAATATAGCCATTGTGACAACGGCTAAGACAGATGAGGAAGCCAGGCAGCTTCTTAAACTGATGGGGATGCCGTTTAAAAATTAGGACTGGTTTTTGTTCTCCGGAGGGAACGTGGCAAAGAAATCATTGATGGTAAAGTCTAAAAGGGAAAACAAATTTCCGGTGCGAGACTATAACAGATGCCCTGTATGCGGCAGGCCGAGGGCATATTACCGTAAATTCGACATGTGTAGAATCTGCCTGCGTAAAATGGCGCTTAACGGCGAGATACCTGGTGTGATTAAATCAAGCTGGTAGAAAAGGAGCAACAAATATGGGTATGACCGATCCTATTGCGGATATGCTCACGAGAATCAGAAACGCAAGCAAGGTTCACTTCAAAAGCGTGGATGTTATGAACTCAAAGATAAACCTGAACATTGCCAGGGTTTTGAAAAAGAGCGGGTTTATCACAGGGCACGATATCAAAACCGATGCGGAAAAACATGAGATGCTCCGTATTTACCTGAAATATCAGGATGCCAAACGACCGGTGTTGACTGATATCCAGAGAGTCAGCAAGCCTGGCAGAAGAGTTTATCTCAAAAGCGGTAAACTTGCGCCGGTTTTGAATGGATACGGTGTATCCATCGTCACTACCTCCAAAGGTGTAATGACCGATAAAGAGGCCCGGGAGATGAATCTTGGCGGCGAATTGATCTGCAATGTGTGGTAAGCGATTTTTAGCCCTTGGCTGATTGCTTTGATTTAATAAGGAAAAAGAGGGTAAGAGATGTCCAGAATCGGCAAAAAGAGTGTTCAGATTCCCCAAGGCGTCAAGCTTAAGCGTGAAAATGAACTGCTTGAAGTGGAAGGCCCCAAAGGAAAGCTTTCATACAGTGTTCCACCCTTAATTGACCTGGTCATTGGCGAAGATTCCGTAGAAGTTAAAAGAAGGTCTGACTTGAGACAGGACAGATCTCTCCATGGTCTGGCAAGGACGCTGATCGCCAATATGGTTCAGGGCGTAAGCACCGGCTTTCAAAGGGGTCTTGAGGTTTCAGGGGTTGGGTACCGTGCAGAGGTTGTTGGCCGGATTTTGAAACTTGTTGTTGGGTATTCATCACCGGTAGAATATGCGATTCCCGAGGGAGTTACTATATCCGTCGAAAAACAGGTTGGAATCACGATTGCAGGGATAGACAAACAGCAGGTTGGGCGTGTTGCTTCGGAAATCAGAAAGATTAGAAAGCCAGAACCGTATAAGGGCAAGGGGATAAAATACGCTGGTGAAGAGATAAAACGCAAGGTGGGCAAGTCCGCAGCCAAATAGTGTTAAAATATGGTTGAGTCCGCGCATTTTGAAAAAGAGGTAAGAAATTGGCTACCAAGAAAATAGAAAAGGTTAGAACAAAGCGGAAGCTGAGGGTAAGAAAGAAGGTTGAAGGGTCGGGAAATCGGCCGCGTCTTTCTGTGTTCAGGTCTGCGTCGCACATCTATGTTCAGGCGATCGATGATGTGGCCGGAAGAACCCTGGCCGAGGCTTCATCCCTTGCCAGGGAATTGGCAGGCGACACCAAACTCAATAAAACGGAAATGGCAAAATCAGTAGGCATGCTCATTGCCAAAAGACTTCAGGAAACAGGAGTTGCCGAAGTGGTTTTCGACAGAGGACGTTTTCTCTACCATGGCAGGGTGAAGGCACTGGCCGACGGGGCAAGGGAAGCCGGGCTTGTTTTTTAATTGAGTACTTCATACTAAAGATCAGGGACTATATTATATGGAAGATTTGGAACTGCTCGACAGGGTTATAACGATCAATAGAACTGCCAAGGTTGTCAAAGGCGGACGACGCTTTCGCTTTAGTGCGGTAGTCGTTGTTGGCGACGGAAAGGGTTCCGTCGGCGCCGGTCTGGGGAAGGCCCATGAGGTTCCCGAGGCAATACGAAAGGGAATGGAGCAGGCCAAAAAGTCGATGGTCAAGGTTGCCGTTGAAAACAAGACGATTCCCTACAGCGTGACAGGCCACTACGGCGCAGGCAAAGTGCTTCTCCGACCTGCATCCGAAGGAACGGGGCTCATTGCAGGCGGCGCCGTCCGGGCTGTTCTGGAGGTGGCGGGCGTCCATAACATACTGACCAAATGCCTTGGTTCCCATAATCCCCATAACCTGGTCAAGGCAACCATTCAGGGTCTCGAGCAGTTACGCTCCCCGATGGAGATAATGGCGGCAAGGGCAAAATAGTTGAAATTTTCAGGAAAGGGTCAAGCTGTGGGTAAAATGCTCAAGGTCACTCAGGTGCACAGTTATATAGGAAGGCCGGAAAAGCAGCGTAAAGTGCTGAAGGGACTGGGCCTGGGTAAAATGCATAGAAGCGTCATGCTACTGGATACTCCGGAAATCAGAGGGATGATAAAGAAAATTGAACATCTCGTGGCGTCCGTTGAAGTCGAGGGGAACGAATAATGGATTTGTCAACATTAACAGCGCCGAAGGGTTCGCGTAAAAATAGAAAAAGAGTGGGAAGAGGCGATGGGTCTGGTCATGGCGGCACCGCCGGAAAAGGCGCCAAGGGTCAGAACGCCCGCTCAGGACACAGCGTCCGCCCGGGTTTCGAAGGCGGACAGATGCCCTTGTACAGGAGGATTCCCAAGCGCGGCTTCAAGAATCCCAACCGCAAAGTCATTGCGACTCTGAACATCAAGGATTTGAAGATATTCAGAGAGGGTTCGCTTGTTGACTGTGACGCGCTCAAGGGGGTTGGGCTCGTCTCGGGAGTTTTTGACGGGATCAAGGTTCTGGGGAGCGGTGATATCAATTATCCCCTTTCCGTTAAAGTTGACATGATCAGCCGTGGAGCAAGGCAGAAGATTGAAGCTGCCGGCGGAACGATACTTGAGGTAGCGTGATTTGTTAGACGGACTGGGAAATATATCGAAGGTTCCTGAACTTACCAAAAGGATTCTCTTCACTTTTCTGTTGTTGGCTGTTTATCGGATAGGCGCGCATGTGCCTACTCCGGGTATTGATACTGCCGCGCTGGCCGCTTTCTTCGATCAGGCCAAAGGTTCGCTGCTGGGGCTCTTTGACATGTTTGCCGGTGGGGCTTTGAGCAATCTTTCCGT
This sequence comes from Syntrophus aciditrophicus, assembly GCA_020726025.1. Lineage (GTDB taxonomy): Bacteria > Desulfobacterota > Syntrophia > Syntrophales > UBA5619 > DYTH01. The sequence goes on along the minus strand of DYTH01000002.1, from coordinate 17,461 downwards.
ATTTGCCCTGGGCATTATGCCCTATATCAGCGCCTCGATTATCCTTCAGTTGTTGACGGTGGCTGTTCCATACCTCGAGAAACTCTCCAAGGAAGGGGAATCGGGGCGTAGAAAGATTACCCAGTACACAAGGTATGGCACTGTGGCGCTCAGTCTGATCCAGGGTTTCGGGATTGCCATCGGGCTGGAAAACATGGCCGGTCCGACGGGAGCTTCGATCGTTATCGACACCGGCTGGAGCTTTCGCTTGATGACGGTCATCACCCTCACCGCCGGCACCGCGTTTATCATGTGGCTCGGAGAGCAGATTACGGAAAAAGGGATCGGAAACGGCATTTCGCTGATCATCTTTGCAGGCATCGTCTGCCGCGGCCCGGAAGCCATCATCAACACATTCAGACTTCTTGCCTCGGGAGAGATGGGGATTTTCTTCATTCTCATCCTGATTGCAATGATGGTTCTGATCGTCGGAATTATCGTTTACGTGGAGAGCGGACAGCGCCGTATTCCGGTTCAATACGCCAAGCGGGTCATCGGCCGGAAGATGTACGGCGGTCAGTCCACGCATCTCCCGCTCAAGGTGAATACCGCCGGGGTTATTCCGCCGATCTTCGCCTCATCAATCATCATGTTTCCGGCGACGATCGCCAATTTTATTCCGCATCCCTGGATGAAGGCCGTTGCCGCGGCAGTGGTCCCGGGCAAGTTCATGTATGAGAGCCTGTACGTTGCCTTTATCATATTTTTCAGCTATTTCTACACGGCAGTTACATTCAATCCTGTCGATATGGCGGACAATATGAAAAAATACGGAGGTTATGTGCCCGGGATAAGACCCGGGAAGAAAACCTCCGATTACATAGACGAGGTAATGACCAAGCTCACATTCTGGGGTGCGCTCTATGTTTCAGTAATTTGCGTGATCCCCAGTATCCTGATAAGTTATTTTAATGTCCCCTTCTACTTCGGGGGTACGGCTCTTTTGATTGTTGTGGGTGTTGCGCTTGACACAGCCGGTCAGATTGAAACCCATCTGCTTACGAGACAGTACGAAGGTTTTATGAAAAAAGGGCGGATAGCCAGAAGAAGGTAGCCCGGCGACCGGGTCGTGCATGGCTGGCGATCTGACACAAATGCCGCGAGGCATCCCAGCGAACAAGGCGCATCAGGAAAGAAAGATACATGGCGAAGGAAGAATCGATTGAGGTAGAGGGAAAGGTAGTAGAACCTCTGCCCAATGCAATGTTCAGGGTGGAGCTGGAAAACGGGCATAAGGTGCTGGCCCATATTTCAGGTAAAATGAGGATGCATTTCATAAAGATTCTTCCCGGGGACAAGGTCACCGTCCAGCTATCCCCTTATGACCTTACACGGGGCAGGATCGTTTACAGGACAAAGTAACAGGAATCGCCGACGCGCATGAACGTGTCGATACAAAGCAAAGGAGCATAAAGACGTGAAGGTACGATCTTCTGTAAAGAAAATTTGCGATAAATGCAAAATTGTGAAACGCAAAGGGGTTTTACGCGTTATCTGTGAGAATCCCAAACATAAGCAGCGTCAGGGATAGTCATACCGTAATCAGGAGGTTTGCAAGGTGGCAAGAATCGCAGGCGTGGATTTACCCAAAAACAAAAGGATGGAAATTGCACTGACGTATATCTACGGTATCGGCAGGTCAAAATCCCTGGATATTCTCAAAAGCTCCGGAGTCAGTCCGGACACTAAAACCGATGAACTTGCGGATTCCGAGGTGACTGCAATCCGTACGGCGATCGACAAAGACCTTAAGGTCGAGGGAGATTTAAGACGAGAGGTCTCCATGTCGATCAAAAGGCTCATGGATATCGGAACGTACAGAGGTCTCAGACACAGGAAGGGGCTTCCCGTCAGAGGGCAGAAAAGTCGTACCAATGCCCGAACCAGAAAAGGACCGAGAAGGTCTATCGCAGCAAAAAAGAAATAGCGTCCGTTCGGAGGAGAAATGGCAAAGCCGGTTAGAAAAACAGGAAAAAAGAAGGAAAAGAAAAATATTCCCGAGGGAATAGTGCATATTCAATCGACATTCAACAATACGATTGTGACGGTGGCCGATTTGAGCGGCAATGTCATCGCGTGGGCTTCTTCGGGAATGCAGGGATTCAAAGGGTCCCGTAAAAGCACCCCGTTTGCCGCGCAGATTGCTGCCGAAGAGGCCGTGAAAAAGGCGAAGGAGCACGGGTTGAGAAGCGTTCAGGTTTTTGTTAAGGGGCCTGGTTCGGGAAGGGAGTCAGCTCTTCGATCGCTGCAGACTACCGGCATCAGAATTGTTTCCATCCGGGACGTAACGCCTGTCCCGCATAACGGCTGCCGTCCCCCGAAAAGAAGAAGGGTCTGAGCCGCGGGCCAGTATTAAACATTGGCAGCATTATTCAACCATTATTGACTGCAAGGGATTAACAAGGAGGCTTTGTTGGCAAGGTATAGAGATTCAGCATGCAGGTTATGCCGCAGGGAGGGCTTGAAGCTTTTTTTGAAGGGCGATCGGTGCTACACCGAAAAATGTTCTTTTGAAAGAAGGGGATTCGCGCCGGGTGAACACGGGCAGTTACGCAAGAAGCCTTCCGATTATGGCGTTCAGTTGCGTGAAAAGCAGAAACTAAAAAGGATGTTCGGTTTGCTCGAGAGGCAGTTCAGCGGCTATTTCGAGAAGGCGGAAAGACAAAAGGGCGTCGCCGGTACAAACCTGCTTTTATTCCTTGAAAGACGGCTCGACAACATGGTTTTCAGGATGGGTTTTGCCAATTCCAGGAATGAAGCCCGGCAGTTGATCAGGCACAACCATTTTCTCGTCAGTGGAAAACCGGTCAATATTCCGTCCTATCTCCTTAATGCAGGCGATGCTGTTGAGATCCGGGAGAAGAGCCGTACGGTTGAGCGCATTCTTGAGGCGATGGAGACCGTTGCCAGACGCGGCGTTCCCCAGTGGCTCGATGTTGACAAGAAAAACTTTCGCGCTTCCGTCAAGATGCTCCCGACCCGCGAGGAATTGACGATGCCCGTGAACGAACAGCTTGTGGTTGAGCTCTATTCCAAGTAGTGTTTAAAGCAGAAGACCATCAGGAATCCAGAGGATGAATTATGCATAAAAATTGGCGCAGCTTGATTAAGCCAAAAAGAATTGAAATAGACGAGGCCACGCACACAAAGTTTTATGCCGAGTTCGTCTGTCAGCCGCTTGAGCGGGGATTTGGCACCACGCTGGGCAATTCCCTGCGCAGGGTGTTGCTCTCATCCATTCAGGGGGCGGCTATTGTTTCGGTAAAGTTTGACGGCGTGTTTCATGAATTTTCGACGCTTCCCGGGGTCAAGGAGGATGTCACCGATATTATCCTGAACCTCAAGGGAGTGCACATCAAACTCCATGATGAAGGGCCGGGAACCGTGTATCTGGATGTTTCTACCCAGGGAGAAATCACGGCCGGGGATATCGTTATCGATTCGACGATGGAGATTCTTAATCCGGATCACCATATCGCGACGATTATCGGAGACTCCACTTTGAATGCGCAGATGGAGGTTAGAACCGGCAAGGGGTATGTTTCTGCCCGACGGGATAAGGATATCGATCAGCCCGAGGGAACAATCAATATTGATGCCATCTACTCTCCCATCAAGAAGGTTAACTACACCGTTACGTATGCGCGTGTTGGGCAGGTTGCCGACTATGACAAACTTGTGCTTGAAGTGTGGACGGATGGAAGCGTTCTGCCGGAGGATGCGGTTGCCTACGCGGCAAAGATACTCAAGGAGCAGATCGAACTGTTCATCAATTTCCCCGATGAAGAGGATTTTGAAGAGAGCCTTCCGGTTGAGCAGTCCGGGGAGATCGACAACAACGAACTGTATTTCCGGAGCGTTGAGGAGCTTGAGCTTTCTGTACGATCTGCCAACTGCCTTAAAAATGCCGGCATCAATATGATTGGTGAGCTTGTCCAGAAGACTGAAGCCGAAATGCTGAAAACAAAGAATTTCGGTCGTAAATCTTTGAATGAGATTAAGGAAGTGCTGCTGGAGGCCGGCCTCGGATTCGGGATGAAGTTTGACTCTTCTGCTGTAAAAAAGGATAGCGTTGCTCCCGAAAGCGAAGATGAGATATAAGCTGTTGATGTTCAGGAAAGGATAATATTCAATGGGCCAGGGAAAAATAGGAAGTAAATTGGGCAGAACCACAAGCCATCGTAAGGCGATGTTGCGGAACATGGTGACGTCCCTGTTAAAATACGAGAAGATTCAGACAACGGACTCCAAGGCGCAGGAGTTGAAGAAGGTTGCCGACAAGATGATAACCCTCGGCAAACGCGGTGATCTGCATGCCCGGCGTCAGGCGGCCGCGTTCGTTCGCGAACGTGATATTGTGGGAAAGTTATTCGGAGAGCTCACCGAGCGCTTCCGGGAACGTATGGGCGGCTATACCAGAGTCATCCACGCCGGCAACCGGGTCGGCGACAACGCGCCGTTGTCTATCGTCGAGCTTCTCCCCGGTGCGGTGAATGAGAAACCGGTGAAGAAAAAGACAGCCACAAAAGAATAGCAAGACGTATCGGGGGCGGGTTTTAACCCGCCCTGTTATTTTTTCACCAGAATTTTCTGAAGTCCTCGTCATGGCTTATAAAGAATCTCTTTCCTATCTAAAATCCCTGAACCCGTCCAGCATCCGTCTCGGACTTGAACCAATTCTGTCTCTTTTAGGCAGGATGGGCAATCCGCAGGAAAGCTTCCCTTCGGTGATTGTCGCGGGTACCAACGGCAAAGGATCGGTGGCGGCGATCCTTGCTTCGATTCTGACCGCCGCCGGCTTTAAAACAGGTCTTTACACCTCTCCTGATCTCGTAGATTTCCGCGAACGCATCAGGATCGACGGCGAGATGATATCCCCAAAGGAAGTGGTTGACTGTCTCCATGACGTAAAGAGCCACGTTACGCAGACAGTCAGCTATTTTGAATTCATAACCGCCATGGCTTTTTCGCATTTCCGACGGCGCAAAATCGATATTGCCATTCTTGAGGTCGGTCTGGGAGGACGGCTTGACGCAACGAATGTTGTCAATCCGCTTGTCTCGGTGATTACGAATATTTCCCGCGAGCACGAAGAGTATCTCGGCAATACCCTTGCCAAAATAGCGTTCGAAAAAGGCGGGGTCATCAAAGAGGGCGGCGCCTGTGTGACCGCTGCATCCCAGAAACCGGTCCTCTCGGTGCTTGCGGACATATGCCGACAAAAGAACGCCAGGCTCTTCAGACTGGGAAACGATTTCACCACGAGGAAGAAAAAAGACGCCGTCTTTTCCTACAGGGGGCTCCAGAGAAATTTCAGCTCTCTGCGGTCTCCCTTCACAGGGATCCATCAAATTGCCAATGCCGCCCTTGCCCTTGCCGCGATGGAAGTGATCTCTTCCGCGGGCGCTCGGTTTTCTGTTTCCGACGAGGCCGTGATAAAGGGACTCCGGGCTGCACAATGGGAAGGACGTCTCGAAGCGCTTGGCCGTTCGCCGCTTTTCATCGTTGACGGGGCGCACAATCCTGCCGGCGTTGCAACCCTCGTGCGGGCCCTCGAAAATGACTTCACATACCGGAAGCTGGTCCTGATCTTCGGGGTCATGGGCGATAAAAACTACCGGATAATGGCCAAACGGCTTTTTCCTCTTGCCGACAGGATTGTCCTGACCCGCCCGCCTTCGGAAAGGTCGCTTGACCCCCAGGTTCTCGCCGCGCTTGCCTCTGAATTTATCGACAAAGTGGAGATACTCGAAGAACCTGAAAATGCCTTGAACAGGGCTTTTTTTCTTGCCGGCGAGGACGACGCCATCTGTGCGGCCGGCTCCCTTTACCTTGTGGGTGAGATCAAGAGGGTGCTCGGCAAAGCAAAGCCTCATGGTCATCCATCGAAAACGAATGCCCGTAAAGTGAATAACAGTGCGAAGAAATGAATTCATTTTTTCACTGATCGCAGCCGTTATCGTCAGCTTGACGGTCTCCCCCCTGTGGGGTTTTCAGAAAGAGCTTGACGGTCCTGTTCAGATCGAAGCCGATTCCATTGCCTACAATGGAGATGAGGATTCGTTTGGCGCCGCGGGAAACGTAATCATTACCTTTACAGGCGGTTGGCTAAAGGCTGATTCGGTTTTATACCGGCGTCCTGCGAACATTGCCCATGCGCAGGGCAATGTAAAGATCAAGAGCGACGATGATATTCTGGAAGGCCAGAAGGTTTCCTTCAACATCAATTCAAAAACGGGCGTCGTTGGCGAAGGAGAGCTTTTCATTGCTGAAAATAACGTTCATATCCGCGGAGAGCGAATAGAAAAGAAATCGGAAGCCAACTATCGGCTGGAAAAAGGATATTTTACAACCTGTAATGGAAGTTGTCCTGACTGGAGCATCTCCGGCCGGGAGGTTGATGTCGCCGTTGACGGGTATGGCGTCATCCGGGATGGCCGTTTTCTTGTGCGCAACGTCCCTGTTCTATACATACCCTGGCTGATTTTCCCCGCGAAGACGACGCGTCAGACAGGCCTTCTTTTTCCCCATTTTTCGTATTCCCGCGACAACAACGGACTGGATATCGAAGTTCCTTTTTACTGGGCCTTCTCCGAGAGCGCCGATGCGACCTTCTACCAGCGGTACATTGAAAAAAGGGGATTCAAGGAAGGGGTGGAGCTGCGTTATTTCCTGAACCCCAATGCCTCGGGTCTCTTTTACGCGGATTTTATCCGCGACAACAAACAGGCAGTCGAGACGGCCGGGGTGCAGAGCCGCAACTGGCAGGATGGAAAAGATCGCTGGTCATACTATTTCAACCATGAAGGAACCCTCTCCAATGGCGTAAAAGTCAGGGCGGATATAAAAAGGGTCTCCGATCACTGGTATTTTCGCGATTTTTCATCGTATAACTACTACAGCGAAAATTTCGCGAGTCCCGGAGGGGAAGGCTTTAAACGGATTTCTTTTGTCGGCGATCAGTCTCTTGGATATTTGGACTCCACTGTGCAGGCGACAAAGGACTGGTCTAATTACAATCTTACCGTTTTTGCCCGTTACACCGATGATCTTTCCGCTTCCGATAACAGCTTGACCATGCAGAAATATCCGGAGGCGGTATTTACAGGCTTCCGGCGAACCCTGTTCAACAGCCCGCTCCAGATGGAGTTTTCCGGAAGGTACGATTATTTCCACAGCAGCGAATCCCAGAAGGGTCACCTCGGGGAGTTCAGCCCCAAACTTTTTTTGCCGTTCAAACTGGGGCGATATCTGAATATGACCCCGTGGGCGGGTTATCGCGCCGATCTCTGGGAGCGTACCGATGGACTGGCCGATACGGAGGATAAAAGAGATCATCGCGGTCTGTTTTCGATGGGCGCAACCATGTCGTCCGAAGTGAGCAGGGTCTATCATACAGGCGGCGAATCCGTGGACAAACTGAGGCATGCAATACGGCCCGAAATAGAGTACACCTACGCGCCGGTTTCCGAAAAGAACAATATTCCGATCTTCCTGGATCAGCCGGTTGAGTTTCACGGCCTGCGGTATGGACTCGTGAGCTACCTGACGGCGCGCATGAAGGCGAAAGACGGGCAGGCAAGCTACCGTGAAATCATGCGTTTAAAGGTGAGTCAGGGTTTCGATATTCACGAGGCCCGAAGGGACGTAAGCGGCCCGCAGGCCGACAATCGCCCGTTTGGCAATGTGGATGTGGAGCTGGATACGTCCCCTGTTCGCTATGTTTCCCTTTCGTCGCGCAATACATGGGACGTCAAATCCGGGGGGATCCTCAAGAATGATTACGATGTGACGGTGTCAGACAACCGCGGCGATTCCATTTCAGCGGGGTACCGCTACACCCGGGATACCCTGGAAGAGGTTAATCTTTCCGTTGGCGCTGCGCTTTCCTCATCTCTGCGCGCCTCCTGCGTGTTGAGAAAGAACAGGCTCGACAATAGAACCGTGGAGTCGACGATAGGAATGAAGTATCGAAGGCAATGCTGGCTTCTGGAGGTCAGCATTTCAGATTTGTACAATGATCGCAATGTGATGGTCTATCTTTCCCTGCTGGGGTTGGGGGGGCGTAATTGACCGGGAAGCGACCGGCGTGCTTTTGATTTATTTGAAGTAAATAAAAAAGAGACCGATGGCGGCAATAAACAAGTTTTTACTTGACAAACGGGGATATTTTGCGTAGGTATCGCTCTTCTGACAGGGAGCATTAAACGTCGATTTTGTACGTGGATGGAGAAAGAAGTAATGAAGACATATCAGGCAAAACAGGGAGAAGTGCAGCGGGACTGGTATCTCGTGGATGCCGGCGGCAAGATTCTGGGCCGGATGGCAAGCGAGATAGCGCATCGTCTGCGGGGAAAGCATAAGCCGGTTTATACCCCCTATACCGATACCGGTGATTTCGTGATCGTTGTCAATGCCGGCAGCGTCGCCCTTACAGGCAAGAAGCTTACCGACAAGATTTATTACCATCATTCCGGGTATCCGGGTGGAATCAAGGCAACCGCAGCGGGGAAGATGCTCAAGGAAAAACCCGAAGAACTCATTCGTGCGGCTGTCAGGGGCATGCTTCCGAAGAACACGCTGGGGCGCGCCATGATGAAAAAGCTCAAGATCTACGCCGGGAGCGATCATCCGCATGAGGCGCAGTGTCCCAGGGTTCTTGAGTTATAATTATTCTACTATGATCTGCCCGTCAGATGGGCAGGGGAGAAGTCTATGACGGTGAAAAGTTTTTACGCGACGGGGAAAAGAAAAAGCGCCATTGCCAGGGTCTATCTGAAGGAGGGAACCGGCAACTGGACGGTGAACAAACGGAACTTTGACGACTATTTCACCCGGGAGAGCCTGAAGATGCTGATTCAGCAGCCTCTGGAAATAACGGGCAAAAAAGGGATGCTGTCGTTTGATATCAGCGTCGATGGCGGAGGGATCGCCGGTCAGGCCGGCGCTGTTAAACACGGAATTTCAAAGGCCCTGCTTGAGTACGATCCGGAGCTCCGGGATGTTCTGAAAAAAGCTGGATTCCTTACGCGCGATTCCCGCATCAAGGAACGAAAGAAATATGGGCAACCGGGGGCCCGGAAACGCTTCCAGTTCTCCAAGAGATAAAAATCCCCCAGGGAGGCTGACCGCCTCCCTTTTTTTGTACGGGGCTCGACGCAAAGCGCGTCGATTACTGGAAAAAAGGAGGAAGGGGAATTGATCAGGGTTTGTATCTACGGTGGAAGCGGATACACCGGCATGGAGTTGACGAGGCTTTTGCTGAACCATCCCGATGCCGGGGTTGTTTCGATAACCTCCCGGAGGTTTGCAGGCGTACCCGTTGCGGAGGTCTATCCGGTATTGATGGGGCAGACGGACCTTGTCTATACGAACGATCCGCCGGAGGAACTGGTCAAAAATTGCGATCTGGTCTTTCTGGCCCTGCCCCACGGGGCGTCGATGGAGCTTGCCCCCGTTTTTCTGAACGCAGGCAAGAAGGTGATAGACCTGAGCGCCGATTTCCGGATTCGGGATTTGGCGGTCTATGAAGCATGGTACCGAAAACATACGGCCCCGGGGCTTATTCCGGAGGCGGTTTACGGCCTTCCGGAGCTTTATCGGGAAGAAATTCGCGGCGCCCGTCTGCTTGCCAATCCCGGTTGTTATCCGACCAGCGTTATCCTCGGCCTGGCGCCTGCGCTCAACTCCGGCCTGATTGACCCATCCTCGGTGATCGCCGATTCCAAATCGGGGGCCACCGGCGCAGGCAGGGAACCGCTCATCTCCTCGCTTTACTGCGAGGTTTCCGGGGCATTCAAGGCCTACAAAGTCGGGGGGCACCGGCACACGCCGGAAATCGAACAGGAGCTGGGCCGCCTTGCGAAAACGGGGATGACCATTTCCTTTACGCCGCACCTGCTTCCCCTGAAACGGGGAATCCTCAGCACCATGTATGCAAAACTGGAGAGGGATGTCTCTTCAGCCGAGGCGGTTTCCCTCTACCGTGATTTCTATCAAAATGAGCCATTTGTCCGAATTTGCGGCGCGGGCCAGTTCCCCAATATCTCCTCCGTCGCCGGATCCAATTTCTGCGATATCGGCGTCACTGTTGACAAAAGGACAAACCGGCTCATTGTCGTTTCCGTCATCGACAACCTGATCAAGGGGGCCTCCGGACAGGCGATCCAGAACATGAACATCATGTACGGTCTTCCCGAAGCAGCGGGATTGCCCCGCGTTGCCCTTTACCCGTAAAGGCAGGCAGGGACGCAGCATGCCCGGCGCCCCTGCAAAAAAGGAGAAATGATGGCTCTCAGGATATACAACACCCAGTCGCGAAAGAAGGAAGAATTCAAGCCTCTTAAGGAAGGAAAGGCAGGGATTTACGTCTGCGGGATCACCGCCTACGATTTCTGCCATGTCGGCCATGCCCGCTCGGCCGTCGTTTTTGACGTGATAACCCGCTACCTCCGCTACCGCGGTTATGATGTGACCTTTGTCAAGAACTTCACCGATGTGGACGACAAGATCATCGACAGAGCCAATAGAGAAGGCATTGATATCAGAGAGATATCGGAGCGTTTCATCGCCGAGCACGATCTGGATATGCAGACGCTCCGCGTTGCTCCACCCACCTGGACCCCCCGCGCCACAGAAAACATCGAAGGAATGATCGCGCTGATTTCGAAGCTGATAAACAAGGGAATGGCTTACGAAATAGAAGGCGACGTCTATTATTCCGTCGAGAGTTTTCCCGGGTACGGAAAGCTCTCCGGCCGGAATATCGAGGAGATGACGGCGGGCGCCCGGGTGGTTGTAAACGAAAAGAAAAAGAACCCCTACGACTTTGCCCTCTGGAAGGCGAGCAAGGAGGGTGAGCCCTGGTGGGAGAGCCCCTGGGGGAAGGGGCGTCCTGGCTGGCACATCGAGTGTTCGGTGATGAGTCAGCGCTACCTTGGCGAGACCTTCGACATCCACGGGGGAGGCGAGGACCTGATCTTTCCCCACCACGAAAACGAGATCGCCCAGTCGGAGGGGGCGACCGGAAAAACGTTTGCCCGCACCTGGATTCACAACGGATTTGTCCGGGTGAACAGTGAAAAGATGTCCAAATCACTGGGGAACTTTTTCACGATCCGGGAGATTCTCGAACAATACCATCCCGAAGCGCTGCGGTTTTTCCTTTTGCAGAGCCATTACCGCAGCCCGGTCGATTTCTCCGATGCCGCCCTCAACGAGGCGCGGCAGGGGATGAACCGGTTTTACACGACGCTCAACGCGCTCCAGGAGATCGCGCCCGAGGGCAGCTTCCTTTCGGTTGCCGGCCAGCAGCTCTTCGATGAGGAGGAAGGCGGCCTCCGGGGGCAGTTTGTCGAGGCGATGGATGACGACTTCAACACGGCCCGGGCGATTGGCCATCTGTTTGACGCCGTCCGTGCGGTAAATGCCTATCTCGCCGATAAAAAGAAGATCGTGTCGCCCGGTTTTGCCGTTCAGATGCGGGAGGTTCTGCTGGAGACGGGCCATGTGCTGGGGCTTTTTTTCGAGAATCCGGAAATCTATCTCGAAGAGGATCGCATCAGGGAAGCCAAAAGGCGCAAGCTGGATGTCGCGGAGATTGAACGATTGATCGAAGAAAGGAAAGAGGCGCGTTCGGCAAAGGAGTGGAAGCGCGCCGACGAGATACGCAAAGAGCTGGGCGAGATGGGTGTTATTATTCAGGACGCGGCCGATGCGACGGTGTGGGCGATCGCGTGATTGTTTCCCGGAACCCTTGACGAAAGCTTCTTCTTCGTCGCGACCTCCGGATAGAGGGTTTTGTACTAAAATAGTGAGATGCGCGTGGATTTCGAAGGCAGGATAAAAAACAGAGTGCTCCGGTCCATCGGGGAAAAGGTGATGGCGGATGTCCCGGTGACGGAGGCCGAGGCTCTCTATATGCTTGGCACGGACGATATCCTCGAGCTGGGCGTTATTGCCGACTACCTGAGGCGGAAGATCAACGCCGATGTCGCCTATTACGAAGTGAACATGAATCTCAATTACACCAACATCTGCGAGCTGCGCTGCCCGTTGTGCGCCTTTTCGCGGGGTGTGAAGGACGCGGACGCCTGCGTTTTTTCGCTTGACGAAATCGAAAAGCGAATCCGGGAGGCGAACGCTTTCGGCATCGACGAGGTGCACATTGTCGGCGGCCTCAATCCGGACCTGAAGATGGACTATTTTGAGGGAATGCTGCGACGGATCAAGGCGGTCAATCCGGAGATATTCATCGTCGCCTTTACCGCCGTCGAATACGACTACTTTGCCCGTCTCAACGGCATCTCCGTGGAAGAGGTTTTTATGCGCCTCAAGGATGCCGGTCTCGGCGCCCTGCCCGGCGGCGGGGCCGAGGTCTTTTCCCCCAGAGTAAGGAAAAAGATCGCCCCCCTGAAGATCCCGGGAACGCGCTGGATCGAGGTGATGCGGATCGCCCATGCCCTCGGGCTGAAGACGAACGCGACGCTGCTTTACAACCATCTGGAGACCCCGGAGGATGTGGTTGAGCATCTTGCCATGGTGCGGGCGCTGCAGGACGAAACGGGGGGCTTCAAGACCTTTGTGCCGCTTCCCTTTCATGAGGACAACACAAAAATACGGGCCCGGAGATCCCGGACGACCGGGTTCGGCGACGTGCGGCTCTTTGCCGCCAGCCGTATTTTTCTGCACAATGTTCCCCATCTGAAATCTCTCTGGATGTACCTCGGCGACAGGATGGCGCAGATGCTGCTCCACTTCGGAGTGGATGACCTGGGGGGGACCTACCATTACGAAAAGGTGGTCCATTCCGCCGGCGCCAGAACATCCGACGTCGGCAGCGAGGCGAGCCTTCGACGCCTGATTGAGACCTCCGGTTTCCGGCCGGTTCGGGCGGCGGCCAACTACCAGATAAGGAAAAGCTGATGAAACTCGGCTATATCGATTACCTGAACTGCTATCCCTTTTATTACCGGATGTTTGAGGAAGAACCGCTCTCCGGCGTGGAGGTCGTTCCTGCCTATCCCAGCGAACTCAACCGGATGATGGCGGACGGAAGCCTGGACATGAGCCCGATATCGGCCGCCATGTACCCGGAACTGGAAGACCGGGTGCGGCTGCTGCCCGATTTCTGCCTCAGCTCGGTGGGCTACGTCCATTCGGTTATCCTTTCGAGCAGCATGCCGATTGAGGAACTGGACAAAAGGCGGGTCGGCCTGACCACTGCCTCCAAGACGTCGGTTATCCTTCTGAAAATCCTCCTGTCCCGCTTCTTGCGGATAGAGCCCGACTATGTTCCGACGCCGCCCAATCCCTCGCTGAAGGACGGCCTGCTCGATGCGGCGCTCCTCATCGGCAATGAGGCGATGAAAGGGGAGATGGCCCCCTACACGTACGATCTGGGGGATTTGTGGATGCGGAAAACCGGCTACCCGGTGGTTTTTGCCGTTTTTGCCGTCAGCAGGCCCCTGTTTGAGAACGACCGTTCCGTGGTGGATGCTGTCGTGGACTCCTACACAAAATCGCTTGCTTTTCTCGATTCTGACCGCGAGACGGTCATCCGGAAGGCTTCCGCAAGATACCCCGACGTTCATTACGATATCGACGCCTACTACCGGGCCTTGAAATACGCCTTTACCCCCTCTTTGCGGGAGGCCTTCTTTTTTTACCTTGAGAGCGCCGCCGGGATGGGGCTTCTCAAGAAAACCGGCAAGGATGTCTTTCTGCAGGAGTAAAGGGCCATAAACGTCTTTCGATGGAGCTGGTTGCAGAAGTCCTGAAATTGTCATTTCCCGGCTTGATTGGGGAATTCGGGCTTCCTGATAAGCAATAACTTCCGTCCCTTAATTTGAATAGACTGGTTTGCACATGGACGAGCTGAAAGAAAAGATATACGCGGGAAAACGGATCAACGCGCAGGAGGCCCTTGCCCTGTTTTCGTGGGATATTCTCGATCTGGGGATGGCGGCCGATTTCCGCACCCGGCTTCTCGTTCCTGACGGAAAGGTCGGTTTCATCATCGACCGTATTGTCAATTTTACCAATGTCTGCGAGGCGGAATGCAACTTCTGCGCCTTTCATGCCCGGGCGGGGCAGATCGAGCCCTATGAACTGACTCTCGGCGAGATACTGCAAAAGGTGGAAGAACTCGTCAAGAGCGGGGGAACGCAGGTGATGCTGCAGGGGGGGCTCCATCCCCGCCACTCGCTGGAAACCTATGCCGGGATGACACGGGCGGTAAAGGAACGCTTCCCGGAGGTTACGCTCCACTCCTTCTCGCCGGCGGAGCTGGCGCATGCCGCCCGCCGTTCCGGTGTTTCCGTCGATCAGGCGGTAGCGACGCTGAAGGATGCAGGCCTTGACTCCGTTCCCGGCGCATCCGATATCCTTGTCGAGCGGGTGCGCAGGCTGGTAAGTCCCCGGAAGATTGGTGTTTCCGGGTGGGTGGATGTGATGGAGTCGCTGCACCGGCACAAAATGAAATCAAGCGCGACGATGACTTACGGGATGGGAGAAACCCTGCCCGAGAGGGTTGAACACCTCGGAGTGATACGGGATCTTCAGGATCGCACCGGCATGATCCGGGCCTTCATCCCGTGGTCTTTTTCGCCCGCCAACACGCGGATGGAGGACGTTGTTCCGGCAACAGGGATGGATTACCTCCGGATTGTCGCCATTGCCCGCATCTTTCTCGACAACGTCCGCCATATCCAGGCGGGGTGGCTCACCGAGGGGATGAAACTGGCGCAGATTGCCCTGACGATGGGCGCAAGCGACATGGGCGGGGTTCTCACCGAAGAGGTGGTCGTCGGGGCGACCGGAGTCAAAACCAGAACCAGTGTGGATGAAATGATCGATGTCATCCGTGATGCCGGGCGGATCCCTTTCCAGAGGGATTCCGATTACCAGCCGATCAGGTTGTTTGCATGAAGATGGAACGCAGCGATCATAAAGACGCGACAGAGATCGGCATCGGGTTTTCCTCCTGCCCGAATGACACGTTTATTTTCGACGCGCTTGTCAACGGCCGGATGGACACCGGACCGTATCGTTTTTCCCCCTTTATCGCGGATGTGGAAGAGCTTAACGACCGGGCTTTATCGGGGACGCTGCCGGTCACGAAACTGTCGTTTTACGCCTTTTTGCAGCTCAAGGAGCGTTACCTGCTGCTCGATTCGGGGGCTGCCCTCGGTTACGGATGCGGGCCGCTCCTGCTTGCCGGTCCCTCTTTCACATCTCTCGAAAGGGCGCGCGTTGCCGTCCCCGGACGGTACACGACCGCCTGGCTGCTCCTGCAACTCTGGATGGGGGGGAGGTCTGTCGGGGCAGTCGAGTTTGTCCGGTTTGACGAGATACTCCCCGGCATCGCCGCCGGCCTCTTCGACGCAGGGCTGATCATTCATGAGGGCCGATTTGTCTATCAGAGCTACAACTGTTCTTCTTTGGTGGATCTGGGGGAGTGGTGGGAAAAGGAGGCGGGGCTTCCGATTCCTCTTGGCTGCATCGCCATCCGGTCGGATATGGCGTCACACAGGGAGGCCGTGGAAAACCTGATCCGCGCGTCGCTTCTCCACGCCAGGAGATTTCCGGAGGAGGGAAGGGCGTTCATCAAGAAACACGCCCAGGAGATGGATGACCGGGTGATCGAAGAACATATCGCCCTGTATGTGAATGATTTTTCCGTATCGCTCGGCGCCGCTGGCCGTGAAGCGGTTGCAGCGCTTAAAGAGAGGGCGGAGCTGTGGAAACTCCTGTAGTCGGCCTGGTCATGGCCACCATGACCGAGGCCAAACCGCTGATCCTCGGGTTGTCGCTGGGCGAGATTCAAAACGGGCCTTTCCGCGCATTCCGGGATTCCCGGGTTGTTCTGATGCTGTCGGGAGTGGGGAAGGTTCATGCCGCTATGGCCTGTGCCCATCTGATTGCGGACTTTCATCCCGATCTGATCTGCAATATCGGTGCGGCCGGGGCCCTTGACGAAGAAAGGCCGCTGGGCGCGCTGTACCACATCAACCGGATCATCGAACCGGATCGTCCTGATCTCCAGACGGGCGCCTTCATGGAGCACACCCCGGATGTGCTGGAGGGGTTTTCCATGGCCTCGCTTGCCACCCAGGATCGACCGCTGCGCAGCCCCGAGGAGAGAGCGGGGGTTGTCGGTCTTGCCGATCTGGTTGATATGGAGGGGGCGGCTGTTGTCCAGACCGCCCGTCATTTTGGTTTGGGCTGCTTCATCTTCAAATTTGTTTCCGATACGCCCAGGCACGACGCGCGAGGCGCCATCATCGAAAACATCAGGCTTTACCGCGACGGTCAGGCGCGCTTTTTTCAGGAGATGGCGCTTCCGGCCCTCTCTATGGGCGCTGGCCCGAAGCGATGAAAGGTCTTTTGGAAAAGGGGAGCTTCATGTGCATCATCCGTGAAGGGATCTGTTTGGAGAGAGCCGGGGTTCGACGGCCATGAAAATATGTTCCAAAGCCGCTGTCTATCTGCGGATGATCAAGTTTTCCCATACGATTTTTGCCCTCCCCTTTGCCCTGTCCGCGGTTGTTCTGGTACACGCGGTCAAGCCGCTGGATTCCATGACGGTATTCTGGATCATCGTCGCGATGGCGGCCGCCCGGTCGGCGGCCATGGGCTTCAACCGCGTCGCCGATGCGTTTTTGGACGCGGATAATCCGCGCACCGCCATCCGGGAGATTCCCAGGGGAACCCTTTCCCGGAGGGAGGCCGCTTTTTTTACCTTTGTCTCCAGCCTCGTTTTTGTCGTCGCATCAGGGGCTCTCTCCCGGCTCTGCCTCTGGCTTTCCTTTCCGGTTCTGGCGTTTCTTTTCGCCTATTCCTACACGAAGAGATTTACCTGGCTTGCCCACATTTTTCTTGGATTTGCCATCGGCATCTCTCCGATGGCGGTCTGGGTGGCGGCAACCGGCGAGATGCCCGGGGCCATTTCCGTCCTGAGTCTTGCGCTTATGACCTACATCGCCGGTTTCGACATCCTGTACGCCTGCCAGGACGTTGCGTTTGACCGCGAAAAGGGGCTCCATTCCATCCCTGTCTATTTCGGAGTCAAAAAGGCGATGATTATTTCCACGATGCTGCATGTGGTGAGCGTACTGTCGCTGGGGTGGCTTTATCTGCTCTTCCCGTTGAATGTGCTCTATCCGGCATGCGTTGTCGTCATCGGAATGCTTTTCATCGTGGAGCACAGGCTGGTTCACCCGGACGACCTGTCCAGAATCAACATCGCCTTTTTCAATGTCAACAGCGTGATTTCCGTTCTGGTCCTGGCTGCTGTTTTTTTCGGAACGGTCTTATGAAAAACCGGGACCGGCGCCGGTCTGCGGCATTGGTCGCAGGGCAGGGATGGCCGGAAGAAAGGGATGATTTTCATGCATCAGATAGAATTTACAGATATAGAGCA
>DYTH01000122.1 GCA_020726025.1 Syntrophus aciditrophicus | reverse complement strand
TATATTACCGATAGGGAACAATAATGGGTCTGCCTGCCTGATATCCATCGAATATTGCCGATCGGGAATCAGAAGGCATGCGTTGGCCAGGAAAGACAATACCATTGTAAATAAAGGAAGTTCTGCAAAGCCGCACCGGGTTTTGACGGACAGCGACATTGAGTAGCGTTTAGTAAATCCTGAAGATGGGCCGTTAGCCTGAACGTCACAGATTGAAGGCTGCTGCAACAAAACATTGTCCTTTTCGTCTGCCGCAATATAACGATGGTGAACTACATGCGACGGCCATGGAATCCGGCAACAATTTGTTACAGTTCCATGGCCGTCGAAAGTCTCCAAGAGCCTCGTTCAGCTTTTTTTATTCAATTCGGCATCCAGCGCCTCCCTGGCCGGTTTTACGTAAACATCCCGCAACTTGGGTTTTTCGATCTTTCCGGAAGGGTTGCGCGGGACGGGTGCGAAGACAATCTTCTCCGGCCATTTGTATTTGGCGAGGCCACTGTTTTTGCAGAAATCCGTCACTTCTTCTTCTGTCATTGCCTGGCCTTCTTTGGTCTCTATGACGGCAAAGACAATTTCCACAAGCCTCGGATGGGGGAAGCCCATAACAGCCACGTCCCGGATTTTGGGATGTCTTCTGAAGAAGTCCTCTATCTCGACCGGGAAAATATTCTCCCCCCCGCGGATGATCAGGTCTTTTGCCCGGTCGGTGAAGAAAATAAAGCCGTCCTTGTCCTTGTAGGCGAGATCGCCCGTACGGAGCCATCCGTCAACAATGGTTTTTGCCGTGATTTCAGGATTGAAGGCATATTCCTTCATGAGCCGCGGACCTTTCAGCAGCACCTCGCCGATGACCATGGGGGGCGTTTCCCTGCCCTCATAGTCAACCACCTTGATTTCCATAAAGGCGGTGGCTTTGCCGATGGATCCCGGTTTCTCCAGGATATTCTCGTCATAGGAGATGGCCGTAAAGCCTCCGCCTCCTTCCGTCAGCCCATAGGTGATGCCGAATTTGATCTTCGGGAAGATCTTTTTGGATTCCTCAAGCAGCACATGGGGCACAGGCTGCGCGCCAAGCTCGATGTGTTTCAGTTCGGAGAGGTCGTAGTCGTTTAAGTTGATCTTGCCTTCCTTGATGGCGTTGAGCAAATCCGACCAGATCGGAACGGTGTTGAAGCCCCCCGTGCATTTTTCCTCTGCCAGCGACCGGATGTAAAACTCCGGTTTGAATTCCATCGGCATCAGAATCTTCCCCGCGGCTATGTAGGAGGGGAAGGAATGAAACAGGGAGCCGCTGTGATAAAAGGGGTGAGGCGCAAGATAAACGCTGTAATAGCCGTCATTCAGGGAAAGGCCGTTTCCCACCCCCGTGAAAAAGAGATTTTTATGGGACTGGGCAACCGGTTTCGGGGCGCCGGTAGTCCCGGAGGTAAACATCAGTTCCGCCGTATCATCGTCCGCCGTTTCCACGCATACTTCGTCGCAGCTTTCGCTTTCAAGTATCTCCCTGTAAGAGATCATCCCCTCCGGAACGTTTTCGCCCAGGCAGATGAAATACTTGCAGTAGTCCATTTCCTTGATGAGCGGCGTAATCCTCGGGATAAACTGTTCATCGAAGATAAAGACGCGGCACTTTGTCACATCGGCGGCGTATTGAATGTCGTTGGTTGCAAAACGGTAATTGAGAGGGGTGACTGTGGCGCCGGTCTTCAATATGCCGGTGAAGCTTGCATGCCACTCGATCGAATTCATCATCAGGTGAAGGACAATGTCGCCGTGCTTGACGCCGCATTTTTTCATCAGATAATTGGCAATTCTGTTGGCCTGCCCGTTATACTCCTTCCATGTGGCGCATCTTCGGTAATTCCGGGAAGGGTAGCTTTCTATGAGGAATTCCCTTTCCGGAAACTTGCTGGCATTGAGTCCGGAAAACATCGCAAAATTCATCGTTTTTCCTCCTATTTAAGATGTTCTCATCAAAAGTCGATATTCCTTCATGCATTCGCAACTTTGGATGTGGCGGCGAAACCCCGGTCAAAGGCCTTGATGTTCATTTCCAGAAAGGCTTTCTTCGTCTTTTCTGCTATGGTCTGCTTGATCATTTCCGCGGATACCGGAACCAGCCCGGTTCCGGCAAGCGCCCCCAGCATGACCATGTTCAGGCTGAGCAGTGTTCCCGCCTCCCTGGCCATGGTTGATCCGTCAAAGGCAACGAGCTTCTTTACCTGAGACTTGATTTTTTCCATGGTCTCTTCGATGGAGGGATAGGCCCCCATGCCGATTGCCACGGTAAAGGGAGGAAGAGGGAAGGTATTCGAAATAACGTAAGAATCTTTATTGCATTTGCCGATGGCGCGAAGCGTCTCCAGCGGTTCGAAGCCGACAAGCACGTCTGCCTCGCCCCGGGAGATGATGTTGCTCTGGGCCTTGCCCATGACGATTGCCGATTCCACCACGCCGCCCCGTTGCGCCATGCCGTGTATTTCACTGATCTGAACGGGGATGTTGTGGGCCAGGGCTGCCTCCCCCAGAAGATGGGCGGCAAGGAGGTTCCCCTGCCCGCCGACGGCGACAAAGATGATGCGAGTCATATTATGAACATTAAACTTCGTTTTCATGGTTATTCTCCTATCTTTCTGAGCCTTATGGCATTTTCCGGACAGACCTGGACGCACAGCGTACAGCCGATGCAGGCCGATTCATCGATCTCCACCTTCTCGCCGTCCAGGTAGAAGGCGGGACAGGCCAGCGTGTTGAGGCAGACCCGGTGATTTTTGCACTTGTCGTGGTCGATGTAGTAGGTGCGCTTTTCCGGTTTTTTGAATGTCTTTTCATACATGGGGCATATTTCCTGTGAAATGACGACGGAAAGCCCCTTGAAGGCAACGGCCTCCTTGATCTGCTCGATGGTCTTCTTGAACTTGAACGGTTTGGCGACGGTCACATGCTTGACGCCGATTCCCCGGACCAGGGCCTCAATCGAGACGCTGGCGTTGGTGAGGCCCATTTTGGTCATGTCGGTTCCGGGGTCGGGCTGGAAGCCGGTCATTGAGGTGGTGCCGTTGTCCATGATGACGACCGTCTGGTCGTGGTCGTTATGGAGGGCGTTGATAAGCCCTGGGATTCCGCCATGAAAAAATGTCGAGTCCCCGATGAAGGAGATGACCTTTCTCCCGGTTGCCTTTCCCAGACCGGAGCCCAGTCCGATGCTTGCCCCCATGCAGACGGAGACGTCGGACATGCTGAGCGGGGGAAGCACCCCCAGCGTGTAGCAGCCGATATCATTCGTGTAGATCGGCTCGTCGCCGAAGGCTTCGCGTATGGCGGCGTAGGTGGCCCGATGGGGGCATCCGGAACAGAGGTTGGGCGGGCGCTGAGGAATATTGGCCATTTCAATGGCGATGGGCTTCTTGTTTTTGTTCTCCACACCGAAGTAGGAGGCGATGACGCCGCGCACCATGGCCGGGTCAAACTCGTATGCCCGGGAAAAAATCCCCTCGCCCTTGCCCCTGATCGGAATGATGCTTCCGATCTCCTGCGCCTTGACCTTCACCCCTTCTTCGAGGTACGGCTCCAGCTCCTCGACGACCAGGATTTTTTCACATTTACCCAGGAAATCTTTGATTTTTTTATCGGGCAGGGGGTGAGAGAACCCGATTCTCAGCACACGCACCCGCGAGGTCAGACCGAGCTCCTCAAGGGCGTCGCTCACGTAATTGTAGGATACGCCGCTTGTGATGATTCCCCACACGCCGTCGCCGCAGGTAAAGTTGAGTGGGGATGTATCGGAGAGCGCCGCCGCCTTCTCGTAATTGGCTAAAAGCGCCTTGTGGAGCTTCATTGCGACGCTGGGGATCACGGTGTAGCGGAACGGGTCCTTCGGAAACGTTCCAGTCGCCCTGTTTTTGTTGATTGGCCCCAGCGACACCACGCCGGTGGAATGGTTGATGCGGGTGGTGGTTCTCAGGATGACCGGCTCCTGAAGTTCCTCGGAGAGATCAAACGCGTACCGGGTCATCTCCATGGCCTCGGCAATGGAGGAGGGCTCCAGGATGGGAAGGCCGGAGAACTTGCCGTACATCCGGTTATCCTGCTCGTTCTGGCTCGAAAACATGGAGGGGTCGTCGGCCGAAACAATGACCATTCCGCCCCTTACCCCCAGGTAGGCAAGCGACATCAGAAAATCGGCGGCGACGTTGACGCCGACGTGCTTCATGCTGCACAGGGAGCGAACGCCTGCCAGGGCCGCGGCTGCGGCGACCTCCATGGCGACCTTTTCGTTGGTGGAGTACTCGAAATAGACGCCTGATTCCTTCTGCAACTGGAAAAAGGTGTCGGCAATCTCCGAAGAGGGGGTGCCGGGGTAGGCGGCGACAAGCGCCACGCCCGCCTCTATCGCGCCCCGTACAATCGCCTCGTTGCCGAGGAGGAGCATCTTTTTGTCCGGACTATCCTGCAACAACTCATTCATATCCATTTTCTCCTTTATTTTTTTCGACATCGTTGGGGCAATTCATGAAAGCGAAGCTTGATGAGCTCGTCAAAAGTCGATTTTGTCCCCTTTTGTCATTCCGTGCTTGACACGAAATCCAGTGAATTTAGGCACTTATGGATTCCGGCTTTCGCCGGAATGACGGTTTTTGGACTTTTTACGAGAGCATCAAGCTTAATGTCCACAATTGCCCTTACGTGAATTGTCCTCACGAGTTTGCCTGTTTGTGATCGCTCCAGGCGCCGTAGCGGGTGCGCAGAATGCGGTGCAGGATCTTTCCGGTTCCCGTCCGGGGCATCTCTTCATCCTTGATGAAATCGACGGATTTTGGTCTTTTGTAGCCGGCGATCTTGTCCTTCGTGAAATCGATGATCTCCTTCGCCAGTCCGTCGCAGGCTTCGTAGCCGTCCTTCAGGATGATTACGGCCTTGATCGTCTCCCCCCATTTTTCATCAGGCACGCCGATGACGGCGATATCTTTGACGGCGGGGTGGGAGCCTGCCACATTTTCGACCTCGGAGGGAAAGACATTTTCCCCGCCGGTGATGATCATGTTGGCCTTCCGGTCAACAAGGTAATAGTACCCCTCCTCGTCCCGGCGTCCCATGTCTCCCGCCGACGACCATTCTCCGATGAAGGCGTCCTTTGATTTTTCCGGATCCTTCCAGTACTCCTTGAAGAGCATCGGCGTCCGGTAGAAGATTTCGCCCGCCTCTCCTTCGGGAACGGGGTTTCTCTCCTCATCCAGTATCCTGATCCGGTCGATGCCGAAAATTTCCTTTCCGATGGAACCCAGTTTTTTCAACTGATCCTCGGGCCGCAGATACGTGATCAGGCCGCCTTCGGTGGTTCCGTAAGCCTCCCAGAGCTCCACGTTCTTGAAATGATCCATGATCGCCATCTTGAGTTCTTTGCGGGCTGGCGCCGAGGAGACAAGAAGCTGGCGGATTGACGAGACGTCAAAGGCGTTTTTCTTTTCCTTTGGCAGGGCGAGGATCATGATGTAGTGGGTCGGCACCAGCGAGGTGAAGGTGATCTTGTATTTCTCGATGGTGCGCAGCAGATCCTCCGGGTCGAAACTCACCATATTGTAAACAAAGACCGGCGCGGAGACAAGCGTGCAGGGGAATGAGTAAAAGATGGAATTGACGTGACACATCGGCATGACGAGCATCACCTTGTCGGTCGGCAGCACATGGCGGTTCGCGATGTCCAAAAGGTACTGGGCGTGGTAGCTCTCGTGCGTCTTCAGCACCCCCTTGGGCCGGCCGGTGGTTCCGGATGTGTACATGAACGTCCAGATATCGTCGCCGTCAACCATCACATCCGGCTCTTCCGGGGAGGATTTCGCCAGCAGCTCCTCAAAGCCGATGTAACCGTCCGGGGTCTTCCCGTCGCCGAGGTAGATGTAGCCGTCTTTCGGGATTGTCAACTGGTCCTTGATTTCGTCGATCATTTTCACGAAAGGTTCCTCGACGATCATCGTCTTCGCCTCGGAGTGGTTCACGATGAACAGGATCTCCGGCGCCGAAAGCCTGAACATCAGCGGAACCATGATCTGTCCGCCTTTGGCTGTGCCGGCGTAAATGTCCAGCCATTCGCCCCGGTTGTAGGCCAGAATGGCCACTCTCTCCTGATGTCCGACGCCCATGTCGGCCAAACCGTTGGCCAGACGGCAGGATCTGTCGTTCCATGCCTTGAACGAAAATTCCCGGCTCTTGTCCTGCCAGCCGAGCCGATCGGGGTAGTTGCAGGCGTTCATCTTTAGAACGGTTCCCGCGTGCATCCATTTGCTTGTTGTCATATCTGCCTCCTTGCCTGTTTTACGTAAAAATGCATGCATAAATTAAAGGACATTTTGTGAACATTAAGCTTGATGCTCTCGTCAAAAGTCTGAAATTCCCTCCCCCTTCACGGGG
>DYTH01000020.1:24016-26258 GCA_020726025.1 Syntrophus aciditrophicus | reverse complement strand
TGCGTTGCACAAAAGGAATGCATTTGCGCTCTGGCGCGGGGAAAAATCGATCGGCAGATCCAGGAGCGGGGCGGGAAACCCCTGCAGGAAGGTTCTCAAGGTGAATTTATGACAGCATTGCTTAAAATATCCGGGCTCATCGATGGAATGAGCAGACGGATCGGTCAGTTGATTATCTGGTTCATTCTGGCATCGGCGCTCTTGAGCGCCGGCAACGCCCTCGCCCGTAAAATTTTCAGCGTTGGCTCCAATGCGTTTACCGAAATGCAGTGGTACCTCTTCGGAGCGGTGTTTCTTCTTGGCGCCGGCTTTGCGTTCATGAAAAACGCCCACGTCCGGATCGACTTCGTTTCGTCCCATCTTTCTCCAAAGGCCCGTTCCGCAATCGATATCCTCGGCATCATCGTTTTTCTTACCCCCTTCTGCCTGATGATCATATCCATGTCCTGGCAGCTTTTTCTCACTGCCTACACCAGCGGCGAGATGTCTCAGAACGCCGGCGGGCTTATCCGCTGGCCGGTCTATCTGCTGCTGCCGGTCGGTTTTTCTCTCCTTCTCCTGCAGGGTTTTTCCGAACTGGTAAAACGCTTTGCGTTCCTGGGGGGAAAGATCCCCGATCCTCTTGCCCATAAAACAGCCGATGGCAAAGCCGCTGAAGAAACGACTGACAAAAGCCATCAGGAGGAATGCTGACATGGAATTCATTACTCACAACTTCATACCCTTTATGTTCGCCGGTCTCTTTTTCTTTCTGCTTACCGGCTTCCCCGTCGCCTTCAGCCTCGCGGCCACCGGTCTCACCTTCGGATTCATCGGCATGGAACTCGGCCTCTTTCAGAATTCCCTCTTCCAGGCGCTGCCGCTCAGGATCATGGGAATTGTCCAGAATGAAACCATGCTGGCAATTCCCTTCTTCACCTTTATGGGCTTGATCCTCGAAAGGAGCGGCATGGCCGAGGACCTGCTGGAGACCATCGGCCAGTTGTTCGGCCCCCTGCGGGGCGGTCTCGCGCTTGCGACCATCTTCGTCGGCGCCCTGCTGGCCGCCACTACCGGGGTCATGGCGGCGGCGGTTATTTCGATGGGGCTGATTTCTCTCCCCATCATGCTCCGCTACGGCTACAACAACAGCATCACCGCCGGAGTCATAACGGCGTCGGGGACCCTGGCCCAGATCATTCCCCCCTCCCTGGTACTGATCGTCCTTGCCGATCAACTGGGGGTTTCCGTCGGCGACATCTACATCGGGGCAATGCTTCCCGGCCTGATGCTCGTAGGCTTGTTCATGCTCGTAATCATTATGCTTGCCCTGTTCAAACCCTCGTGGGTGCCGGCTCTCCCCAAAGAAGCCCGCATCTACCGCGAGGAAAACGGCGCCAGCGGTTACATTTCCCTGCTGGCGGTTCTCGGCATCTCGATTGCGGCGGCCCTCATCTGGGCCCACTTTCACGATGCCCTGATGAACCCGCTCCTCGACCGCACGGGCGCATCCCCTTCCGACGAGGTGATAACCCTCTCCGTCACCGTAGCTTCATTGGTGGCCTTCCTCGTCGCCACACTCAACAATCTCTTGCACCTGCATCTGCTGTCCAAACTGTCGGAGCGCGTCGTTTTTGTTCTGCTTCCCCCGCTGGTACTGATCTTCCTGGTTCTCGGCACCATTTTCATCGGCGTCGCCACCCCGACCGAGGGTGGGGCTCTCGGCGCCACCGGAGCCATGATCATGGCCTTCTCGCGAAGGAAACTCGATTTCAGGCTGTTCAAACAGGCACTGGAAAATACGACCGTCCTTTCCTGCTTCGTCATGTTTATCCTCATCGGGGCAACGGTATTCAGTTTTACCTTCAACGCGGCGGACGGCCACATCTGGGTGGAGAGCCTCTTCGCCAGACTTCCCGCCGGCAAGCTCAGTTTCATACTGGCGGTGAACACCCTCGTCTTCATCCTCGGCTGCTTCATCGATTTTTTCGAAATAGCGTTCATCGTCATCCCGCTTCTGGTCGGGGTGGCGACAAAACTGGACATCAATCTGGTTTGGTTCGGCGTTCTGATCGGGATGAACCTCCAGACCTCCTTCCTGTCGCCTCCGTTCGGCTTCGCCCTTTTCTACCTCCGCAGCGTCGCCCCGAGAAACGACTATACCGACAGGATAACCGGGAAACTGGTCAAGGGGATGACAACCCCCCAGATTTACAAGGGTTCGATCTTTTTCATAGCGATTCAGGTGATCATGATAACATTG
>DYTH01000020.1:0-23916 GCA_020726025.1 Syntrophus aciditrophicus | reverse complement strand
GATTTACAAGGGTTCGATCTTTTTCATAGCGATTCAGGTGATCATGATAACATTGATAATCGCCTTCCCCAACCTTGTCACGGGCAGGCTCGACACGACAAGCAATGTCAATATTGAAAGCATCAAACTGGAGGCGGAACAGAGCGGCTACGGGGAGGAGGCGACCGCGGAGGAGATGGCCGACAGCGCCGACGATGGAGAGTATGATCCCGCGGCTGAGGCCCTGAAGGAAATGGAGAAGAAATCTAAAAATAAATAGCGCCCGGCCCTGCAGCCGGACGCGTTTTCGCAGCAGATGAAACTCTGGAGTATTTTCAGGGAAAAAGCCCGTCATCCAACAGGGGATGGCGGGCTTTTTTAACGGGGAATAACCGCCTGCCTGACTACAGCTTCAGACTCTGCATGTAGTCGTCGAATCCGGCTTCGGAAAACTTGAACCACATGTTCTCGGTTGCTCGGAATTTGCTGTAATCCTCATAAATCTTTTTCCAGTGGGCATTCTTCGCGGAAAGTTCAGCGTAGAGCGCCGTTGCCTCCTTGTAGGCCGCATCCATGATCGGCTTCGAAAAACGGTGCAGCTTCGCGCCCTTGGAAACCAGCTCCCGCAACGCGATCGGGTTTCTGGCGTCGTATTTGGCCGTCATCCGGATATGGGCAAAAGCGGCCGCGGCCTGCACCATCGCCTTGTATTCCAGGGAAAGCGCCTCCCAGGCCTTCAGGTTGATGTACATATCGGCCTGGGTGCTTCCCTCCCACCAGCCGGGATAATAATAATGGGGCGCAACCTTGTAGAACCCCAGCTTCAAATCGTCATAGGGGCCGACCCATTCGGTGGCGTCGATGGCGCCCTTTTCCAGCGCGGTGTAAATCTCTCCGCCCGGCAGACTCTGGGTAACGACGCCAAGCCTCTTCATCACCTCCCCGGCGATGCCGGCGGTTCGCATCTTGAGCCCCTTCAAATCTTCGACCTTCTTTATTTCCTTGCGGTACCACCCGCCCATCTGGGCGCCGGTATTCCCTAACGGAAAGCTGGTCATGTTGTAATTCTTGTAGAATTCGCGCATGAGCTCCAGGCCGTTCCCTTCGAACATCCACGAATTCATCTGGCGGGTATTGAGACCGAACGGGATGGCGGCGCCGATGGCAAACGAAGGATCCTTGCCGAAAAAGTAGTAGGCGGCCGTATGGCAGCACTCTACCGTGCCGTTCTGCACCCCGTCAACAACGCCGAACGGGGGCAGAAGCTCGCCTGCCGAGTGGACGGAAATGGCAAACTTACCGCCCGACATCTCGCCTACCAGCTTGGCAAAATCCTCGGCCGGGGCGTAGATGGTGTCCAGAGACTTCGGAAAACTCGACGCCAGACGCCAGCGCACGGTCGGCTGGGCGTGGACGAACGGGGCGGATACACCCATGCCGGCGGCTACTCCGGCGCCTGCGACAATTCCCGCACCCGCCTTCTTCAAAAATGAACGCCTGCTGTCAACTGCCTTCTTTTCTTTTTCCATGTGTTTCCCTCCTGTTTGAATTATATTTCGAAACGTTTGATTTCATACGCCAAAACGAAAGGCGGGGGCATTCTATCGCAACTTCACAATAAGTCAAGAAAAAAAGTTGCCGTCTCAGGGGTTCCGGCACAAATCGATCCCCCTGTTGAACGCCTCGATATTTTTGTCGTACATGGCGCCGGAAAAACGCTCCTGCAAAATGGGGAGCATCGCCCCGCTTTCGAGCGGAAGCACGTCGGCCCCCATCAGCGCCCCCAGAAGGATAATGTTCGCGAACAGCGGATCGCCCATTTTCAGCGCCTCATCGGTGGCATTGATAAAGGAGGCCCTTGCCGAAAGCCCGGAGATTGCCTGTTTCACCAAATCGAGATCGGGGTAGGGAATCCCTCCGGCCGGGTGAACCGGGCGGGGGTTGACGATGACGACAACCTGCGGGTTCCCGAACTCTCCCAGCGCCCGCAGCGTTTCCACCGGCTCCATCCCGAGTACCACATCGGCCTTTCCCTCCAGCGTAACCGAACTGTACGAGGCTTTTTTTGAAATTTTGATATGGCTGGTCACCGAACCGCCCCGCTGACTGACCCCGAAGGTGTCAGCCACGGTTACGGTAAATCCCTCGTTCACAAGGGCCAGTCCCACGAACGCGGAAAGAAGCACATTGCCCTGCCCGCCGACCCCCGCTACGATCAGGTTGAATGGTTCCTTTGTCAATGATCTCATGGCCGGGCCTCCTCCCTGATTATCGCCCCCGCGGGACAGATATCCGCGCACAAACCGCAGCCGACGCATATCGCCTCGTCTATGACCGCCTTTTTCGCGGCGCCGTCCCACATCAGACCCGGACAACCGAATATCCTGGTGCATAACTGATCGCAACCACAGGAATCCCCGAGGCATTTCTCATCATCGACCCTCATTTTGCACTCGCCGGGGATTTTTCGTTTCGCCTTCAGCAACTGGCATATATGCCGCATGATGATAACCCGGGCGCCGGATTTCTTCTGCATCATGGCAAGGATGGCGTCGGTCGTCTCCTCGAGATCGAAGGGGTCGCACACCCTTACTTCGGCGCCCAGAGACCTGCAGAGCCCCTCCATATCGACGATCGGCGCCGGGGCGCCGGTCGCAAGCATCCCCGTGCCGGGATGGGGCTGGAATCCGGTCATCGCCGTCGCGCTGTTGTCGAGTATCAGCAGCGTGAAGTTTGACTGATTGTAAATGCCGTTGACGAGGGCGGGCAGAGCGGCGTGGTAAAACGTCGAATCACCGCTTACGGCAAGCACGGGCTGGTCAAAGCCGTAGTCGCCGAGACTCCCGAATCCATTGGCCATTCCGATTCCGGAACCCATCGCGTGCATCGTCCGGGCCTGGTAAAAACCGGGGGCGGCAAAGGCCATCGAATAGCAGCCGATATCACCGCAGACAAAACCGTTTCTCCCGTCGCGGGCAATGGCGTTCTTGACCGCCCAGAAAGTCGCCCTGTGGGGGCAGCCCGCGCACATGTTGATGGGACGGGCGGGAACGAGGGCCATCGCCTCTTCGGCTTTTTTGCGGTAGCCGGGATCCCGTGGCGCGAGGGGAATGTTCAGAATGTCGGCCAGGGCCGCGATGACAAGATCGGCGCTCTGCTCGTTGAAAGGGGCAAGGTGGCCGGAACGTTTGCCGTAAAAGGCAAGCCCGCCCATCTCCGGAAGCCTGCCCGCAGCAAACTCCATGACGCTCCTTTCAATAAACGGGTCGGTCTCCTCGACAAACAACACCTTTTGCGTCGATAAAAGCCGTTTTTCGATCAGTTTTTCCGGCATGGGCCAGACCGTACCCAGCTTCAGCGCCCCGACCCGGTCTGCAACGTCCAGCTCCTCGATCGCCTCGAGACTGTAGGATGTACACACGCCGGAGGAGATGATCAAAAGCTCCGGATTTTCCGGTCCGGCATAGCTGTTGAACGGGGAATCCTCAAACAGCGCACGGGCCTTTTTTAGTTTCTCATGCAGATTTTTGTGGGCGACCTGCGAGGGGCCGGCGGTGAAGCGGCTCTTCGCAGGATTGTACATATCCCATATTTCCGGGAAAAAGGCCTTTTTTTCACCGCCCGAAGGTAGCTTTCCGAGTGCGACGTTCCCCCGCGTGTAGCAGAGCCTCGTCACGCCTCTCAAAAAAACGGGAAGATTGACCTTTTCAGAAAGCTCAAAACCCCATGTGACCATTTCCTTTGCCTCCTGGGCGTTCTGCGCCTCCAGAAGGGGGTTGTCAAACCATTTTGCCACTTCCCGCGAGTCCTGCTCGTTGCTGCTTGTCATCCCGCCCGGGTCGTCGGCAACAAATATGACCATCCCGGCCGACCCGATTCCCGTCATGTTCAGGTTGACGATGAAATCCGAGGCGACATTCAGGCCGTTCTGCTTCATGACGGCAAAAGAGCGTATTCCCGCAAGCGACGCGGCGGCGGCGACTTCGGTCGCCACCTTCTCGTTCGAAGACCACTCGACATGGATCTTCCGTTTTCCGGCAACAGCGGCAATCGTCGGAATGATCTCCGATGTGGGGCTTCCCGGATAGGCGGCTGCAACGCCGATTCCCGCCTCGATCGCCCCCCGGGCAATCGCCTCATTGCCCATCAAGAGAACGACTCCGCCCGGATTGTCAATCGCGATATCCGCCATCGCAACCTCCTTGATTCATAATATTCCCCTGATATTTCAGTCCTTCAGCAACGCATCCACGAGCCCGGCGGGAAGGCCGGAAATGTAACCAAGGTCTTCCCTGGTACCGCTTTTCCGGGCCAGGTTCCGCAGGGCGTTTTTCTTACGGTTGAGCGCGGAGGCTTTGAGCTTGGTCATCCTCGATTCCGGCAGGGGCTGAATCTCGATGATCCCGGCGGCAACGGCTCTTTTCATCAAACCCGCGCCCCGTGGGGTCCGGGTGATGACCGTGTTCCAGCCATGAAAACTGGAACCGGCGGAACCTGCGGAAATGTCGGCAAATTCCGCCGTCATGTCCCAGCAGTACTGGCAGGCGGGATTGATCGCGGGCCTGATGTCGTCAAGGGGAATGGAAATTTTTCCGGCATCCTTCGTATAGACGTCAAAGCTCGTGCCGGGGCTGTGGGGAATGTCGAATTTGACGATCCGCGAGGTGTCGCAGATCTCTTCGAGGAGCGGCCGGAAAATATCCGAACGAAGCGCCCAGCCGCAAAACAACCCCACGGTCAATTGGACATTTTGCGGATTGCCGCCGTTTACCGGCGCGGCCGCCTTCATTTTGGCAAGCGCCTCCATCTGGCATCCAACGCCCACCACCGCCAGCCTGTCGGCATTACCGGCGGGAATCTTCCGGAAGGCCTCCAGCGTGAAGGCGGCCTCGTAGCTCGATCCCGCGCATTCCAGCAATTCCCGGGCTGTTCTTGCGACAAATCCGTGGGGCGCCCCCCCTGCGTCTTTTTTCGAGCAGACGACGGAATCGATCATCCCCTCGTCCAGGGCAAAGGCGAGAAGCGCCGTGACGACTCCCCCATCCTGCCCTTTTTCACGAACAGCCGCGTCGACCGACCGGACCATCTCCACGGCAATGATTGCCCCGGGCTCCAGAAAGTCAAAGGGAACCCCCTGCGTCTTTTCACTGAACCCGCTTACGTCGGTCGGGGTACGCGGGCAGTGACGCCAGCAGTCTCCGTCTTCTATCGTGCATCGATCCAGCACGACAATTCTTCCTTCGTGAATGGCCATATAGGGGCAACCTGTTACGCACGCCCCGCAGCCAGTGCAAAGCCCCGCTTTTAGAACATCTTCAAGAAGATTTCTCGATCCTCTTTTCGTACCGGACATAGTGTCAACCCCTTTCCATTTTTCTTATTCCCCCGCGCCCTCAGGCGAAAGAACCAGAAAACTCCCCGGCGAGCGCGGTCCTTATTGAACTCCAGCCAGGAAAAGTTAAGAAAAAATCCCCGCCGCATCCCTTATAAGCTCTTCGCCTTTCTTAAACGCCGACAGGTTGACGTCGTAAAGCGCGCCGGGAAAGCGCGCCTTCAGAACTTCAACCATCGCCTCGCGTCCGACCGGCAGAACATCGGCCCCGGCAAGCGCCCCAAGAAGGATGACGTTCGTGTAAATCGGATCCCCCATCTCCAGCGCCTCTTCGGTGGCGTTTACAAACATCGTTCTTGCGGAGAGCTTGATGATCGCCTGCCGTACCTCATCCAGATCCGGATAGGAAACGCCCCCCGTCGGCTGCATCGGGCGGGGGTTGACGATCGTGATCACCGCGCGGTTTCCGAATTCACCAAGCGCCCGAAGCGTTTCCACCGGCTCCATCCCCAGAATGACGTCGGCCTGTCCTTCAAGAACCAGGGAACTGCATGCAACGCCCCGCGATATCCTGATATGGCTGGTCACAGAGCCCCCGCGCTGGCTGACGCCGAAGGTGTCGGAGACGCTCGCCGTAAATCCCTCCCGTACCAGCGCCATCCCGATAAAGGCGGAAAGAAGCACATTCCCCTGACCGCCGACCCCCGCCACAATCAGATTAAACGGTTCTTTTGACAAGTCAGCCATGGTCAATGCACCTCCTCTTTTCTGATCGCTCCCGCCGGGCAGACATCCGCGCAGAGCCCGCAGCCGACGCAAATAGCCTCATCTATCATGGCCTTGCCTGCCCGGCTGTCCCACATAAGCCCTGGACAGCCGAAAACCCGCGTACACAGCCTGTCGCATCCGCACGACTCCCCGATACATTTTTCCGGTTCCACCCGCATGCTGTATCTGGGGGCAATCTTTCTTTTCACCTTCACCAGTTGGCACAAATGCCGCATGATGATCACCCGGACGCCGGCATTTTTTTTCATCATCGTAAGAATGGCCTGCGTCGTCTCCGTCAGGTTGAACGGATCGCAGACCATCACCTCAGCGCCCGTCGCCCTGCAGAGGGCCTCCATATCGACAACCGGCGCCGGCTCTCCGGTGGCCAGAACCCCCGTCCCCGGATGCGGCTGAAAACCCGTCATGGCGGTCGCGCCGTTGTCGAGAATCAAGAGCGTAAAATTTGACCGGTTGTACACCGCGTTCACCAAAGCAGGCAGAGCGGCATGGTAAAACGTCGAGTCGCCGCTCAGCGCGATAACCGGCTGATCGAAGCCAAAACGTCCCAAATGTCCGAATCCGTTGGCAACGCCTGTTCCGGAACCCATCGCGTGCATGGTTCGCGCCTGGAAAAAACCGGGGGGGCCGAAACCCATCGCATAACAGCCGATATCGCCGCAGACAAACCCGTTTCTCCCGTCGAGGGCAATGGCGTTTTTTATCGCCCAGTAGGTTGCCCGATGGGGACAGCCGGCGCACATGTTGATGGGACGATTGGGGACAAGCCGCATATACTCCGCGGCTTCCCGTTTGTAGTCGGCATCGATGAGCTGATGCTCTATCTTCAGGATATCCGTCAGCGCCTTGATCACCAGATCCGCGCCCTGTTCGTTGCAGGGGGGAAAATGACCGGAACATTTCCCGTGGAACCTGATGCCTCCGTCGTGCAAACCGGCGCCCGCCCACAGTTCCATGACGCTCCCCTCCATAAAGGCGTCCATCTCCTCGACGAACAGAACATTTTTGGTACGGGAAAGCCATTGCAGGATCGTCTTTTTCGGAAGCGGCCACAGCGCCCCCATTTTCAGAAGTCCCACTCTTTCTTTGAGATGGAGCACATCCACCGCCTCGGCGCTGTAAGCGGCGCTGACACCCGTGGCGATAATCAGAAGTTCCGGGTTGTCCGGCCCGCTGTAGCGGTTGAAGGGTGCGTTTTCCAGAATCTCCCGCGCCTTTTCAAACTTTTCGTGCAGAAGCCTGTGCGCAACCGGCGAGGGGGTAGCGGTGAATTTGCTTTTGGTCGGGTTGTACATGTCCCATACATCGGAGAAACGGGCCTTTTTCCGCATCCCTGCGGGAAGATCGCCCAGCACGACATTTCCCCGGGTATAGCACAGCCGGGTCACTCCCCGGACAATAACGGGGAGATTAACCGACTCTGAAAACTCGAATGCCCACGCGACCATCTCCTTGGCCTCATGGGCATTTTCCGGCTCCAGCAGGGGGTTGTCGAACCATTTGGCGGCCATCCTCGAGTCCTGTTCGTTGCCGCTCGTCATGGCGCCCGGATCGTCGGAGACAAAGACGACCATCCCGCCTTCCCCGATTCCCGTCATATTGAGATTGACGAGAAAATCGAGCGCCACGTTCAGACCGTTCTGCTTCATGACGGCAAGCGAACGAATCCCCGCAAAGGAGGAGGCGGCCGCTACCTCCAGGGCCACCTTTTCGTTCGTTGACCACTCCACGTAAATATCACGCTCCCCGGAAACGTCGGCAATCGCCGGCAGTATTTCCGACGTGGGGCTGCCCGGATAGGCGGATGCAACACCGATCCCCGCCTCGATAGCCCCCCGGGCGACTGCTTCATTGCCCATCAGTAAAACAGCAGCGCCCGGATTGTCAGCCGCAATAACACTCGCCATAGGCTCAACCTCCCCGTTTAATTGGACATAACATTATACCGCGGGCCAATCTTTCATCGCCGTTCTGGCATGATCGGCCATCGTTTGCTTAAGGCAGCAAAGCGCCGGAGGCAGGTGAAAAATGCATGCATTTTTTCACCCTTGACCTTTGCCAAACCTGCGGACAGGATAACCCGTCGGAGCTGAACTCTCTAAAAATGTTATTATTCGGGTGCAAATTTA
The DNA here is from genome assembly GCA_020726025.1 of Syntrophus aciditrophicus. Taxonomy (GTDB): domain Bacteria; phylum Desulfobacterota; class Syntrophia; order Syntrophales; family UBA5619; genus DYTH01. Next base: position 15,687 of record DYTH01000020.1, on the reverse strand, counting down.
AAAAAGTGTGGTTCTCATACCATAAGCCGATGAACAGGGAAACTGATAATTCGCACTAATGTTCTGTTTTTCAGCAGCGCATGCCCCGCTTCTTGACGCCGAGCCGTGTCTTTTCCTGATCAAAAACGGCGCCGATCCACCAGCAGAGCTTTTCCCGGGTTTCACGGGGATCGATAATATCCTCGATCCCGAAATGCTCCGCCGCCCGAAACGGCTGGGCAAACCCTTTGTAGTACTGCTGGAGCTTATCGTGCAGCTCAAACGGGTTTTCGGCGGCCTCGATTTCCGCCTTGTGCGCGGCAAAAACACCCCCTTCAATCGGGATGTTCCCCCAGTAGGCGGAAGGCCAGGCAAAACGCCAGTTCAGTTTTCCCGGATCCGACTGGTTGCCGCCGGCCACGCCGAAGCACTTTCTGATGTAGATGGAGGCCCAGGGTACGGTCGCCTGCAGGACGGCGAAGCTCGCCCTGACCCCTTTGCGGATCGTTCCCATCTCCTCCGATTGGACGCCGATAAAAAACCCCGGCTGGTCGATCAGATTGACGATCGGGAGATGAAAGGCGTCGCACATGTCGATGAAACGCTGAAATTTCTCGGCGACATCCCACGAAAAAGAGCCGCTTTTGAACCGGACGTCGTTGGCCAGCACGCCGACGGGATAGCCGTCGAGCCTGGCTAACGCCGTAATCTGCGGCTGGCCCTGGTAACGGCCAATCTCAAAGACGGAGTCGCGATCAAAAACGAGATCTAAAATCCGCCGCATGGCGTAGGTTTTCTTGCCATCCTTCGGGATTATGGAGAGCAGCTCCTCCTCCTTGCGCGTGGGGGTGTCCCGGTCGGCATATTTTCGCTCCGGCATCTCCCAGACATTCCGGGGCAGGTAGTCGAGAAACCGGCGCGCCTGGGAAAGGGCGTCCGCCTCGTCTTCGGCAACATTGTCAACGACGCCGCTGATTCTGGTGTGAATCCGGTAGCCGCCAAGCTCTTCCTTCGTCACCTTCTTCCCCTGCGCCCACTCCACAAGGGGAGGCCCGCCGACAAAGACCTGGCTTTTTTCCCTGATCATCACGGAAAAATGGGACTGCACCATCAAAAGGGCGCCGATTCCCGAGACGGGCCCCATGGCCAGAGAGACGAGCGGCGCCATCGACATCAGATCGACCATCATTCCCGGCGCCACATCGTCAATCCGGGGAAGTTCCAGATAGCCTGTCTCGGCCACTTCGCGGATGGAGCCTCCCGCTCCGTCCAGAAGCCGGACAAGCGGCATCCGCAGCTCGCAGGCCATCTTGCCGTTGTAGGCGAGTTTCGCCTTGTACATGCGCCCGACAGACGCCCCGCGAATGGTAAAGTCGTCGCCCTGCACGACAACATCGCGGCCATTGATCTTCCCCGTTCCCATGACAAGCGGGCAGGGGGTGAATGCAACGAGATCCTGGTTGTTGTTTTCGTACCTTGCCTCCCCCGAAAGAACGCCGGTTTCCTGAAAGGTGTCCTTGTCGAGCAGGGCGTCGATCCTCTCGCGTACCGTCATCTTTCCGAGTTCGTGCTGTTTTCTTACCGCTTTTTCCCCGCCGAGCCCGTACGCAAGCTTCTTTCGTCTGTTTAATTCATCAACCTCTTTTGACCACATGCCACAATCCCCCTTCTTCACGGTAAATATTGATGATGTCATGGAAACATAGCGTCTTTATTATACAAACCTCCATGCCCGGCGCGGGCACAACTGCGTATCCAGCATGATCGGCAACAACGCCGGCAGACTCATTACCGATATGAAACAAACAGTCAAGGTGATTTTTGTCCTCGGAATATTTTTTTCTTGACTTTTATTATCTCCCGTTCTATGGCCCGCACGAAAGCGGGAATTTACGTCAATTGCTCCGCTATACAAATGTGCTAAAGTGCCTCTGAATATTGACCCGCGCTTTGGCGCGGGTTTTTTACTTTTGGCGAAGAATAAACTTTAGAAAAGGAGAACATCCATGCAGATTACATCGGAAAGCATCAAAATCGGACACCCGGACATCGTCGCGGATACCATCGCCGCCCATGTCATCGCCGACATCCTCGATCAGGAGAAGGCGCTCGGGATGGACATCAACAACATGCCCCACTGCGGCATCGAGGTTTTCCTCGGCAAGGGCATCTGCGTCGTGGGGGGCGAGGTCAGCACCCGTGCCTGGATCGACCTCGACAAGATCGTTCGGGAGACGGTTCTCGGCATCGGCTACAACGACATCGCCGTGGGGCTCAACGGCCACTCGCTGGGCGTCCTGAACGCGATCATCCCTCAGTCGCCCGACATCAACATCGGCACCCGGGCCGATTCCGGCAAGTACAAAGAGATCGGGGCGGGAGACCAGGGAATCATGTACGGATTCGCCTGCGATGAAACGCCGGAACTGCTCCCTTTGCCCTACGTTCTGGCAACAAGAATGATGCGGGCCTTTGAAGACTCCAAGGATCCGATCTTTGCCCCGGATGGCAAGGGACAGGTTTCGGTAGATTACGACGACGAGACGAAAAAGCCGCTCCGCGTCGCCAAGGTGCTGATGTCAAACGCCATCGACTACCGCTTTGTAAAAGGCAAAAAGGACGTGGTGGAAAAGAAGGCCCGGAAAATCGCCTTCGACGCGCTCAAGGGGTACGTTGACAAGAATACCGAATTTCTGTTCAACCCCACCGGGGAATGGCAGGCGATCAACTCGTGCAGCGCGGCGGATTCGGGCATCACCGGGCGAAAACTTGTCGTTCAGGCCTACGGCGGCTATCCCGGCGCCCAGTTGGGCGGCGGCGCAGTCGTCAACAAGTCCCCGGAAAAGGTGGACTGCTCGGCGGCCTTCGGCGCCCGTTACGTCGCGAAAAACATCGTCGCCGCGGGACTTGCCTCCAAGTGTTCGGTTCAGCTCTCCTACGCAATCGGCGTTGCCAAGCCATTTTCCATCTACATCGACACCTTCGGAACATCGAAAATCAGCGACAGAACGATTGAGGAGATCGTAAACCGGCTCTTCGACCTCACCCCCGCGGGAATGATCAACAATTTCGATCTCCTGAAAAGCGAGACCTACCGCCGCATCCCGAAGACGCTTTTCATGGACAACTACCCGTGGGAAAAAACCGATATGGTGAAGAAACTCCAGAAGGAAGCGCGCGCCAAATAGAGGAGTTCCGGGGACAGTTTACTGAATTATTTTCAAAACACTGTGCAGTTCCGGGGACAGTTTACTGAATTATTTTCAAAACACTGGAATTAAGTAAACTGTCCCCGGAATTACCCCGGAATTACCCGGAATTACCCAAGGCGCCGTGGGGCGGTCTTGAAAAAATGTTGCGCCGCAACATTGATTAACACATTGTTATGGCTACATTTTTGACGACGGTTTGAAAATTTCATGTTTTCATGAATGACCGTCGCCAGGAGAAACCCGGAAGTAACCCCCGGCGGTCATGGCTTTACGCCAGTCCTCCTGCCACTGGCGGATTAAGGCAATTCTCGATGGCCTCTTGAAGGCTTGCGAAGGAGTCGAGGGCGGCCTGGTGTGAAATCAGTTCCAGAGACAGATTTGTTGTGGCGCCGCAGGAATAAAATATGTCTCTGGCCCCGTTTCGACCCCGTTTCTACATTATCGGGATGCAACAATTTTCTCTACGGATTCCCCTGTTTCGTCTTCTATTTGAGACATGAATATTTGCGCTCTCTGCTGTGCTCGATCAAGCCTGTCGAGGAAGAACATGTTTCCGCTATTTCGCTTGCGCAGGGACAAGAACCTGCTGTCAAGGGTGGTTGGTTGATCATATTCAATCAAGTAGTCCACGAGCGGCACGAGCTTTTCTTCCATTGTGCGGGGTATAAAATCGCGATTGGGCAGACCTGTCTGCATGGCCTCCGCGGCATTGAGACCGAAAAGAATATGGGATGCGCATACGAAAGCCTCTTTTTCATGACCTGACATCGACAGTAGTTTGTATCCCTCAACCCCGTGAAGCAATGGGTCATGCGTTCTGTACCTGCCTATGTCATGCAGAAGAGCCGCGGACCAGAGGAATGAACCGTCAACGGAACGTCTCTTTGCTAAAATATGCCCAACTCTGGCTGTTGCCTCCGCAACGGCAAAGCAGTGTTTTATCCAGCCTTCACCTCGGCCATATTCGGACAAAAGATCGATAGATTCCTGGCGCGTAAGCATGACTTGTTTTCCGTTTTGCGCCCTCGATGGCGCGATCCAGACAGCCCCCCGGAAACCATTCCAGACAGGGAGTGCATATCCAGGCCGCCCTGCTGCAAAATCGCCGGGCGCATTTCTTCGAGCGATCCGGGGCCCTATCGGCATAATGCCCCGTGATGTCGGGCGTCATCTCCACCAGCCCTTCGACGCGCCGGCCAACCGCCGCGAGACCTTCGAGGGGCGCTATTTCAGTAACGCTTCACCAGCGCCGCGCCCTTGAAATAGTGGAGCAGTATCTCCTCGGCGTTGAGACCGCTTGCGGCCATTGCGGCCGCGCCTATCTGGCATAGCCCCACGCCGTGCCCCCAGCCGGCGCCGATCAGAACAAAGCCGGTCGGCACGCCGGATTGGTCTCTTTTGATTTGCACGATAAAGGCGCTGCTGTAGAGGTGGCTTGGTGAAAGCCAGCGCCGGATCTCCAGCTCCTTGCCGACAACCACCTTCGCCTTTGTCCCTTCAATCCGCAGACGGCTAATGCGGCCGGAAGGCCCCCTTTGCAGGGGAACGATTGCGCGCAGCGTGCCGAAATCCACGCCCGATTTCGCGCGGATGATATCCTCCAGCTCCTCGCGCCTGTACTCGACGCGCCAGCGCAAAAAATCGACGGTCTTTCTGTCGTAATCGGGGAGGATTTTCGCCAGAAGAGTTGCATCTTTCACGTTGCACCAGGATGCGGGTTCCGCCATGATCCAGCGTTCAGCGTCCTTCTCTGTGCGGACCGGGGCAAACGGCCGTACCGCGTCGCTTACATGGGAAAGGTACGGAACCTCTTTTTCCTCCCAGCAGGCGCTGTAGTTCTCCGTCATGCCGCCGCACGCCTTGTGGTAGCGGGCGTCGCATATCCGGCCGCCGTGAATCAGAAATACGCCCCGCGTCTCTTTCACCGCCCTGGCCGCGTTTCCCCTCGTCCGGTCGCTTATCCCCTGATAGCGCTGGCAGTGATCATCGGCGCAGACATCGAAAAGATCGTGATCCTCGCGGTCGTACCAGCGAATCACCTCTTTTTCGTCATTGCCGTCGCGTTTTTCATAACCATCCGTCTTTTCTGATTTTTCCCGGCGCTGAAGCATCGCGACAAGCCAGCTTCTCGACGCGATGGCGTGGGCGCGGAGAAACTCCCGCGGGGCGTCGTCATTCATCTCCGAGGAGACAACGCTCTCGAGATACCTCTCGACGGAGAGTTCATTGATCGCCGTAATTTTTCCGTCGCCCGTTGCCAGAAATGTCAGATCACCGGCATAGGTCAGCTTTTTCTCCTGCTCCCAGTGAAACCCGATCCCGATGGTTACGCCGTAGATGGAGAACGTCGCGTCTTTTTCAGCGAAGAGGCGCAGCCTTGGCGCCCTGATGATTTCCCTGCCATGCGCATCGCAGAAAACGGCATCCCGGCCGTCCGGACGGACAATGAACTCTCCACTCAGCATGATTCCGTTGGGGCGGTAAAAGCCGTTCAGACTTCCCCGAATCTCCGGGTAGCGATCGCAGATGCCGACTGTTATTTTTGGTTCTTCCATTTTTTATGAACTCGTCAAAAGTACATTTTCCCCTCCCCTTGCGGGAGGGGATTAAGGGGAGGGGAAAACTACATCCCGAAATACAGTCACTTATCGCCCCCACCCTGACCCTCCCCCGTGAAGCTGGTCATAAAACACGCTTGACACAGGGGGCATGGGCAAGGGGGGAACCACTATATTAATTTGTATAATAATCGCCATGTTACTGGATTCCGGCTTTTGCCGGAATGACGGAAAAATAAGAAACGCTGTCATTCCGGCGAAAGCCGGAATCCATAGGGAAGTAAAAAACAATGTAATTCAAGGAAATTATATCCACCCCCTGTGTCAAGTGTGTGCAAAGACCAGCCCGTGAAGGGGGAGGAAATTTCAGACTTTTGACGAGAGCATCATTTTTATGAAATATAATTTTCCCCGTTCAGTATTAATATGTTGTACAATCATGTTTCCGCAGGGGCACGGCATGCCGTGCCCCTGCCCGGTAACCACGTATTTACAATTTTATGAACATGAAGCTTGATGAACTCGTCAAAAGTCGATTTTGCCCCTTTTTGTCATTCCGTGCTTGACACGGAATCCAGTGAATTCAGGTGCTTCTGGATTCCGGCTTTTGCCGGAATGACGGTTTTTGGACTTTTGACGAGAGCATCAATCTTCGCTTTGTGAACATTAAACTTCGTTTTCATCATTCGTTCCAGCCCCTCGGCACGGACGGCGCTGTCAGCATAAATCCATAACTATTTCAGCTATATCCCGGACATCCATCCGCCCCTCCAGCCCCTCGGCCCGGACGGCGTCATCCAGCATCTTCGCGCATTGCGGGCAGGCCGTGGCGACAATTCCGGCGCCGGTCTCCTTTGCCTCCCGGATTCTGATCCGGGCCGGGCTGTTCGGTCCGCTCCCGCAGAGGTCGGTAAAGAAATTTCCGCCCCCGCCGCCGCAGCAGAAGGCATCTTCCCGATTTCGTTCCATTTCAAACATCTCCAGACCCGGCAGGGCCTGCAGGATCTGCCGCGGTGCGTCGTACTGGGCATTGTGTCGGCCGAGATAACAGGGGTCGTGATAGGTGACTTTCAGGGCGGCCTCTTTCGGGAAAAGTTTTCCGGCCTGCATGCGCTGGGCGATAATCTGCGTGTAATGATACACCTCCGGAGCGTCGTTTCCCTGCGGATAGCAATTTTTGAAGGCGTTGAAGGCGTGAGGGTCGAGGGTGATGATCTTTTTCACGCCAAGCTCCCGGAACAAAAGGCTGTTCTGTTCCGCCAGATAATCAGAGAGCCCTGTTTCTCCGACGGCGCGCACCTCGTTTCCGTCGCAGAGCTCCCTTTCGGCCAGTATGCCCATGTCCACCCCCGCCTTGCGCAGCATCAGACCGACCGCCCGGGCCATTTTCATTCCGCGCTCGTCATAGGACCCGACGTCGCCGACGTAGAAGAGGTACTCTTGATCTTTGTAAGGTTCGATGCCCGTTCCCTCGGCCCATTTGCCCCGCTCCCCGGCGGGGGCCTTGTAGGGGTTGCCGCTGACGGTGATGTTTTTCAAATAATCGCGGACGGGAGGGGGAATGATTCCTTCCTCAACCATCTTTTCCCTGGCCGCGATGTAGATATCGACGATGTTTTCGCTGAACGTGAAGATGCAGTGCTCAACGCAGTTGCCGCAGGCAGTGCAGGAGTAGAGTATTTCGCCGAAATGGTCGCTTGTCCTGACGTCGCCCGCAAGCCAGGCGCGGATCAGCCAGAGCCTCCCGCCGGGCGAGTACGACTCGAATTTGAACCGGCTGTAGGTGGGGCAGTTGTAGTTGCCAAAATCACTGGTCAGCTTGCAGAAGCCGCAGCGGAAACATCGGTGGACAATGTCATCGTACTTCATTAAAATCCCCCATTCTCAAACATTTACAGACATAACCGCCGTGCGCAAGCCGCAGGGTAAATGCCGGGGAAGAGATTCAGAGAAACGAACCGGCGAGTGTGCATATATGAACCCCTTTATTCCTGTCAAGATTTTTCATGCCGGAGTCGCGCCAGGGAAGTCGGGCAACGATCAAAATTCCTTGACTCGGGGAAATTGAAACGGCTATATGAGCCGACAGTTCGTTGATTGAGACCATTGAAAAATGGGCCCCACCGTCATTCCGGCGAAAGCCGGAATCCATAAATGACTAAATTCACTGGATTCCGTGTCAAGCACGGAATGACGAAAGGGGACAAAATCGACTTTTGACGAGACCATCTTATTTTAATATCGAAAAAGGGAGTGTAAGCCATGCTGAAAAGAGAAGAGACGGCCCTGGTAATGATTGATTTTCAAGAAAAACTATTTCCGGTTATGCAGGACAAGGAGATGCTGCTGAAAAACGCGCTCAATATCATCCAGGGCGCACGGGCGCTGGGGATTCCCGTTCTCTGGACAGAACAGAATCCCAAAGGCATGGGCGCTACGCTTCCTGAAATTGCCGATCTTCTCCAAGACACGGATCCCATCAGCAAGATGAGTTTCAGTTGCTGCAAAGACGACCTCTTCATGCAGAGGCTCAAGGCGCTCAATCGTCGGCAGATCCTGATCGGCGGCATCGAGACGCATATCTGCGTCTATCAGACCACCGCCGATTTGGTGAAAGAGGGCTATGATGTGGAGATACTGGCCGATGTCGTCTCCTCAAGAACCCGGGAAAACAGGCAAATCGGCCTGCAAAAAACAAAAGACAAAGGCGCCTCCGCGACGAGCGTGGAGACGGCCCTGTTCGAGCTGCTCAAAACGGCGGAGTCGGAGGACTTCCGCCCGATACTCAAGATTATAAAATAAACGGACTCCATGGGCGGTCCGATTGACATCATCCTTTTGCACTGCCCTGTTTTTATATGAAAATAGAATTTTCTCGTTCAATATCAATCAGTTGCGCAACCATGTTTTCGCAGGGGCACGGCATGCCGTGCCCCTGCCTGGTCTCCCCGTATCTACGAATTCCCATCATGACGGTGCGCCCGCGTTAAGGGGAGCATAAATCAGCCCGACCGTTTCCCCGTCCCGGAGATTTACAAGCCCCTCCTCGCAGATTTTAAGAAACGGAATCGCCGAGGTGGTGAGGGTTCCCAGGGTCAGCCAGGGACGCGGCATACGGACGCCGAGACCGGCGGCGGCGCTGTCTATCGCGCTTAGTTTTTCGACAATGGTCTCCATCGGAAGTTGTGTCGCCATTCCCCAGATGGGGAGGGCGAATTCGGCGATGATTCTGCCCTTGCCGCAGACAACCATACCCCCCTGCATGGCCCGTATCCTGTTTACGGCGAAGGCCATGTCGGCGTCATCAACACCAGCGACGACGATATCCGAGGTGTCCCAGGCCGTGGAAACCGCGAAGGCCCCTTCCCGCATCCGGAAACCCCGCACCAGCCCGACAAACTTCCGCCCGGGATTGTGGGTTCTGTCAATGGCGGCCGCCTTGATGATGTCCCTTTCTGTGTCGGCATGGATCATCCCTCCGGAAACGGGCATCCTGGCTTTCATCTCCTTTGTCACCAGATCCGTCACCAGATCCATCACCCGGACATCCACGCTGGATGCAGATCCATCCACCCGGATGGCAAAATCCTCCGGCGTCAGTTCAGCCGGAAGATGGACGCTGCTGAGGCTCCTTGATGTATAGGCATGCCTGCGGGGAGGGATCAGAAGCTCGCCGTCTCTCAGTGCTATTTTACCGCTGCTGATTACGCACTCGGGCCTGATTGTTCGCAAATCCGGGATGATAACCATGTCGGCGCATTTTCCGGGGGCGATCCCGCCGACAAAGCCGTCCAGGGAAAAATGTTCGGCGGCATTGAGCGTCGCCATCCGGATCGCGTCCATCGGGTTAAAGCCGACGTCAATCGCCTTCTGGACGACATATTCCAGGTAGCCCTTTTCCAGGAGGTCGTAAGGATCGACGCTGTCGGTCGCGAGAATCACCCGCCGCAGATCGACGCCCATATCCCTGATCCGGGAAACCGCGTCCAGATCGCGCCGGATGCTCCCTTCCCGGATCATCACGTACATTCCCAGGCGCAATCTTTCGAGGGCTTCTTCGGCCGTGATCGGTTCATGGCAGGAAGAAATGCCGGCAGCCGCGTAGGCCATCAGTTTCCGCCCGCTGGCGCCGGCGGAATGACCCTCCAGCGTCTTGCCGCATCGCAGGGTTTCCTCGAAGACCGACAGAAACTGATCCGGATTTTTCAGCACCGTCTGCCAGTAAGACTCGCCCATGCCCAGAATATCATCACGCTGAAGAAGCTTCTGAACCGTTTTTAGAGATATGCCGTTGCATGCCTGGCTGATCGAGACCATTGCCGGCATCGTTCCGAAGACCTTCAGCGGCTGATTTCGGTACGCGTCCAGAAAATCGGCAACCCCCTCGAGACCGGCGACCGGAAAAACCTCCACTGTTTCCGTGACAACCGTGGTTGTTCCCCCTTTTATCGCAAAGCGTACAAACTCCGAGCTGTCGTAAAACTGCGCCAGATGCGTGTGGGTTTCAATAAACCCCGGAATCACGGTCTTTCCGGCCGCGTCGATGACGACGGTTTCATTGCCGATGTTTTCCTTCAGCTCTTTGCCGACACAGGCGATCCATCGGCCCTTCACGGCGACGCAAAAATCGTCCTGAATCTCGCCTGTGTAAACATTTGCCACCTTCGCGTTGACGATGACAAGATCGGCCGTGGCCAGCCCCTGCGCGACCCTCATCAGCTCTCTCGATGCATCCGCCCCCCTGACCGCCCCTGTTTTCGATTCGATCATGCGCCATATCCCCCCTGACAGTCTTGCCCCTTTGGGGGCTTTCTTCCGTTCCCTGTTAATCATTAAAACGTTTTTTTTCAAGAAAAATCACAAGTTTGCCTTTTAAAATTCCCCTGCGGCAGGAGTTACATATTTCTTGACACGAAAAAGCGTTTGGGGGTAGAAGGCGCATGCTAAAATTTCAAAACGTGTGATTCAATTTTTCATACATCCTGAACCGGGAGGGGTAAGTAATGGGTTCATATTTTTCAGAAGAAACAGTAAACAAGTCGGAGGAATTGACGAAGAAATGGGAAGACGAGGTGGCGCACGCCACTGTGCAGAGTCCGGATCAGAAACCGCGCTGGTCAACCGTATCCGATCTCGAAATCAAACGTCTCTACACGCCGGAAGACATCAAGGAGATGGATTTCGCCCGCGACATCGGCGCGCCGGGCGAGTTTCCGTATCTTCGCGGCAACCAGCCGACGGGATACCGCGGCCGTTACTGGACGTTCCGGATGTTCTCCGGGATGGGAAGCGCCGCCGACACGAATGCCCGCTGGCACATGCTGCTTCGGGAAGGCCAGACGGGGCTGAGCACCGCCTTCGACTTCCCGACGCTCATGGGTTACGATACCGATTCTCCCAACTCCCGCGGCGAATGCGGCCGGTGCGGCGTGGCCATTGACACGCTGGATGATTTCCTGACGCTGGTTGACAAGATTCCGCTCGACAAGGTCACCACCTCGATGACGATCAACCCCCCCGCCTCGGTGCTCTGGGCAATGTACTGCGCCGCCGCCGATAAAAAAGGGGTGCCGCTCTCCAGGATCGGCGGAACGATTCAGAACGACATGCTCAAAGAGTTCATCGCCCAGAAGACCTTCATGTGCCCGCCGGAGCCTTCCGTCCGCATCATCAGCGACACGGTGGAGTTCGGCACCAAGTACGTCCCGAAATGGAACACCATCAGCATCAGCGGCTACCATATCCGGGAGGCGGGGTCCACCGCCGTCCAGGAACTGGCCTTCACGCTCAGAGACGGCATCGAATACGTCGAAGACGTCATCAACCGCAAGGGGCTGGATGTTGACTCTTTCGCCCCGCGTCTTTCGTTCTTTTTCAACTCGCATATTGATTTCTTCGAGGAGATCTGCAAGATGCGGGCGGCGCGCCGAATCTGGGCCCACGTCATGAAGGAGCGCTTCCACGCCAAAAATCCGCGCTCCTGGTGGCTCAGATTCCACACGCAGACGGCGGGATGCTCGCTCACCGCCCAGCAGCCGTACAACAACGTCGTCCGCACGGCAATCGAGGCGCTGGCCGGCGTGCTTGGCGGCACACAGTCGCTCCACACCAATTCGCTGGACGAGGTCCTGGCGCTCCCCTCCGAACACTCTGTCCAGATCGCGCTTCGCACCCAGCAGATCATCGCCGAGGAAACCGGAGTCGCCAACACAATCGACCCGCTGGCCGGCTCCTGGTTCATTGAGTCCCTGACCAACAAGATGGAAGAAGAGGCGTGGAAATACATTCAGAAAATCGACGACATGGGGGGCATGATCGCGGCCATCGACAAGGGGTTCCCGCAACTGGAGATCGCCGACGCCGCCTACCGCTTCCAGCAGCAGATCGACCATAACGAAAAGGTGATGGTCGGCGTGAACAAGTACGTAACATCCGAAGAGCAGCCCATCCCGATCCTCCAGATTGACGAAAAGGTGGAAAAGGAGCAGCTCAAGCGGCTGGCCGAGGTCAAACGACGACGCGACTCGCGCGCCGTCAGCGTTGATCTGGCCAATCTGAAAAACGCATGCAAATCCGGAGACAATGTCATGCCTCACTGCATCCAGGCCGTCAAGGACATGGCCACGCTGCAGGAGATATGCGACGTTTACCGCGAGGTATTCGGCGAATACCGCGACCCCGGACTCTTTTAGATGACATCCCATTTTTGAGGAGACGATATGGCAGAAAAAAGAATACGCATTATGGTTGCCAAACCCGGTCTGGACGGCCACGACCGGGGGGCGAGAATCCTCGCCCGGGCTTTTCGCGACGCGGGCTACGAGGTCATCTACACGGGCTGTCATCAGACCCCGGAACAGATTGCGTCAGCCGCCGTGCAGGAAGATGTTGATCTTGTGGGCTTAAGCTGCCTCTCCGGCGCCCACGGCTACCTTTTCCCCCGGGTGGTTGAGCTGTTGAAGGAAAAAGGCGCGGACGACATTACCGTGATCGGCGGCGGCATTATCCCCGACCAGGATTTTCAGAAACTCTACGACGCCGGAATCAAGGAAATATTCACCCCCGGCGCAACACTCGATTCCATTCTCGACTGGATCAAAAACAACCTCAAGCCGAGGGATTAGTACTGACGGCAGGCACATACGATTACGTTCCGGAGTGAAACATCCATGTCCAATAACACGGAAGACACCGAACAGATAAAAAAGATAAAGGCCGGCGATGTGCGCACCGCGTCGCGCCTGATAAGAAACCTGGAAGACGAACTCCCCGAAGCCAAAACCACCCTGAAGCGCATCTTTCTCCACACCGGAAAGGCCCACGTGGTAGGAATTACCGGCTCCCCCGGGGCAGGCAAGAGCACGCTCGTTGACGCGATGATCAGCGCCTTCCGAAAAAAGGAAAAGACCGTGGGCGTTCTCGCCGTCGATCCCACCTCGCCTTTCACCGGCGGGGCGATCCTCGGCGACCGGATACGGATGCAGCGTCACGCCGAAGACGCGGGGGTCTTTGTCCGGAGCCTTGCCACGCGCGGGGCGCTGGGCGGTCTTTCCAAAGCGGTCGGCGATGCCGTCCATGTGCTCGACGTGATGGGGAAGGACATGATCCTGATCGAAACCGTCGGCACAGGCCAGCAGGAAGTGGAGATCATCAACCACTCCCACACGGTGATCGTCGTGCTCGTCCCCGGCATGGGCGACGAAATACAGGCGATCAAGGCGGGAATCATGGAAATTGCAGACATTTTCGTCATCAACAAGGCGGACCGCGACGGCTCCAACCAGCTTGCCAATGAGCTGATGTCGATGCTGAACATGGCCCCCGCGTTTCCCGGAGGCTGGCGCCCGCCCGTCATCAAGATCGGAAGCTGTTTTGAACCGCAGACCTTCAACCAGAGCGTCGATGAGCTGGCAACGGCCATCGCCGATCACTACCGCTGTCTCGAAGAAACCGGCCTGCTCGGCGACCGGATGAAGCGCAAGGCGATGGTCGAAATCGGCGAGGCGCTCCGCGACGCGATCCTGACGCCTGTTCTCCGGGAAATGACGGAAAGCGGCGAGATGGATGCCATCGCGGAGAGAATCCTTAAACGCGAGTCCGATCCCTACACGATTGCCGAAGAGGTGGCGGGCCGCTATCTTAAATAGCCCCCATGCCCGGATGGGCACAACGAATGATGAAAACGAAGCTTCATGTTCACAAAACGAAGTTTAATGAACATGAAACTCCGCTTTTGGGGCTTTATGAACATGAAGCTTCGCTTTCGCCGGAATGCCGCGGAAGGAGTTTTGCAATTGTCTTAATGGGGAGTGATAACGATGGAAAACGCATCTGATCCGCGTGACGAAGTGCTCGAAAAATACCGCCGGGGCATCGTTCAAGTCTATACCGGAAACGGCAAGGGAAAGACAACCGCCGCATTCGGTCAGGCCCTCCGGGCCGCCGGACAGGGGTTGAACGTCTGCATCATCCAGTTCATGAAGGGGCGCAAGTACGGGGAGTACATCGCCGCCGAACGCCTTGCCCCCAACCTGACTGTCCATCTTTCGGGTCTGGACAGCTTCGTCATGCGGGACAACCCCGCCCCTCTCGACATCGAGCTGGCCGGCCGCGGCCTCGAACTCGCCCGCGAGGCGATCTCTTCGGGGAAATACGACATGGTTATTCTCGACGAGATGAACGTCACGCTCGACTTCAAACTGTTGCCGCTTGACGCGGTCATCGAGCTGATCAAAACGAAACCGCCCCGGCTCGATCTTGTCCTTACCGGTCGCTACGCCCCCGCGGAAATCATCGAGCTTGCCGACACGGTGACCGAAATGCGGGAAATCAAACACCACTACAACGCCGGGATCAAGGATCGCGCAGGGATCGAGTACTGATGGAACTGTCCGTCATCGCATCGGGAAGCAACGGCAACTGCTATCTGCTGGAGGAAAACGGCACAGCGGTTCTGATTGACGCCGGGATAACCCTCCGTGAGACGGCCCGCCGGATTGCAGCCCTCGGCAGGGACATCCGAAAAATCAACGGGATTGTCCTGTCCCACGCCCACTCCGACCACTATCTCGGAGTGGGGGCCATTGCAAGAAATCTCAATGTTCCTGTTTATGCCGACCGCGAGGTTTACGCGGCCTGCCGCGAAAGGCTGGGGAAGGTCGATATCCGCCACTTCGAGGGGAAATTCCGGGTGAACGAAATGGAGATAACCCCGGTGGAAACCTCCCACGACGTCCCCTCGTTCGGTTTTGTCTCTGGACGGCTCGGGATATTCACCGACACGGGCCGGGCCACGTCCGGCATGCGTGAGGCCATCGGCGATCTGGATGTTGTGGTTCTGGAATCCAATTACGACGAGGAAATGCTGGAAAACGGCCCCTACCCGGAGCGTCTGAAGGCCCGAATCGCCTCCGATCAGGGGCATCTGAGCAACGACGACGCAAGCGACTTCATCCGGCGCTACGGCGCCCATCTGTCCCTGGTCCTTCTTGCCCATCTCTCCGAAAAAAACAACACAGCGGCGCTGGTCAAAGCAACCTTCGAAGAGCTCAACCCTGAAAGCCGGTACGTGATCTGTTCGCGTCTTCGGGAGACGGGAACATACCGCATCGATGAATAATGCAGGAGACCAGTAGCTCCGTCCTGACTTCGCGCATGCCCTTTCGCAGGCTGGCGCTATTTTTCAGTCCTCCGCACCGTGCATCGTTTTTTTCGGGGCGCCCCCCATTGTCTGCTCTTTCCTTACGGTTTCCAGTAACCAAAGGACCATGCTTTTTCTTGATTCCTTTCATCTCATCGGCCAGTGCGAAGGAGGCGTGATTGCAATCGATTACGCGCTCAGTCCGCCTTGAGAAGAACCGTCACGGTCGTTCCTTTTCCCCTTTCCGCGATGCCGCCGTCAACCAGCAGCTTCCCGTCGATCTCGACCGGAGCAAAAA
>DYTH01000121.1 GCA_020726025.1 Syntrophus aciditrophicus | reverse complement strand
GATTCCGGCTTTCGCCGGAATGACGGTTTTTGGACTTTTGACGAGTTCATCATCAGTTGTTTATTTCAGCGAGAAGTTCTTCGCCTCCCTTTTGCAGAATGCTTTCCGCAAGCCTTCTGCCGATCGCCTGGTAATCCCGGAAATTCCCCTCGGCCTGTTCACGAAGAACCGTTTTCCCATCAAGACTTCCTACCAATCCTTCAATGATAATCCGTTCTCCGTCCTTTTTCGCATACGCCGCGATCGGAAGCTGACATCCGCCGCCGAGTCTGCCGAGAAAGGCCCGCTCTGCCCCAACCTCAACAAATGTGACGGGATCATTGAGAAACGCGATAATGTCAAGGCTGCGTATATCGCCCCGCCTCGTTTCCAGTCCCAGCACGCCCTGACCGACAGCCGGCAGCAGCAAATCGGCAGACAGAAACTGGGAGACGCGGGAGGTCCACCCCATCCGCGCTATCCCGGCAGCGGCGAGGATGACGCCATCCAGCCCTTCCGTTTCCAGTTTCTTCATTCTCGTATCGAGGTTGCCCCGGAGCGGCACAATCTCCAGGCCGGGAAAACGGTTTTTCAACTGAAGCTCACGCCGGAGCGACCCGGTTCCAATTTTCGCCCCCGCAGCCATATTCTCAAGCAATCGGTTTTCTTTGGAAATAAGGACATCCCGCGGATCCTCCCGCTCGGGCGTCACAGAAATTTCCAGTTCATCGGGAAGTTCGGCCGGGACGTCCTTCATGCTGTGGACGGCCAGATCCACTTCGCCTTTGAGGAGCGCCTCCTCGATCTCCTTGATGAAGACGCCCTTGCCGCCGATGACCGAAAGGGCGACGTTCTGCATGATGTCGCCTTTGGTGCGGATGACCCGGAGCTCAACATCGAGAGCCGGATGCCGCTTCCGGATAAGGTCGGCCATCATGCCGGTCTGCGTCAGGGCCAAGGCGCTTCCCCTTGTTCCAATAATGAATTTGTCTAAAATAACAACCTCCCGAAATCTCAATCGGCACAGCTACGCGCCATGGATTGAAAAAAGCCTGCCGACGCACAATAGCATGAAAATGCATGCATTTTCCATAAAAAAACCCGCAACCCTCACAGCTTGAAAAGTCGGCGGATGGCCGCCATGTCGGGAATCTCGTCCCCCTCGCTGCTTTCCTCCTTCAGGCCGGTGATCGGGTCGTGCAGTATCTTGTTGACGATCGATGCGACCAGCCATTCCACATGGGCGCGGTCCTCTTCCGAAAGTCCGCCCAGCCAGGAGGAGAATCTCTCCATCTCCCCCTGCACGATGCTGTCGGTTTTTTCCCGCAATTTCACAATGGTGGGAACGACGGCAAGAGAATTAAACCATTTTTCAAAATCCGCCATCTCCGCGTCGATGATCTCTTCCGCCTTCAATGACTCCCCCTGACGCAGCGCCCGGTTCGTATCGACCACATCCTGCAGATGATCGATATTGTAAAGGTAAACGTTGTCGAGTTCCCCGACATCGGGGTCTATGTCGCGCGGAACGGCGATATCGATCAGAAAAAGGAGATGCTGTCTGTGCTTTTTCAGGGCTGAGGAGACCATCTGCGGCGTGAGAATGTAGCCGGGCGCCCCCGTCGAGGCGATGACGATATCGACCTCCGGAAGAAAGGTGAAAAAATCATCAAAAGGGACGGCCGCGCCGTGAAATTCCTCCGCCATCTGCTCGGCCCGGGCCATTGTCCTGTTGGCGATGTAGATCCGCTCGACGCCCTGACGGATCAGGTGGCGGGCGGCAAGCTCGGACATTTCCCCAGCCCCTATCAGAAGCACCGCCTTCCCCTTGAGATTTCCGAAAATCTTCTTCGCCAGTTCCACGGCCGCGTAGCTTATCGAAACGGCGTTCCCGGCAATCTCCGTCTCACTCCTCACCCGCTTGGCAACCTGAAAGGCGTGATGGGTAAGACGGTTCAGGAGCACCCCGGTGGCGTGGCGGTCCACGGCCGCCCGGTAGGCGTCCTTTATCTGCCCGAGTATCTGCGGCTCGCCCATGACCATCGAATCAAGACTGGCCGAGACCCGGAACAGATGGCGCACCGCCTCGAAGTCACGATGCATATAGATGAGTTTTTCCACTTCGGAAAGATCGAAATTGCCCTGCCTTGCCATAAACGACTTCAGAAACTCCCCGCCCTTTTGCGCATCGCCGACGCGGGCGATGATTTCCACGCGGTTGCAGGTCGCAAGGCAGATCGCCTCCCTGATTTCGGGATGGCTCATCAGCTCGGGGATAATAATATCCTGATCCGTACAGGAGTTCTGGAGCCGCTCCCGAAGCTGGAGGGGCGCTGTTTTATAATTCATGCCGACAAGGAGAAGCTGCATAGGCTCACATGAAGTTGTGCGCCGAGCTGAAAAGCAGGCTTTCCAGTATCAGCAGCAGTAACAGCGCCGAAAATGCCATGAGCGACCAGCGGGCCGCCTTCCGGCCCTGCCAGCCGATGGCCAGGCGCTGATGGAGCAAAAGGGCGTAAAATACCCAGGCTACGAGCGTCCACACCTGTTTCGGATCCCACTGCCAGTGGCTCCCCCAGACGATGCGGGCCCAGAACGAGCCGGCGATGATCCCCAGCGTCAGAAGCGAAAAACCCCAGAGGAGACAGAGGTGGTTGATCCGGTCGAGGTCGTGGAGCGACGGCAGGAGATGAATCAGGCTTTTGTCGCGCTTCTTTCTTAAAAGACGGTCCTGGATCAGATACATGACCCCGGCGAGGGACGCCACCGCGAAAAGGGCTTCCCCGGAAACGGAAAACATCACATGAAGGGTCACCAGGGCGCCCTTCAGCGTGGTCGATCCGGCGACGCTGCCCCCCAGATCGATAGAGGCAACCACCATCAGAACCGAGATGACCGGGGCGACGAACGCCCCCAGCACCCGGGTTTTGGTTCTCAACTGCAGCGCGAGATAGGAGGCGGCCATCACCCAGGCGAAAAAGGAGAGGGTGTCATAGATGCCCGCAGCGGGAAGCGTGCCTTCGGAAATCCAGTGAAAAATAAAATAGACGGTGTGGATAATCAGGGCGACGAGCATCAGGGCGGCCCCGAAACGGGCCGTCAGGACGCGCCTCTCGAGAAGTGATCCGCCGTAAACGATCGCAGAGACGAGATAAACTGCGAGGGCCGCCTTGAAAATGCATGCAACCGTCATCCCTTTTTCACCTCCATCCCGACACCGGTCAGCCTCTCGATGATCGCGTCAGCATCGGCCATTCGCCCTTCGCGGATGCAGTCAAGAATATCCGAACAGGCCAGCAGCTCGAACTTTTCACGATTTTCGTCAGAATCCCGCCCTTCGGCGATGATTGTCTCCCGCAGTTTTCCCATGATGCGCAG
This sequence comes from Syntrophus aciditrophicus, assembly GCA_020726025.1. Taxonomy (GTDB): domain Bacteria; phylum Desulfobacterota; class Syntrophia; order Syntrophales; family UBA5619; genus DYTH01. Next base: position 3,293 of record DYTH01000121.1, on the reverse strand, counting down.
CAGCTCGGAATACTCCTCTCCGTAGAGGGCCTCCAGCTCTTTTCTGATCTTTCTGGCAACCGCGGGGCTGCTGCCGCCCGTTGAGACTGCGATCGTCAGGTCCCCCCTCTCCACGACAGAAGGCACAATAAAATCACACCGGTCGGGGGCATCCGCCACATTTGTCAACACCCCGCAAGCACGGGCATCCAGGGCAACCTGACGGTTGACTGCGGCATTATTTGTCGCCGCAAAGGCGAGAAAGGCGCCGTCCAGCGCGCTGCGATCGTAATCAGCATGAATGAGAGCGATCTTTCCTTCCCGGCACATTTCCTCGAGAAGGGCGGTAGCCTTTCCGGCGATGACCACCACATGCGCGCCGCATGAAAAAAGCCTGCCCGCCTTGCGCTCGGCTACCCGACCACCCCCGACGACGACGCACTTTTTTTCTGAAATATCGAGAAATACGGGATAGTATTTCAAGATTGACCCCTCCACGCTTGTTTGTACGGCCTTTGTCGCATAATCGGCGCCGCTTGTTTCTGCTGGTGCGACTATCACAAATATTGCCAAAATTCAACATGCTTGAAATATCGCCGTGAAAAAGCTATAGGGAAAGTGAAGGCGCCCGTCTTAAAATTTCTTGAAAGGGGATTGATAAGAATGCCGAAAAAAGGAGCACCTGCGGCCGCAACCAAATCGGACTGGCTGAAAATAGAAATTTACTCTCCCGTGGAAATGATCGATGCCCTGAACAACTTTGTCTTCGAAACAGGCGCCCAGGGGGCATTTCAGGAGTATGGCGCCGCCCCTTTGGAAAATGGGTTTCCTGAAGAAGATTCTCCCGAAATATTAAAGGTCTTTTTCCCGAACGACGTCAGACTCGAACAGCGCCTTGAATCGTTGCGCACCTATCTGGAGAGCCTGGCCGAAATATTCCCTGAACTGGAAAGACCAACCCTGAAAACCGAGATTATTCATGACCCGGACTGGGGGGAGGCGTGGAAAAAATACTTCAAGCCGATTAAAGTGACTCGCAGCATCGTCATCAAGCCGACGTGGGAAAGATACGCCCCGACCGGCGGCGACGTCATCATTGATATAGACCCGGGAATGGCCTTCGGAACGGGCCAGCACCCGTCCACGCGGATGTGCCTGGAGGCTCTCGAAAATATCCTCCTGCACGACCGATCCATCGAGAAATGGGAGGTGCTTGACGTGGGAACGGGGACCGGCATCCTCGGCATCGCCGCCGCAAAACTGAACGATGCACATGTCCTGTGCGTCGATACAGACAAAAAGGCGGTGGAAATCGCCATCGAGAACGTATCGATCAACAACGTCCAGGAACATGTAGCGGTAACCCTCGGGGAAATCGCCACGATCAAGGAAACTTACGATTTGATTGTCGCCAACATCACATCCAGGGCGCTGATCAAACTGCGCAGCCACTTTCACCGCCTTCTCAATCCGAATGGCTATCTCGTGATTTCGGGCATCCTCGATCAGGATAAAAACGACATCGAAACCCATTTTCCCGCGTCTTCCTTCCCTGTTCACCAGTTCCTCGCGGAAAAAGAGTGGATCTGTTTTGTCATGAGAAAAGGACAGCCGCTCGCATGACCACCCCCCGCCTCTATCTTCCTGTCGCTGTTCAGAAAGGGGATACCTGCCGGACTACGGAGGATCAATCCCGTTATCTCGGCTGCGTTTTGCGGATGAAGGAAGGTGATTTCGTCACCGTTTTCAACGGCGTCGGTTCCGAGTACAAAACGGTCATCAGGCGTTTTGTCGAAGACGGCGCCGAACTCGAAATCGTCGAAAAACGCGATATCCCTCTCGCCGATCTCCCGGTAACGCTTTGTCAGGCAATCCCGAAAGCTGAAAAGATGGACGGCATCATCCGTCACGCGACGGAACTTGGAGCAAACCGGATCATTCCTTTTCTGTCGGCCCGTTCCATACCGCGCTGGAAAACCTCCGGAGACAAGAGCAGTTCTCATAAACTCGAAAGGTGGCGAAAGATCGCCGTCGAGGCCTGCCGCCAGTCCGGGAGGGCGGATATTCCCGACATTACGGACATTCTCTCCTTTCAGGACATGCTTTCCTTTCTCCCGGAAGAAGGGCTGAAACTCATTCCCTGGGAAGAAGAGACGTCCCTCTCTCTGCGCGACGTCTTCAGAGGGCAACTTTCGTCGGATTACCCGATAGCCTCGCCCTTCCCCGATACGCTGAAGACGGGGTTGAAAACGATTACCCTGGCAATCGGACCGGAAGGCGGCTTCAGCGTTGATGAGATAGAACAGGCCCGGCGCCATGGCTTTTTGTCCGTAAGCCTCGGACGGCGCGTACTGCGGGTGGAAACGGCCTCTCTTGCCGCCCTCGCCGTCGTACAGTATGAAATTAATTAGCGATACGGCCCATTTTTTACCTGTATTTCAGACAAGGAAAGGTACGCATGGAAAATCGGCATTACGGTGGTTTCTGGAGGCGACTGCTCGCCTTTATGATCGACAAAACCATTATTTACGCGCTTTCATTGAATGTTTCCCTGATAGTGCTTCTCATCGCCGGACTCGGCGGCGACATCATGACCCTTCTTCACTCTTCCACCGAAGAGATCACAGGTAAAATTGGCGCCCTGACGACCCTCTGCGTTTTTTTATCTCTCATCATAGATATGGGCTATTTCACTTGGTTTCACGGGGTGAACGGCCAGACGCCGGGAAAAATGCTGCTTCGTCTCCGCGTCATCGCCGCCTCAGGAGAGCCAATTACGCGCGGAACAGCATTTCTGCGCTGGACAGGATACTTGATTTCCGGACTTTTTTTCTTCCTCGGCTTTTTCTGGATAGCTATCGACCGCAGAAAACAGGGCTGGCACGACAAGATCGCCATGACCCTCGTCGTGCCTGTTGCCAAAATACGCGGCATACCAGCCGGCGAGTCGTCACCAGACAACAGTTTATCCCCGGCCATGACAGACAGCGCCGAAAACGCACTCCCGCCTTCATCAGCGCCCCATCCCCCGGAAATAACGACGCCCAATCCCCCGCCTGTCAACCAGTCGGCTGACGTCTATCCCCCGACAACCGAATCCGGCTTCGATCCAGAAACCGGCGGCGAAAAAGGGCTTGACAAACAAAGTGAGATTCTATAGAGGACAACGTCTATTTAAGGATTGACTTTAAGGAGGGCCGGTAGCTCAGTCGGTAGAGCAACGGACTGAAAATCCGTGTGTCGACAGTTCAATTCTGTCCTGGCCCACCATAGAAATCAAGGGGTTGCGAAAAAACTTCGCAACCCCTTTTTCT
>DYTH01000019.1 GCA_020726025.1 Syntrophus aciditrophicus | reverse complement strand
AATCCCCTCCCGCAAGGGGAGGGGAAAATGTACTTTTGACGAGTTCATCAAACTTGATGCTCTCGTCAAAAGTCGATTTTCTCCCTTTTTGTCATTCCGTGCTTGACACGGAATCCAGTGAATTTAGTCACTTATGGATTCCGGCTTTCGCCGGAATGACGGTTTTTGGACTTTTGACGAGTTCATCAAACTTCGTTTTCCCGTTCAGAATCGTTGCGGGAATGACAAGAGTGGGGAGTTTTGCAATTACCTCCTGTGGCGTTTTTTGACGAAGCGGGGAAACTCCGAAACCGGTTCGACGGGAGCATACCTTATTTTTAGACGATTGCAAAGAGCGGGTGTGGAACGGGATTTTATGTTTGTTTCTTTGGCGATGGTTGTGCTATTGTCCCCGCCATGCAACCACGGATCATTTCCCGAGAGGAACACGGCATATCACGCAGGCAGATCAGCCCCAACGCGCTCAATACCCTGTATCGCCTGCATGAAGGAGGTTTTGTCGCCTATTTGGTGGGAGGGTGCGTCCGCGACCTGCTTCTGGGAAGAACCCCGAAGGATTTCGATATAGTAACCGATGCGGCGCCCGGCCAGATCAAGCGTCTTTTCCGCAACGCCCGCATCATCGGCCGCCGCTTCCGGCTGGTGCACCTGCACTTTCAGGATGAGATTCTGGAGGTATCGACCTTCCGCGCCTCCGCCCCAGCCGGAGAGGAAGAGGGAGAAGAAGAGGATGGGGACGGGAAGCCGCCGCTCCATCTGAAGGATGCAACCGGCATGGTGCTGCGCGACAACGTTTTCGGAACCCCAAAGGAGGACGCCCTCCGCCGTGACTTTACCATCAACGCCCTCGCCTGGAACATCGCCGATTTTTCGGTGATCGATTACACGAACGGGATGATGGATCTCAACCAGAGAATAATTCGCCCGATCGGCGATCCCGAGGTACGTTTTACCGAGGACCCCGTGCGGATGATCCGCGCCGTCCGGTTTGCCGCCTCGCACGATTTTGAAATAGAAACGGAGGCCTGGGAGGCTCTCTTGCGGCTTGCCCCCACTATAGTCCGCGCGGCGCCGGCAAGACTCTACGAGGAGGCGCTGAAGCTTTTTCTGCTCGGTTCCGCCCGCGCCGTTTTCGATGGCCTGGAGAAAACCGGGCTGCTTGCGGCGCTTTTCCCCCCGCTTGGCCGCTGGCTTGCCGCGGATGGCGATCTGTCCGCGGCGTTGAGGGAAAACATGGAAAATATCGACCGGCTCCGGCTAAAAGGGCTTCCCCCCTCGCCGCCCCTGCTTTTGGCTATGCTCTTCGGCCCGCCTCTGGAGGCTGAAGCCGTCGCCCGTCACCGTGAGGGAATTCCCTATCTGCAGGCGCTCGATGAGATATGTCTCGCGTTTTTGGAAGAGCTGGCAAAGACCGTTACCGTACCCGGCCGGATTGGCGGCCAGATGCGCCGGATATTTTCGCTGCAGCCGTCGCTGCACAGAATACCCCCCCGTCGTCCCGCTGCGCTTGCCGCCCGCCCGGAATTTTCAGATGCCATGACCTATCTGATATTTACGACAAAAACAACGGAGGAAAACCGGAAATCCCGTGAATGGTGGAAGGCGTTCATAAACAACCCTGACGCGCCCCTGCCGGAGGCTGCAAACGCAACAGCCGCTTCACCTGTCCGGTCAAAACGACGTAAAAAGCGAAAACGGAGAACACGTACCGGATCTGCGGAGAATGGGCCGTTCGAGGCTGCCCAGTGAAAGCGCGACTTCTTGTTCCCGGACGGCTGTGAATTTTCTTCTTGCAAAAGCGATATTCACGTGTTATTAGCGGGCAAAACCATCGGTGAGTTTAGATGAGTGGGCTTGAGCCCACTTTTTTTTTAGAAAAAAAGGGCAGGATTTAAACCAGCCGACAGAGATAGAAAAGACAGATTGCAATGATGGAAACGTATGAGGAAAAAATAAGGGAACTCGCGGAGATGCTGATCACAGCCGACGGTCTGGAGGTGGTTCTGGTCGAGTGTCTGAAGATGAAGAGCCTCTGGCTTGTCCGCGTTTATATTGACAAGGAAGGCGGGGTTACCGTCGATGACTGTGCTTCGGTAAGCGACAAGCTGGGCGATGTGCTCGATGTCCACGATGTCCCGCCTGGTCAGTACACGCTGGAGATTTCTTCCCCCGGCCTCGATCGTCCGCTTCATCGGGATAAGGACTTCATCCGGTATTGCGGATCACGCATCCACGTAAGGCTTCTGGAAAAGCTGGAGGGACGTCGTGATTTCCGGGGAGAGCTTACGGCTTATGAGGATGGCGCTGAAGGCAAGGTTGTTGTGCTCGTGGCGAATGGCGAGACGTTCCGCATCCCGAGGGAAAAGATTGCCAGGGCAAATCTGGAATATACCCTTTAACCCGGCGGAAAAAACCGGGGTTAAACGAATAATAGTGGAGGTTTTTTGAATGTTTGCGGAATTAAAACGTCTGATCGAACAGATGGGGAAGGATCGCGGGATCGACAAGGATGTCATCATCAGTGCACTCGAAGATGCCATGCTGATGGCGGCCCGCAAAAAACTGGGCTCCGATGTGGAGTTGGAGGCCCACTACAACGACGATTCAGGCGAGATAGAGGTATTCCAGTTCAAGACCGTTGTGGAGAAGGTTGTTGATCCCGAAAATCAGATTGCCCTGGAGGAGGCGGTGTCAACGCTTGACGACGAGGCGCAGTTCGGCGACGTGCTGGGCAGCAAGATTGACGCCAGCACCTTCGGCCGTATTGCCGTTCAATCTGCCCGGCAGATCATCATTCAACGTGTGAAAGACGCGGAGCGGGACAACATATACGAAGAGTACCACACCAAAAAGGGCAACATCAGCAACGGTTTCGTGCAGAGAATCGAGGGAGGCAACATCATCGTCAACCTCGGCAGCGCGGAAGGAGTATTGCCCGTCAACGAGCAGATATTTAAAGAATCCTACAAACGGGGCGACAGAATAAGAAGCTTTATCTGCGAGGTCAAAAAGATCACAAAGGGTCCGCAGATCATTCTTTCCCGCACACACCCCGGTTTTTTGAAGGCCCTTTTCGAACTGGAGGTTCCTGAAATAGCGGAAGGGCTGATTGAAATCGTCAACGTCTCGCGGGAACCGGGCAAACGCTCCAAAATGGCCGTAAGAACGAGAGACAAGGATATCGATCCGGTAGGCGCCTGCGTGGGAATGAGGGGCGCGAGGGTTCAGAGCGTCGTTCAGGAACTTCGCGGGGAAAAGATCGACATAGTCCCCTATTCAGAAGACCAGGCCAAGTATGTGTGCAATGCCCTTGCCCCGGCCAAGGTCAACCGGGTGTTTGTCGATGAAGAAAATCGGGCCATGGAGGTCATTGTTCCCGACGACCAGCTTTCGCTGGCTATCGGGAAAAGCGGTCAGAATGTTCGTCTGGCCGTAAAATTGACCGGCTGGAAGATCGATGTGAAAAGCGAATCGGCAACGGCCGCCAAGGATGAAGAGGGTTACAAAAGATTGATGAAAATCAATGGTCTGGAAGAAGCAGACGCGGAAAAACTTTTTGCGGCTGGTCTGAAGAGTGTGGCAATGCTCGCCGCCGCGGATGCGGAACAGCTTTCCGCCCTGGCCGGAATCGACCGGGACGATGCCGAGGCATGGATAAAAGAGGCTGAAATGGTTATTGATCAAGAAATAGCCGTAAAATGAGACGTTGTGACCGCAGTCGCTTCTGTTTGTGAAGTGCAATAGGAGAGTGTTGAGTATGGCTAAAAAAAGGGTTTATGAGCTGGCGAAGGATTTGGGACTTGAAAACAAAGACCTGATCTCTCGACTGGAAAAGATGGGCATTACGGGTAAATTGCATTCGAGCACCCTTGAGGATGTCGAGATCGAGAAGATTCAGACGGAGCTTCTGGCCCGGGAGTCCCGGGAGGTTGTGGAAAAAAGGATCAAGTCCACCGTTATCCGCAGAAGAGCGATTCCCTCTGCGGTTGATGAAGCCCCGGCCGAAGAAAAAACCGTCAAGAAAACCGAAGAGATTCCACCTGTTGCAAAAGAGATGTCCGTGGATGCTCCGGCGCCGGTTGAGCCGGTTGAACCCCTTGAGAAGGCTGGTCCCGAGGGGGGGGAAGTGAAGCCCGTTTTGGTCAGAACGTCCATATACAGACATGAGCCCTTGCGAGGCGTGATCCACAGACCGCCCGTCATCGTCGCTCCGCCGCCGTCGGCCGGCGCCGAAAAACCCTCCTCCGGAAATGTCGGAGCTGACCATGCGACGAAAATGCAGGAAACGCCTGCCGTTTCCGTGCCGCCGATTCCAGAAACAAAAGAACGCGACAAGAAACCGGTACAGCAGGAAGGGGCCCCGCCCGTCAAACCGCAGAAAGAAAGCAGGCATGAAGAGACGCCGAAGAAGCCTTTTGAGCAGAAACCGCGACCCGGTACTGTCCCGGCAAGGCCCTCTTCCCCGCCTGCCAGGGAACCTTTTCGAAAGACCGAGTTGCCCGCGTCTTCTGCACGTGCGGGCAAACCAGCCGGAAAGCCGCCGGAAGCAGTTGACCGGCTGAAAAAGAAAGCTGGAAAGGCGCCGGTTGAAGTTCTTATGAGCGAAGAACTGCCGCGTAAAAAGACCTTTCAGAAAAAGCTGCCCGATAAAAAGGGTGTGCCGATAGATTCGGATGGGACGGAGTTGCGGCAGCCGAAATGGCGCGAAGAGAAGAAATCGGCGCCGGTCAAAATGAAGAAGACGCTGATTACAACGCCGAAGGCCATCAAGAGAAGGATTCAGGTGGATGAGGCGATCAGCGTCGGTGAACTGGCAAAAAGGATGGGCGCCAAGGCGTCAGAGGTAATAAACAAGCTGATTGGTCTCGGGCTGATGCTGACAATCAACCAGTCGGTTGATGTTGATACGGCGGCGCTGATTGCCGCTGATTTCGGCTACCAGGTGGAAGCGTCGCAGGGTGAACATGAAGAGATCCTCATCCGGGAAGCGGATGCCCCGGAGAAGCTCAAACTGCGGGCGCCTGTTGTCACCATCATGGGGCACGTCGATCATGGCAAGACCTCGCTTCTGGACGCGATCAGGCAGACCAACGTCATCGATGGCGAGGCGGGTGGAATAACCCAGGCCATTGGCGCGTACAGGGTCCATATCAACAACCGGGACATCGTCTTTCTCGATACTCCGGGCCATGAGGCGTTTACCGCGATGCGGGCCAGGGGCGCCCAGGTGACCGACATCGTTGTCCTGGTGGTTGCCGCGGACGACGGCATCATGGATCAGACCGTGGAGGCGATCAACCACGCCCGGGTCGCCAATGTGCCGATTATCGTTGCGATCAATAAAATAGACAAACCCGGTGCAGACCCGGGCAAGATACGCCAGACGCTGACGGAATACAACCTGCTGTCCGAGGAGTGGGGAGGGGAGACCATCTTCTGCGAGGTGTCGGCGAAGAAGAAGACCGGCATTGAAGAACTCCTCGAAATGATTATCCTGCAGACAGACATCATGGAGCTGAAGGCCGATCCGGATCGCGCCGCCCGCGGCGTCATCATCGAGGCCAGGCTGGATCGGGGACGGGGCCCTCTGGCGACTGTTCTGATTCAGGAAGGCACCCTGCATGAAGGGGATGCCTTTGTTTCCAAAACGGAGTTTGGCCGGGTGCGCGCCCTGGTCAGCGATCAGGGCAAGAGGATGAGCGAGGCCGGCCCTTCGGCGCCGGTGGAGGTTGTCGGCTTCTCCCGTGTTCCGCAGGTGGGCACCGAGTTCATCTGCGTCGAGGATGAGAAGAAAGCGAGAAATATCGGTCAGTACTGGATCCGCAAGGAGCGGGAACGGGACCTTTCTGCTTCCTCGAAGATCACCCTGGAACAGCTTTATCAGCGGATCAAGGAAGGCGCCAAGGAACTCAAGGTCATTGTCAAGGCGGATGTTCAGGGTTCCGTCGAAGCACTGAATGATGCCCTCAATAAGTTGAGCACCAGCGACATCAAGGTCAAAATCATCCACAGCTCGACGGGAACAATCACGGAAAATGACGTCATGCTTGCCTCTGCGTCCGACGCGGTTATCATCGGATTCAATGTGCGCCCGGACACACGGGTGGCCGAGCTTGCCGGGCATGAGGGAATCGATGTCAAGCTTTACGATATTATTTATAATGTAATCGCCGATGTCCGGGCGGCGATGGAAGGCCTGCTGGAGCCAATCTATAAAGAGGTTGTCCAGGGGCGCGCCGAAGTCCGGGAGGTGTTCAAGGTTCCCAAAATCGGAGCCATCGCCGGAAGTTTTGTGCTCGACGGAAAGATTGTCCGATCGGCCAGCCTGCGGCTGATCCGGGATGGGGTGGTCGTTTACGAGGGGAAAATCTCCTCGTTGCGGCGCTTCAAGGACGATGCCAAAGAAGTGCTGGCCGGTTTTGAATGCGGGATAGGCGTCGATGGCTTTAACGACATAAAGGATCGGGACATCGTCGAAACCTATGTCAAGGAACAGATCGAACGCAAATTATAGGCAATGTAAGAGATGGGCGGTTTTAAAAGGGCAGATCGGGTGGCCGATCTGATAAAAATTGAGATATCCGACCTCCTGCTCAAGCAGGTGCGCGACCCCCGTATCGGCGCTTTGACGATTACCGGGGTGAAGGTCTCCGATGATTTGCGTTCGGCCAGGGTATTTTTTGTCGAGTTCGGGAAAAATGATTGCAGCGATGCAGTCAAGGAGGGTCTCAAAAAGGCATCCGGCTTTCTGCGAAAGGAACTGGGGCGCAGACTCCAGCTTCGTTATGCCCCCGAGCTGTTTTTTTCCTATGACCCGTCCTTTGCCTATGGAGAGAAGATTGAAATGCTGATTGCGGAGATCCACGAAAAAGAAGCCGACAGTTCCGAAGAAGGCCCTGCCGGTCTGCCTGAACAGAAACAGTAGGGGCGGGGGAAAAATGCTGCAGCAGATAAGTGAGCTTATCAAAAAAAACAGGTCTTTTTTAATTGCCGCCCATGAACGTCCGGATGGGGACGCCGTTGGCTCCACTCTGGCGTTTTACCATCTTTTGCGGGGGATGGGGAAGGAAGCTGTAGTCTATAATCAGGACATTACCCCGGAAAATTTTCTTTTTCTTCCCGGCAGCGACGCGATTACGCGAGAGCTTCCCCCGCCTGAAAATTTTGATGTTGCCGTTATTCTGGACTGCGGGGAACTGGAGCGCGTCGGTAAAGATGCAGAAAATATCCGTAAAATTTCTTCTTTTATCAACATCGATCACCATGTTTCCAACGGCGGTTTCTGCGATGTCCGTCTCCTTGATCCCGGCGCCAGTTCAACCGGAGAGCTGATCTTCCGGTTGATGCGGTACATGGGAGTTCCGCTTTCGCGGGAGATATCCACATGCCTTTACTCGGCGATTCTTACCGATACCGGTGGATTTCGATACAGCAACACCCGCAGCGGCACGCTTCTGGCCGCGGCGCAACTGGTGGAGGGCGGGGCAGAGCCGCAGTGGATTTCCGAACACATTTACGAGTCCGACAATCCGGGAAGAATCCGGCTTCTCGGGGTTGTTCTGCCGACACTGGCCATTGAACAGGAAGGGCGGGTCGGGTCGCTCTTCGTCACGCAAAAGGCCCTTGCCGAAACCGGGGCACGGCCCGAGTATTCCGAGGGCTTTGTCGATTTTCCCCGTTCCATCCGGGGAGTGGAGGTTTCCGTACTCTATTCCGAGCTGGACGATGGCCGTTTCAAGCTCAGTCTCCGTTCCAAGGGGAAGACCAACGTGGAGCGCGTAGCCCGCCACTTTGGCGGTGGAGGCCATGTCAATGCGGCCGGCTGCCGCATTACCGGTGAGATCGATGACGTTCGCGTGCGCGTGGGCGAGGCGATACGGAAATACATATTCGAGGCATGAACGGTGTTCTCGTCATAGATAAACCTGCGGGGATGACCTCTCATGATGTTGTCCATCGCGTGAGAAAGATATCGGGAATCCGCAAAGTCGGCCATACCGGAACGCTCGATCCGATAGCTACGGGCGTTCTTCCCGTCTGCATGAACGAAGCCGCCAAACTGGTGCAGTTTCTTGCGAATGACGACAAGGAGTACCGTGCGACTCTGCTTTTGGGTGTTCGGACGGATACCCTCGATACGGAAGGAGAGGTTCTTTCCCGGGAGGAGCCGCTTGCAGACAGAAAGCAGATCGAGGCGGTTTTCAGAAGCCTTGTCGGCAGGCGGACGCAGATCGCGCCGAAGTATTCAGCCGTCAAGGTGAAGGGACGCGCCTTGTATGACTGGACGCGCAGGGGCGTGGACGTCGCGCGGCCGGAACGGGAGGTGGAGATTTACTCTGTCCGCATAGAGGAGATTTCACTCCCGGAAGTTGTTTTTACCGTGGCATGCTCAAAGGGGACCTACATTCGCTCATTGTGCGCGGAGGCCGGGGAAGCCCTCGGATGCGGCGGGTGCATGTCGGCTCTGCGCCGCACACGAAGCGGCATGTTTGGCATTGAAACGGCCGTGACCCTGGACGAACTGTCCCGAAATGGATGGGATGAAGCAAAAAAAAGGTTGATGCCGCTTATGGAGCTGCTGCCCGGGATCCCGCAGATCGAGGTGGACGGACCGCTTGCACAGAGGCTGAAGAACGGCTGGCAGCCGGAGACGGAAATTATGCGCCGTTATCATATTCCTTTTCTTGCAGAGGGAGATGTGGTAAAACTCGCGACCGTTGACTGCCATCTTGTGGCAGTTGCCCTGGCGCTCGGTTCATCGGAAGAGATCGTGTCGGCAGGCACAAACAGGCAGGCATTAAGGATCCTGCGGGTATTTAATGACGGATGACGATGTTGACGCAAGGTATATCAATTAAGGGAGGACGAAAGAAGTGTTAGATGTAGAAAAAAGAAAAGGAATTATCGAAAACTACAAGTTGCACGATAGCGACACAGGCTCTCCGGAGGTGCAGGTTGCCCTGCTCAGCGCCCGGATAGAGTATCTGACGGAGCATTTCAAGACGCACAAGAAGGATCATCATTCCCGACGCGGATTGTTGAAACTGGTGGGTCAGAGACGCAGGCTTCTCGATTATATGAAGGAGAAGGATGTCGAGCGTTACCGGACGATCATCGGGCGTCTTGGTCTCAGGAAGTAGAAAAGGGTTTGTGCGGGACATCTGCATGGGCAGGAAGTAAAAAGTAAACAGTAAAAAGTGGCGTATCGGGGAAGGAATGACCAGGCTCTATGTTAAAATTCCCCGCGGCTGGCTTTTTGCTTTTGCCTTTTACTTGCTGTTCTGGTTTGTCGTCCCGCACGCAAACATTTAACTTACGAGGTGAACATGAGTAAAGTATTCAGTGCGGAGTTTTCAGGAAGACCCATCTTTCTGAAAACGGACTATCTTGCCGGTCAGGCGGATGGAGCGGTTTTGGCAACCTATGGGGAGACGGTGGTTATGGTCACGGCCGTTTCACTCAAGACGGCCAAAGAGGGCGGCGATTTTCTTCCGCTTACGGTCGATTATCAGGAGATGACCTACGCGGCAGGGAAGATCCCCGGCGGTTTTTTCAAGCGTGAGGGACGTCCGAACGAAAAGGAGATCCTTACATCGAGGATTATCGATCGTTCAATCAGGCCGCTCTTCCCCAAAAATTATTTTTTTGAAACCCAGCTTGTGGCGTCGGTGCTGTCCGTCGATGAGGAAAACGACTCCGACGTGACGGCGATGCTTGCGGCGTCGGCAGCGCTTGAGCTGTCGGACATCCCCTTCAAGGGACCGATCGCCGGCGTGCGCGTCTGCCGCGTTGACGGCGCCTTTGTCGCCAATCCGCCGCTCGCCAGGCAGGAAAAAAGCGATATGAGCCTCTTTCTGGTCGGCCGGAAGATCGTTCCGGGAACGGAGGGCAGGGATTACGACGTCAATCTCGTGATGCTCGAAGGGGCGCTCAACGAGGTGGCCGAGGACGTCGTCGTGGATGCGATTGCCTTCGGTCTTGAGGCGATGCGTCCGGTGATCGATCTTCAGGACGCCATGCGCGCCGAGGCGGGCAAGACGAAGCGGGTCATTGCCGAGCCTGTTTTGGACGAAGCCCTTGTGGCGAAGGTGACGGAGCTTGCCCTGCCGGGATTGACGGAGGGTTACTCCATCGCGCGAAAGCTGGAACGCTACTCCAGGTTGAGTGAAGTCCGCAAAAGCGTCGTCAAGGAGCTGACCGCGGAAGACCCCTCCTGCAAGGGGAAGATTCAGGAGATTATCGAATCGCTCGAACGACGCATCCTCCGCGAGATGATCATCAAGGAAAACAGGAGAATTGACGGCCGCAGCAGCACGGAGGTCCGTCCGATCACCTCCGAGGTCGGGATGCTTCCCCGCGCCCACGGGTCCGCCATATTCAACCGGGGCGAGACGCAGGCGCTGGTGACCGTCACGCTGGGCACGGCCCATGACGAGCAGCGGATGGACTACATCGCCGGCGAGGAGATTCGCTCCTTTTTGCTCCACTACAATTTCCCCCCCTACTCGGTTGCCGAGGCGAAGCCGCTCCGGAGCCCGGGCAGGCGCGAGATAGGCCACGGCGTGCTGGCCAGACGGGCGCTTCTCCCCGTTCTGCCCGCGAAAGATGCCTTCCCCTATACGATCCGGGTCGTCTCCGACATCATGTCGTCCAACGGCTCCTCTTCGATGGCGACCGTCTGCGGCGGCTGCCTGGCTCTGATGGATGCCGGCGTTCCGATTAAGAAAATCGTCGCGGGCGTGGCGATGGGGCTTCTCGAGGAAGATGACAAGGTGGTCGTCCTGACCGACATTCTCGGCGACGAGGATCACGCCGGGGACATGGACTTCAAGGTCTGCGGAACCGGGGATGGGATCACCTCGATGCAGATGGACATCAAGATCGACAATCTCACGCAGGACATCCTCCGCAAGGCGCTCAGTCAGGCCCGCGAGGGACGGCTCTTCATTATTGAAAAGCTCCGCGAAACGCTGGCCGCGCCAAAACCGGAAATGTCGAAGTATGCGCCGCGGATTACCACCGTCAAGGTGCGTCCGGAAAAGGTGCGCGACGTGATCGGATCGGGCGGCAAGAACGTCCGCCAGATTGTGGCGGAGACCGGCGTTGAGATCAACATCGAAGACGACGGAACGGTAACCATTGCCTCTTCCGACGCGGATGCGTCGAATCGCGCGGTCGCTATGGTGAAATGGCTTACCGAGGAAGCGGAAGTCGGCAAGGTCTATACGGGAACGGTCAAAAAGATCGTCGATTTCGGCGCCTTTGTCGAGATCATTCCCGGAACGGAAGGGCTTCTGCACATCTCGCAAATCTCTAAGGACCGGGTGAACAAGGTAACCGACGTTCTGCAGGAAGGCGACGAGGTGAAGGTAAAGGTGCTCGAAGTTGACAAACAGGGGAAAATTCGCCTCAGCCGAAAGGACGCACTCGAATAGCATGGTCAAAAAGACCCTCCTGGACAACGGCATCAGGATTGTTACCGAGGAGATAGGCCATGTGCGGTCTGTCTCCATCGGTGTCTGGGTTGAAAGCGGTTCCCGTTATGAGAGCCTCTCCAATAACGGGACCGCCCACTTCATCGAGCACATGCTTTTCAAGGGCACCAAGAGGCGGTCGGCTTTCGAAATCGCCTCCGCCATTGATTCCGTGGGCGGCGTGATGAATGCCGCCACCGGAAAAGAGTCAACATCCTTCTATATTAAAATCCCCGACTATCGCCTGGATACTGCAATCGATCTTCTTTCCGACATCTTTACAGCCTCCCGTTTTGACAAGAACGACATCAAAAAGGAGCAGGCGGTCGTTCTGCAGGAGATCAAGATGTCCGAGGATGAGCCGGGTGACTACATCTACGATTTTTTTGAGGGGCTCTTCTGGAAGGAACACCCGCTGGGAATGCACATCCTCGGGTCGAAGGAAAGGGTGACGTCATTTCACCGGGAGGGCCTGCTTGGTTTTTTCCATGACCGCTACCGGGGAAAAAATCTGGTCATCGCCGCGGCGGGCAACCTCAGGCACGATGCCATTGTCGCGCTGATAGAAAAAAAATTCCGGGCGATGCCCGGCCAAAACGCGGCTGACGCCATCGAAGCCCCCCGGTCAAACACAGGGAAATCGTTCCTCTACAAAGACATCGAACAGGTGCATCTGATCGTGGGGGTGGAGGCGCCCACGGCGATAGACAAAGGACGTCACGCGGCCTTTCTGTTGAATGCCGTGCTGGGGGGAAGCATGAGTTCCCGGCTCTTTCAGGAAATCAGAGAAAAAAGGGGGCTTGCTTATGACGTCGGCTCCTATATCACCTCTTATCGCGATGCAGGCATTCTGGGCGTTTATGTGGCCACGGAACCGGAGCATGTCAAAGAGACGCTTGCAGTTATCAAGGCAGAATTGGCCCGCTGCGCCGCCGAGCGGATCAGCGAAACGGAACTGCGATCGGCAAAAGAGCTGCTGAAGGGAAACTATCTCCTGGGAATGGAGAGCACCGATAACCGGATGAGCGGGCTTGCCAAGGGGGAAATCTATTTCGGGCGCCGCATACCGCCCGACGAGGTCGTGGCCAATATCGACGCGGTGCAGAGCGAGGAAATACTTCACTTGGCCGGTCGGATATTTCAGGCCGACCGCCTTACCGTTGCGGCCCTGGGGCCTGTTTCCGACGACGCGCTGAACAATGGTTGAAGAAGTCAGGGTTTCCATCAGAAGGCTTTCCGGAGGCGATGATCTCGCAGTTCCGGCGTACATGACGCCGGGGGCGGCAGGGATGGACCTGGCAGCCGCAGTTGTGAAAGAGGTCGCTATTCTGCCCGGCGAACGGGCGCTTATTCCCACGGGTTTCTGCATCGTCCTTCCCGAAGGTTTTGAGGCGGAGATTCGCCCCCGCAGCGGTCTTGCCCTCAAAAACGGCATCACCCTGCTCAACGCCCCCGGGACAATCGACGCGGATTACCGGGGTGAAATCAAGCTGATCCTGATGAACCACGGGCAGGAACCGTTTCTTGTCCGTCGTGGAGACCGTGTCGCGCAGATGGTGGTTCACCGCGTCAGCCGCGTCGTATGGATGGAAATAGATGAAGCCCCGCCTTCCCTGCGGGGGGATGGCGGTTTTGGTCATACGAGCGTTTCCACCCGGAAAGCAGGATAAAGGAATGGGCTTGAGGGTTTATGAAAAAATATAAAGTCATCAAAACGTATCAGGAAATAAACGACAAAATTCGTCAGGGCAAGGCGGTGGTGGTGACCGCCGAAGAGATGATCGACGTCGTGGAGAGACACGGCGATGTCGAGGCAGCCCGCAGGGTTGATGTTGTCACCACCGGAACCTTCAGCCCGATGTGCTCATCCGGCGCTTTTCTGAATTTCGGTCATACCTCGCCGAAAATCCGCGCCTCAAAGGTGTGGCTAAACGACGTTCCCGCCTACGGCGGCATTGCCGCGGTCGATTGCTACATCGGCGCCGGCGAGGTTGTCGAGGGAGACCCGCTCAACAGCGTCTATCCCGGCGAATTCAACTACGGCGGCGGGCATGTCATTCAGGACCTCGTGGCGGGAAACGTGATTCGACTGCGGGCGGAAGGGTACGGCACCGATTGCTATCCGGCGCGAAAATACGAGCGGACGATCACGCTTCAGGATTTCCGGGACGCTACCCTTTTCAATCCCCGCAATGCTTACCAGAACTATAACTGCGCCGTCAATGCCTCGGACCGGATCATATACACCTATATGGGAATGCTCCGGCCCAGAATGGCCAATGTTGCCTATGCCACGGCCGGGCAGCTCAGCCCCCTGTTCAATGACCCCTGCTACAGGACGATCGGGATCGGGACGAGGATTTTCCTTGGCGGCGCCCAGGGTTTTGTCGCCTGGCCGGGGACGCAGCACAATCCCAACGTTCCGCGCGGGAAAAACGGCGTGCCAAAGGAGGGCGCCGGAGCGATAGCGACCATCGGCAATCTCAAGGAGATGAGTCCGGAGTGGCTTGTCGGGGCCAGCATTCTTGGATACGGGGTTTCGCTCTACGTGGGCATCGGCATTCCCATCCCCATTCTGAATGAGGAGATGGCCCGTTACACCGCGGTGAAGGACGAGGATATCTTCGCGCAGATCTACGATTACGGAATGGATTATCCAAAGGGCGTCAGCAAGAGCCTGGGTGAGACAAACTACAAGGAACTCCGGAGTGGAACCGTGGTTCTGAACGGCAAAGAAATTCCCGCAGCCCCCCTGTCCAGTTATTTAAAAGCACTTGAAATTGCTGCAATTTTAAAGGAATGGATTGAGCGCGGTGATTTTCTTTTGGGCGAGCCGCAGCAACTTCTGCCGTCTGTTTCAGAATAAAAAAAACAGACTACTGTGAAATAAATCACCTTCCTTATTAATTTACTTGCACTTTTGTGTTTTTTTTTGTATCCCATGCTCAAGTTTCGTTGCGATTATTCTTATGTATGCATAACCGGGACTAAAAAATGAAAATCGGCAGATATCTTGTGCTTTCCGCTTTCTTTATCGGGCTTCCCATCACGTTCGGCGACAGGGGGCTTCTCGATAATTTCCATAAAAAAGAACAGCTTATGACAATAAAAAAGACCAATCACCAGGTGACCGTTGAAAATATCGCCTTGAAAAAGAATATTATCCTTCTGCGGGGAGATATGTCTTTTATCGAGAAGACTGCGAGAAACGAGCTGGGGATGGTCCGCAGGGGCGATCTCGTGTACCGCAAAGGGCAGTAAGATTTATCAAAAACGGTGGGATCATGCTGGATATAAAGAGTTTGTTTTCAGGAGAAAGCCTTCTTGCCGGTCTGGATATCGGGACCAGTTGCGTTAAGCTTGTCGAGCTGAACGAAAGTTCAAAGGGGATTGTTTTAAGCCGGTTTGCAAAGATGCCTCTTGCCAAAGGGGTGATTGTCGATGGAACCGTTGCGGACGCCGGGGCATTGACCGCTGTCATCAGGGATCTTTTCAAAAAGTCCGGCTGTAAAAGAAAACAGATAGCCATCTCAATCTCCGGAAATTCCGTCATTATCAGGAAGGCAAGCTTCGTGCAGATGGATGAGGAGGAGCTCAATATCCTGATCCACGACGAAGCTGGTAAATATCTCCCCTTTGATGACATGTCGCTTGTCGATTACGACTTCCAGATCATGGGCGATAACCCCTACAATCCAAATCAGATGGAAGTTCTTATCGTTGCCGTCAAAAAAGAGATTGTCGAGGGCTACGTCGATGCCGTTAAGGCGGCCGGATTGACTCCGGTTATCATGGATGTCGATTCTTTTGCCGTTCAGACCGTGTATGAAGAAAATTACGAAATTGAAGAGGGAAATGTCGTCATCCTCGCCAACATAGGCGCCGCCGTGACCAATCTGAATGTGATTCAGGGAGGGATATCCCTTTTTACCCGCGATTTTTCCCTTGGCGGAAACTCCGTAACGGAGAATGTAGCCGCGAGTCTTGGCGTCTCCCTGGAGGAGGCGGAGAAGGCCAGGATTGAGGGATGGGGAGAGGATTCGCCTTCAAGGGAGCTGTTCCTGCAGGGGCTGATCGGATATGCCGACGGTATTTGTTCTGAAATCGCGAGGTCAATCGACTATTTCCGTTCCACCTCCGGCCAGGAGAGCATAACCAAAGTTGTCCTCTCCGGCGGAGGGGCCTTGATCCCGGGTATATCAAGGGATTTGGAGAGTCGCCTGGGTGTGGATGTTGAGATTATGAACCCGTTCAAGAAAATTCAGATCGACAATAAAATGCTTGCAGCGCTTCCTGCTGAAACCACAGGCCCCCTTGCCGTCGTCGGCATTGGCCTTGCATTGCGGAAAACAGGCGACAAATGATAAAAATAAATCTTATTCCCTATCGAGCCAAGGAAAAGAAGGATAATTTAAAGCGGCAGATAACCATTATTGCAGGCGCGCTGGTTCTTTTTCTTGTAATTGTCGTTTCCGTTCATGTGTATTTGAGTTTTAACCTGCGCAAACTCGAAGGCACGTTGGCAACGGCGGATGCCCGCCTCGTGATTCTGAACAAGCTGGTGGGGGATGTAGAAAAAATCAAAAAAGATAAAAAACAACTCGAACAGAAACTTGAGGTCATTCACTCTCTGGAAGTAAACCGTTCTTTTCCTGCGCGTCTTTTAGACGGTTTGAACATGCTTGTTCCGTCAAAAGCACTCTGGCTGGAGAAGTTGGCGCAAACGGGGGGGGAAATCACGATTGAGGGTATGGCGAAGGACAGCGGCGTGGTTGCCCAATTTATGAAGAGTCTTGAAAAAGCGCCGTTTTTCTCCTCCGTGGATCTTCTGGTCACGCGGGAAAAAGAGGTGGTCGGCGTGAAACTTCAGCAGTTTATCATCGTCTGCGGTTTAAACGGCAAGGGGGAATGACGGTGGACTTTAATTTAGACGATCTGAAGAAACTTTCTCCTGTCAAAAAGGCGCTGATCGTGTTGGTATTCTGCCTGTTGCTGGGCTATCTGTACGACATGTATTTTCTACAAGACATCATCACGCGCCAGATTGAGACGCGGGTCAAGCTGACAGAAATGCAGTCCCAGATCGCGGTCAAAGAAAAGGCGGCCCAGCAAATCGGTCGATATAAAAAAGAAGTGGCCCAGTTGAATGCAGATTTCACAACAGCTCTGATGAAACTCCCCAATCAGCGTGAAATAGCGGGGTTGTTAGCATCGGTTGTCGATGCTGGCCGGGGCGCCGACGTTCAATTTCTTCTATTTGAACCTGCCGTGCCGGTTGCCGCTCCGGTGAAACCGGTGCAGGCCAAACCGGCGGGGAAAGGCGTACCGGCAAAGCCTGAAGAGCCGCCGAAATTTTACGAAGACATTCCAATCAAGGTCAAGATATTGGGAAGCTATCACAACACGCTCGCATTTTTTTCCAAAGTGGCCCAGCTTCCACGTATTGTCACAGTGGAGGACATAATCATTGCCGACGCCAAGCCGGACAAAAACCGGCAGATGCGGACGACAACGTCTTGCACGCTGAAAACGTACAAGTTTATCGATAAAGGCAACAGATGAAAACCTCATACTTCACTATGATGATTTATGCGGCGATCTGGTTTTTCGCCACGGTCCATGCCGCCCCAGCCGCCAACGCAAAACCTTCCGGCCGGATTGAAAACAAGAACACGGTTGCTGTTCCTGCGTCGTCGGCTCCTGCTTATCGGTACAGTTCCAAAGGAAAGGCGGATCCTTTCAAGCCATTCATGGAGACCGATATTGCCGTCATCACGAAACGAAATGAAGAACAGAAGCGAAGACAGACAAAAACGGTCGCAGGGACGCTGTCCCCTCTTCAAAAAGACGCGATATCCAGGTTTGTTCTGGTTGGAATTGTCGGCGACTTCAAAGAACGTATCGCAGTGGTTGAGGATAAAGCGGCTAACCGACATTACCCCATTTTTCCAGGGACATATATTGGTCAAAATGGCGGGAGGGTGGAGACCATTCTTGCCGATCGGGTGATTGTTAAGGAAATTGTTCAGGATGAAAACACCCAAAACAAAAAACAGCAGTACCTTACAATTGAAATACTGCTGCACAACGATCAGTGAAACAAGAGCATAGCTCGGGGGAGAAAACATGAAACGGGCAAAAAGATGGGGCAAGGCTATTTTTCTCATGGCGGTCGTGCTGATGCCGTTGCAGGCGTGGAGCGCCGACAATGCAGCAAAGGCGGATTCTCCCAGAATGGCGGATGTCGGCTATCTGGAGAATGTCTCCTTTGAAAAACTTCCCGGCAAAGAGCGGATAAAATTTTCCCTCTCCCGCCCTTCCGAGGTCATCGTTGAGCAGACAGATGCCGCTGACGGCCACGGGGCTGGACATGCCGTTTTCGTGAGGATGGAGAATATATTCGTTCCGCAAGGATTCAGGCGCTCACTCGGAGAGGCTGCTCTGGATAACGTGATTTGCGTGACTCCGGTGCAGAAATCGGACAGCGGCAGCCTGTGGACCATTGCGACAATCAAAATGCTTCAGAAGGCGCCTTTCAGCATCCAGAAGGATGGCAACAATGTTGTTGTGGATTTTAATGTATCCGCGCTTTCCGCACGCAAGCGGGCGCCTGCCGGGAGCCTCGCTTCCGCTCTGGCGGGC
This sequence comes from Syntrophus aciditrophicus, assembly GCA_020726025.1. Classification (GTDB taxonomy): domain Bacteria; phylum Desulfobacterota; class Syntrophia; order Syntrophales; family UBA5619; genus DYTH01. Next base: position 8,265 of record DYTH01000019.1, on the reverse strand, counting down.
GAACAACCTGCCGCGGCGTCGGCGGCCGCTTCTGCTCCGAAAATTGCCCTTGACGTCCAGGGAGCTGATATTAAAGCAGTCTTTCGGATTCTGGCCGAGCAGGGCAATGTCAATATCGTTTCCGGTGACGATGTCAAGGGAACAATCACGATCAACCTGAAAAATGTTACGTGGGATCAGGCTCTTGACACAGTTCTTGCGATCAAAGGGCTTGGTAAGACGGTTGAGGGGAATGTTGTCACAGTGGTTCCCAGCGATAAAATAGAGACGAAGCCTCTTGTCACCCGGCTGGTCAACATCGATTACACCGATGCCGCCAAACTCACCAAAAACCTGATGGATCTGCTTCCCAGAGACAAAGCCGACAAGACAAAAGGGTCGGTGAAGGTGGATGAGCACAGTAACTCCCTGATTATCCAGGCAACCCGCGAGGACATGGCGAAGCTTTTGCCTTTGATCGAAAAAATTGACAGACCAACCCCGCAGATTCTGATAAAGGCCAATATCGTGGAGACAAGCAAAACTGTCGCCCGCGATCTTGGCATCCAGTGGGGGGGCATGTGGGGACGTAAAATAGGAAGCCAGGGACTCTATATCACGCCGGGAGGTGCGGTCGGATCTGCGGTTCCCCCCGGATCTGCCTTTTCCGGCGGTTATGCGCCCGCCTCCGGCTCGACGGGAATCTCGGGGCAGGGCTTTGGGGTCAATTTTCCCGCGACAACCATGACGGGAACGGCTTCCGGGGCATTGGGGTTGATGTTTGGCACGATTGGAGAAAATATTCTCGAAATACAGTTGAACGCCCTGCAGAAAGACGGCAAGCTGAAAATCCTCTCCAGCCCATCGATTACCACGATGGACAACCAGAAGGCATTTACCGAAAATGGAGAAAAAGTTCCGTATGTTACGACGGATAACAGCGGCGGGACAACGACCAAGTCGGTCAAATTCGAGAACGCGGTGCTGCGTCTGGAAATAACGCCCCATGTCATCGACGGGCAAAATCTGAAGATGAAAATTCTGGTGCAGAAAGACGAGGTTGACCCTACCCGCGCAGTGGATGGCAATCCCTATATCATCAAGAAGCAGACGGAAACGACGCTTATCGTTCAAAATAACGAAACCATCGTTATTTCCGGTTTGACCAAAAAAAGAAATCTGGATAATGTAAACGGGATTCCCTGGCTCAAGGAGATTCCTGTTTTTGGATGGCTCTTCAAGGGCGAAACGACAAGCGAGGCGATGGAAGAGGTGCTGATTTTCATTACCCCCAATATCCTGAACCCGGCGGTCGCCTCAGGCATCCAGGGTGGATTTTAGAAGGAGACCAAAATGATGAAACATCTGACCAAATTCATTTCAATGATCATTCTTGCCTCTGTGGCTGGCGGTATGTGGGGATGCGCCGGCTCTCAGTACCAGAAGGGTGTGAAGAATTATGAACCCGAGGATGTCGTCGCGGCTGTGCGGGAGCTGAAGCCGCTCGCAGATCGGGGTGATGCCGCCGCACAGTTCAATCTGGGTTCTCTCTATTATCAGGGATTTGGCGTTCGCCAGGATTATCCCGAGGCAATCCGGTGGTTTCGCAAGGCAGCGGAGCAATTTTACCCGTACGCACTGGTAACGCTGGGAACCATCTATGCCGAAGGGGTGCAGGAAGTCGTTGCCAAAGATTATCCCCAAGCCCTGATGTGGTTCATTTTTGCCGCAGCGGGCGGCGACAGGGAAGCCCTGCAGCTCAGGGACAATCTTGCCGTCAAAATGACGCCTTCGCAAATCGTTGCGGCGCAGAAAATGGCGCGGGAATTCAAACCGGAAGACGCATTTACCAGGCTTTACGCGGCACTGAAGCCTCTTGCTGAAAAGGGCAACGCGGAAGCCCAGTTGAAGATAGGGCTGATGCACTACAACGGCCAGGGCGCTGCCCAGAATTATCGGGAGGCGCTGGAGTGGTTCAAGAAGGCAGGGCAACTCGGCAATCCTCTGGCCCAGGCGAATGTCGCCTGCATGTACGAAAAGGGCGAAGGGGTTTCGCAAAACTTCACCGATGCAGCCGTATGGTATCTGAAAGCGGCGCAAGGGGGCAATGCCCCGGCGCAGTTTACCCTCGGTTCCCTGTATGAAGACGGCATTGGGGTCAAGCAGGACGAGGTGCAGGCCTTGATGTGGTTCAACCTTGCCGCGGCCCAGGGGATAACCAAGGCAAGGGTTGCGCGCGACCGGATATCCGTCTGGCTCACCCCGGCCCAGATAAATGAGGCCCAGCGCCTGGCGCGGGAGTTCAAGGTGGTGGAGAAATAACCGGATATTGCGCTTCAAGAAGGCATAATCAGCCAAGATATCCATTGGGAATGATGATCTGTTGCATAGAGACAGGGGAGACGTCCATGGGGCGCGCAAAAGCCCCGTTTCCCCGTGAAAAGGAAGATTAATATGAGACGTTGCGGCGCCCATCTGGTTTTGCTTGTTGTCGTGGTATGGTTGATCGTGGGCCTTTTCGGATGTGCGAAGAAAAAACCCGCCGATACGAAAGCCCCCACGGTGCCGATTGGAGTTTCGATCACGGCTGTTTCCTCCTCAGAAGTCAGGGTTTCCTGGAAACCTTCGATCGACGATTCAGGGAAGATAAAAGAATACAAGGTGTACCGAAACGGGCAGCCGTTTGGGAAAACGGATCAGTTGGCGGCGTCGGACAAGACGCTGACTCCGAAAGTGAAGTTTTGTTATCGGGTATCGGCTCTCGATGAGGCGGGCAATGAGTCCGTCCAGAGTCCCGATGTCTGCGCCATGCTGCAGTGACGGGCATGAAATACGTTTGAATACGATATTCGGGTCAAAGGAGACGGCGATGCGAGCAATATTCCCCATGCTGAAAAGGGTGATGGTTCTGGTACTGGCTTTATCCGTGATCGGTTGCGGCAGCGGAGGGTTGACAGATCCCGCTCCGACGCCCACGCCCGCTCCGACGCCCACGCCCGGCCCGCAATCCACGGTGACGGGGGTTGCTGTGGACGGGTTCATTGCTGGGGCAACCGTGCGCGCCTACAAGATCGACTCTCTCGGGGGAAGAGGCGATCAGATCGGCGCCGCGACGATTACCGATGCCAACGGCAATTATTCGTTGACGCTGGCTTACACGGGGCCGGTGATGATCGAATGTACCGGAGGAACCTATAAGGACTGGGCAACCGGCAATACCGTCTCTGTAACGTCTCCTCTAACGGCCCTGATGCCCGACGCGACCGGCGCCGTCACCGTCAATGTGACGCCGCTTACGCACATGGCTGCACTGCGCGCGCGTCAGGACATCCAGTCCAACAAGGGCGATGTCGCGGCAACGATCGATGCTGTCAACAAGAAGATCAGCGACTATTTCGGCATCGTGGATATCATCAAGGATACGCCGATCGATCCAACGGTTGTCAAATCCGCTGACGGGATTGCCCAGACCCGGATAGATTATGCCCTGGTACTCGGAGGCATTTCCCAGCGGGCCAAAGATGGGGGGATGGATCCGTTTTCTCTGGTTTCGGCCATGGGGAAAGACGCCGAGGACGGTGTTTTTGACGGGAAGCAGAACGGCGTGCAGTTGAAGGTGACGAATGCGGGCGGAGCAGGGACAACCGATCTGACCGCAGCCGACGCAAAAGCCACCCTCGCGGCCAAGATCAGAACCTTCCAGGCTTCCGCCGCCAATCAATCCGGAGGGGAGATCAAATCCACGATACCCCTCGCCCTCGAAAATTCAGCAAACAGCGGCGTCATCGTCGCCAACCCGGACAAACCATCGAACTTCTCCGTGGCCGCCGTATCGGGAAGCCAGATCGATCTTGCCTGGTCCGCCGTCACCGGGGCGGCAGGGTACAAAATCTATAAGGGCGGGGCGTATCTCAAATCGGTAACCTCCACCACCGCCTCCGATACGGGCCTGACGGCGGATACCGCGTACTGCTATGCCGTGCAGACCTACGATGCCTCCGGCAAGGAATCTTCGCAGACGGCTCAGCTTTGCGCCACCACCAATATCGTGGCCCCGCCGACACCCTCCGGACTTACGGCGACGGCTGTTTCGCAGGCGCAGATCAACCTGTCCTGGACGGCTGCCGCAGGCGCCGTCAGCTACAAAATATACAGGGATGGCGCTCTACTGAAAACGGTTGCCTCCACATCGATGTCCGATACGGGATTGAATTCCGATACGCAGTACTGCTACGCCGTTTCCTCGGTTGATGCGGTCGGAAACGAGTCTGTCCGTTCAGGTCAACTGTGCGCGACAACGAACATGGTCGCCCCCCCGGTTCCCGCCGGGCTGATGGTGACGGCTGCATCCAGCTCCCGCATCGATGTGACATGGACGGCCGTGGCCGGGGTGGCGGGATATCGGGTTTACAGGGACGCAAAAAAACGGGCCGATGTGGCGGCGCCCCCGTTGCCCGACACGGAGCTGACGCCAAGTACATCCTACTGCTACAGCGTTTCGTCCCTCGACGCCTTTGGCAACGAATCGATGATCAGCGTCCAGTTGTGCGCGACAACGTATGGTCCTCCGCCAGCGGATCCGGCCAATGTGGCTGCGTTTGTCGAGACCACGACAAAGGTTATCCTGAGCTGGAGCGCTGCGGCGGGGGCGGAGCAGTACATCGTTTACCGTGATGGCGTACAGACAGGCGCAAGTTTGACGACGACCTGGACAGACACGACGGCGACGGCGAATACGAAGTACACGTATAAGGTGACGTCGGTCGGAGCCACGGGGAGCGCATCGTCGGGTGAGGCGAGCGCCGTTGCGGCGGATACCGGATTGACCGTTCCGTCGGGGGTAACGGCCACGGTCGATTCCTCGACGCAGATCACGCTCTTATGGGGGCAGGCCCCCGGCGCCTCGGCCAAAGGCTACAAGGTGTACAAAGACGGTGTGCTTTTTGCCGCCATCGGCTCCGTCGCGACAACGTCGATCGTCGATGGCGGCCTTGCGCCCAACACCATGTATTGCTACGCTGTTTCGTCCACGGATATTTCGGGCGGCGAATCGGCGAAGAGCGCCGCCGTCTGCGGCACCACGGAGGCGCCGCCCGTTCCCGATTCCGTCGATCTTCTCGTCAGCAGCCCCCAGCTCAATTCCGACGGCGCGTCCCCCGTGACGCTGACGGCTCTCGTGAAAGACGTCCACAACCGCGCCATGGCGGGGCAGGCGGTGACGTTTACGGCATCCTCGGGGATCCTGTCCGAGCTGTCCCTCTCGACCGACGCCAACGGGACGGCGACGGCCAAACTCAACACAGGCGGCGACCCGAGCGCCCGCGCGATTGCGCTGAGCGTCCAGGCGGGAAGCAAAACCGATACGAACAGCGTGTCGGTAACGGGAACCACTATCAGCATCGATCCCCCGTCGTTCTCGATTCTGTTCAACGATGCAGACGGCAAGGAACTTACGGTAACGCTGAAGAATTCGGCGGGAGAAGCGATTCCAGACAAGTCGGTGACGCTTGCGTCGCAGACGGGGAAAAGCGCGTTCACACCCGCCGGCCCCTACACGACCGATAACAGCGGCCAGGTGAAGGTCACCGTCAAAAACGCCACGGATACGGTAGGTGATACCATCACGGCAAGCTCCATCGGCGTGTCCGCGCTATCCACGCTGACGATCAACAACGCCAAAATGACGGTGAACGTCCCTGTTTCGAACGCCGAGGTTCCCATTAACACGGACCAGCTCTTTACCGTAGACTACAAGGAAGGCGGCGCCGCTGTCGGCGACAAGACGGTTTATTTCACTGCGACGCGGGGGACGCTCACCCAATCGAGCGCCGTGACCGATGCGGCGGGCCAGGCGACGGTCACGATTTCCTCCGTCAATTCAGGACCTGCTGTTCTTACCGCATACACTACAGGCGATCCCCAGGATTCGGCGCAGGTTGCCATTACCTTTGTGACGACTACTGCGGCCAAGATGGATCTTTCCGCCTTCCCGGCGATACTCAACACCAATGCCGTCGGACAAACCGGGGAGCAGAGCCTGATCAAGGCCATTGTCCGGGATGCCAACGACAACCTGGTCAAGGGGAAAACCGTGGATTTCCGGATTTTTCAGGATGCCAGTTCCGGCTCTCTTTCCAAGGCGTCGGCGGTTACCGATCTGTACGGTACTGCCACCGTCAATTACATTGCCGGTGGGGTTACTGGTGGGCTGAACAATGTCCAGATAGAGGCCAAAGTGCAGGATACGCCGTCCGTGTTGAAAACGACGACACTGACCGTGGGTGGGCAGGCCCTGTTCATCGCGCTTGCCACCGGTCCGGAGATCGTCAAGGTTGATCCAAACAAATACCAGAAAAATTATGTGGCCATCGTCACGGATGCAGCGGGAAGACCCGTAGAGGGCGCCGTCGTCACCGCGTCGATTACGCCGATGTTTTACTGGAAGGGCTACTGGAGTAGTAGCGCCGGGTCATGGGCGAAGGTCAACACAATCGCCCTTGCCAACGCGACGAATCCGACGCAATGGGCCTGCGCGAACGAGGACGGGATCACCCAGAATCTGCTATACGACTACAACGGTGTTCTCGATCTCGGGGAAGACCAGAATGCCAACAGCCGTCTTGATCCCGGCAATGTCGTCTCCGTGACGGCGGCCCCGACGGACAGCTCCGGGCACAGCACGGTCAGCATCGTTTACGCGCGGGATTACGCCTACTGGGTCAATGTCCGGCTGGAGGTGCGCGCCAGTCTTTACGGCAGCACGGCAAGCGCCGTCCAGACGTTAGACCTTACGGGGGATGCGGTCGACTACAGCGACATCAACAAGGATCCTCCGGGGAACCCCTCGCCATTCGGGACGAACTCAACCTGTTACGCGGCGCTGACGGTGATGCGCCTGTCGGATACGAAGATCAGTCTGAACTGGGATCCATCCGGGTATGCATTGAGTTACAACATCTATCGGGACCCCAACGACGGTGTGACTCCGGCGGTGAAGATCCAGAACGCCTACGGAAAGACGTCCTTCGAGGATACCGATGCGAACACGCCGCCGGTTGTTTCGAAACAGGGGTACTGTTATGAGATCAAGGTCAATCCGGCGGGTGGTGGAGTAGAGGAGCCGCTGGCGCCGCAGGGGGACAAGGTGTGCGTTGCAGGCGTACCCGTCGCGCCCGCAGGAGTCACAGCGACGGCTCTTGACGACACGCGGATCCAACTGACCTGGAACGATGCCGGCGCGTCGAGTTACAGGATTTACAAGGGTGACGTCAAACTGGTCGATTCCGCGACGCGGAGCGTTGTCAGCGATCAACTTGAATCCTATACGCAGTACTGCTACAAGGTTTCCTCCCTTGATGCGGTCGGCGGCGAATCGGCCGCGTCTGCTCAGGCGTGCGCGACAACGAAGCTCAGCGCGCCCGATAACCTGACGGCTACAGGGGATGCTGTACCCCAAATGGTGCTGCGTTGGACGGCGGGGCGCGGAGCGACCTACAACATCTACAAAAACGGCGCCCTTCTGGCATCCATCGCATCGACGGATGTACAGTACAACGACGCAGCCGTTGTGGCTGCCACCTGGTACTGTTACTCGATTTCCGCCGTCGATGCATCGGGCAGGGAGTCGGCGCAGACCGATCAGGTATGTAGCGAAACCCCTTGATTCTTCAATAAAGCATTTCTCGCGGGACGGTATGATGCCGCCCCGCGAGAAACGGAAGCGCTGCCATCGATGAACAGATTAATATGGGGACATAATACACATTATCAAAGCTGCGGGAGGGGGGATTGCTCGCCCCTGGCGGCTGTTTTTCAAAGGGGCGACTGTGCACAGTCATCTGTAAATAAACGATATCGTTTACGAATCACCGACACTCAAAAAGTTTTGTCCTTCGGATAACCTCCCTCCCGGAACCGCAAACCGAGAGCTGCATAGAGGCATTGCAAGACGTTGAATGTCTTTTTTTCCGCTTTGGCCATTGTGTTCATCCCCCGCGCGTGAGGCACAAAAACCGCAAAACACTTTTCCTCACCCCAGGCCGGGATTCGGGTTCAAAAGGCCTGTGATTTTCTCATCGAGAGCCACGAGGGCCACGCGAAGGCGTTCCCGATCATCGTCCGTCCAGGAGGTCGTGTCGAGCGTCTCGAGTTTTGTCAGCATTTTTTGCGTCATCTCCAGCACGTCGGCTGGGTCGTTCTGGCCTTTCCGACGAACCAGCCCATCGAAAGCGAAGCTTGATGAACTCGTCAAAAGTCGATTTTGTCCCCTTTTGTCATTCCGTGCTT
>DYTH01000120.1:1670-6672 GCA_020726025.1 Syntrophus aciditrophicus | reverse complement strand
GGCTTTCGCCGGAATGACGGTTTTTGGACTTTTGACGAGAGCATCAAACTTGATGGCGTAAAATACAGTGAAGACAGTGCAGCCTCCCAATCAGTTTGAGATGGAGACCCTTGAACCGAGGGTGCTTTTGTCCGGCGAGACGATCGTCGGCATGGCGTATGCTGCCGCGCCTGGTATCCTGCGCCCGTTCGATTCGACCCTGGCTTCTCCCCAACTCGAAGAAATCGTCTTCCCCGCCGAAATAAAGGACTCCGATACCGCTTTTAGGCAGCCGTTTCAGGATGCCGGTTCCGCCGGGGACGACCTTTTCGGCGGAATGGATGAGCTGATCTTTGATGATGATCCGGAGACTTCCGCCGTTGACGGATCTGACGGGGAATCGCCCCTTGACGCAGATGCCGCCTTCTCCGGGATCATCACGGATGATCAGCAGACGCTCCTTGAAGAGGGTCTTGAAGTATTTTCCGATTTCATGGCGGCGTTGGAGGATTTTGATGTTTTCGGAGCGACCATCAATATGACCGACGGCGTCACGCCGGGTCGATTGCTGGCCTTCCATGAGGTGCTTGACACCAGACTCTTCAAACAGATTTACGACTATTTTGGGGATGCCACCGACCCGCCGACCCTGGTCGGCATGATGCAACTGCTGGAAGATTTCTCCGGCACAGGCGGCGCGGCGGGCGTAACAGACGGACTAAACTTAGACTTCAACTTCGACAATCAGGGTTTTTCAGTCAGCGTAGAACTGGTTTCCACGCAAACGGGTGTTTTGCGCCTTGGCGCCGATCAAGCGGGAATTGAATCCGGAGAGTACGAAAATTCTGAATATGTTTCATCTTTTGAGATAAGCTTTACCTTCGGTCTGGATAGGAGTAACGGTTCCGACGAGTTCTTCGCGGAGCTGCTATCGCTTTCCGCCGATGTTGCAATCAGCGGCTATATCTCCCCGACAGGGGAGGCCGCATCCCTCTATCCTCTGCAAACGGTTTTTGAAACCGGCAATCTCAGCGTCAATTTTGACGTCAATCTCGATAAACTTTACGCCGCGGGAGGCAGACTTACCGCCGACGAGCTCGCCTCGATTTCACCGCTGAAAATTTCCGCTATCCTTTATATATATGTGTCGGAAAATTTCGTGACGGATGAACCCGCCGCCGGGCCACGCACCGTAACCCTGTCTCCCGACTCGCCGCTGGTTCTCGATGAGCCTCTGGTCATCGGTGCGGGAAGTACGCTCAATGGCGCCGGTCGGATTATGGGCGATGTCGTCATCGAGGGCGTGTTGAGTCCGGGCAACTCCCCCGGCATTGATTCGTTTGCCAACCTCTCCTATACGGACGACTCGCTGACCGTTATCGAAATTGCCGGGACGGGCGCAGCCGGAGCCGCTGACGGCTTCGATCAGATTCAGGTGACCAGCCTGCTCCAGTTGGACGGCGACCTGCAGATTTCTCTGCTCGACGGTTTTACCCCTTCCGCCGGTCAGACATTCGACATCTTCACCTTCGGATCCATTTCCGGAGCGTTTGACGACGCGACGGGGTTGTTCGGCTTCGGAGACAACAGCCTCTACTTCGATCTGGTCCAACTCTCCGACCGCATCCAGCTTCAGGTGAAAAAGGTCTCCACCTCCGGGGCGACAATCCAGGATGCCACCGTCGAGGAGAGCAACGCGCTCGGCAAGGCTTTCGGCGGTTACTTCGCCGGATTCACCGCCAGCGTTTCGGTGAAGTTCGAGCTGGCCGGGTTCGTCTCCATCTCCGGCTCGATCGGGGTGGCCCGTTCCGGTGGCCAGATCAAGGTGGCGGGCGAGAATGTCAGCGCCATCCTTCAGAACGGTTCCTTTACCGCGGGCGTCTTTGACGGCGACTTCGCCCTTCTTCTTAACGACGACGGAACGAGGGTGACTTTTGCAACCGGATCGTTTGCACTCTCCGGAGGGAATTTCGCCAGCGCGACCGGGACCGTCAGCGTCAGGGAAAATACGACCGGTTCGCTTTTTGCTGCCCGGACGGTGACGGTGGGCTCCGTCAATGTTTCTGTCCCTGAGCTTTCGATCGGAATCAAGAGCGTCTCGGGCACGAACCTCTCGTTTGCGATAAACGGCTTTGCCACTCTCACCGGGGATTTCGGTTTTGAAAAGACGGGATTGTCCCCCGATACGCTACTCAAGGCTTCGGCTCAGAACGTCGCCGCGAAGATCCAGTCGGGCGATTTTGAGGTCGGCGTCACAAACGGCGGCATGGGACTCGTCATCACCGAGTCCGGCAAGGTCGCCCTCGAGGCCACCGGGACGTTCATTCTGACCGGCGGCGGTTTCGCCTCCACCACTGCCGATTCGGTGCTCGTCCGCTACAACGACAGCAACGTCGCCTACACCGGCCAGTCGGTTTCGATCGGCGGCGTCAATTACACCTTTGCCAACCTTCCCGCCGCGACGATGCTGAAGAGCGTTTCCATTTCCGGGTTGCAGGCGACCTTCTCCGATGTCTTCACCGTCGGCGGCAATTTCGGATTTGAAAAAAGCGGAACGAATGTCCTCGTCGTCGCAAGCGATGCCTTCGCGAAAATCTCCGCCGGCGATTTTTCCGCCGGGGTCACTGCGGCAAGCCTTGGTCTGGTGATTCGTTCGACCGGCAAAACAGCCCTCGAGGCGAAGGGAACGCTTGCGGTAACCGGCGGCAGTTTCGCCTCGGTCAGTGCAAGCGAGGTGAAGGTTCGGTACAACGACACCAACGAAGTATTCACCGGCCAGACGATCAGCGCAGGCGGTCTCGATTTCACGTACGGCGCCCTTCCCGCCTCCACCTCGCTGATGGGGGTTTCCTTGACGGGGCTTGCCGCCTCGTTCGGCGATGTCTTCACGATCGGCGGGAACTTCGAGATCGAAAAGTCGGGCGGCGACGTGAAAATTGTCGCGTCGTCCGCCTCCGCGATTTTGAGCGTCTCCGATTTCAAGGTAGGCGTAGAGAATGGCGTGCTTGGTCTTGTGATCAAGGCGGACGGCAAGAAGGCCTTCGAGGTTGACGGCTCGCTGGTGCTGGAAGGCGCAGGATTTGCGTGCAGCGCCGACAAGGTAAAGGTGCTTCTCAATGAGACAGGCATTCCGTATATTGGTCAGACGATTTCCGCCGGCGGGATCGATTTCGGGTTTGAAGAGCTTCCCGGTTCGACGACAATCCGGGGCGTTTATGTGACCGGACTTGACGCCGACTTCGATTCGATATTCAGCATCAGCGGCAATTACGGTTTCGTCAAAGAGGGAAGCGTCGTCAAGGCGGTTGCCACCGACGCGTCGGCAATTCTTGCCGCGGGTTCCTTCTCGGTCGGCGTCAACAGCGCCGATCTGGGGTTGATCATCGACGCCTCCGGCAAGGTTGCCCTGGAAGCGGCGGGCGCCGTCTCGATTCAGGGCGGGGGCTTCGCCTCCGTTTCAGCAAGCGAAGTGCTGGTGCGCTACAATAACACCGGTATCTCGTATACTGATCAGAAGGTATCCGTTGGCGATGTGAGTTACACCTTTGCCAACCTTCCCGCCTCGACCACATTGAAGGCGGTTTCTGTGACCGGCCTCGAAGCGAGTCTGGGCGGTGGTATTCAGATAGGCGGCGACTTCGGTTTCCAGGCTGACGGGACGACGATGTATGTTGTGGCTCAAAACGCCCGTGCCTATCTGGGCGCCGGTGCTTTTGCGGTGGGAGTCGAGGACGCGTCGCTTGGTCTCGTCATCGGCGCTTCCGGCCGGGTGCTTGAAGCCCGCGGTGGCCTCTTCGCCGAAATCGGCTCGGACGTTTCCCTCAGCGCAACGACGGTGTCGGTACGGATGAACGAAACCGGCGCCGCCTATACCGGGACAACCATTTCCGCTGGCAACGTAAGTTACACCTTTGAGAGCATGGTCGCCTCCTCGACGCTCAAGGAGGTTTCGGTCGCAGGCGCGTCGGTGGTGGTGGGCGGTTTCGTTCAGGCCTCGGGCAATCTTGCCGTCCGCTATGATACAGACACCCTGACCCTTGACGACACGAGTACTGTTGCGGTCGACCTTTTGACGGTGGGTGGAAGCGACCTTTCCGCGTTCGCCGGGTACAATGGCGGCACCAAATACGCCGTCGGTCTGCAACTGACCGATGTGGATTTTGCCCTTGTCCTGGCCGACGAGCAGGCTGTAGCGGGACGCGGCTGGGTAGCTGTTGATGGTTCGGTCGGCGGGGCGTCCGTGGTCGGCGTTCCGGGACTCACCCTTGCTGTGACCAGTTTCGGCCTTGAACTCAACTTCGCCGCCGCGGACAGCACGGTTGTTGATTTTGCCGCCTCTCCCCTTGATGTTCTGGTTGCCCCTGCGACGACCGTTACACTGAACATGGATGGCGATGCAGGCGAGCTTATCCAGGTTGCCGGTACGGTTACAATCGAACTTGCCGACTTCTTCCGGGTCTCCGGCAATTTCGCCTTTGTCAGCAGCGACTCCTCGGTGCGTCTGTCCGACGGCAGTTCCGTTGACGTTGACATGATCACGATCGGCGCAGATTCGGTGACGGCTTTTGCCGGTCTCAACGGCGACAGTGCCGACAAACTGGGTTTCGATCTGACAAACGCCGATTTTGCGATTGCCCTTTTGACCGATCAATTAAACCCCGCCCGCAAATGGATGGCTCTAAAAAGCGAGGCAGGTTCGGTTGGCTTTGTCGGTGTTGATGGTCTGACGGTGGATGCCGACACGCTGACGATCGAGATCAACCGCAACATCGGAACGGAAGGGAGCCCCGTCGCCCAGGATCCGGAGCTTACCGCTACCCGGCTGAAACTTGAGACGGACATTTCCGTCGGCACCCTCATCTTCGAGCTTGACGGCGATACGGCAGAGGTTGCCGTCGGTCCTGCGGATACATCACTCACGATGATTTCCAGGATCACTTCTGCTTTGGAGAGTCTGTCTGGTGTCGGCGCAGGGAACGTCGAAGTAACCGGCGCCCGGGCGGATGGCTTTATCCTTATATTT
>DYTH01000120.1:0-1570 GCA_020726025.1 Syntrophus aciditrophicus | reverse complement strand
ATCCAGACGGCGCTTTCCAGTTTCACGTCAGTCGGTGTCGGCAACGTGACGGTGGCTGGCACAAGGGCCGCCGGATTTACCATTGCATTTGTCGCCGCTCTGGCCGGCGAGGATTTCAGCGAGCTTGCCCTTTCGGTTCTTAGTCCCGGTGTCGAAGCGTCCGTTTCGACGGTTGTCAAAGGCGGACAGGTTGTTACCGGGACAACAACCACCGGCACATACGTCCGTGAAAAGCAGATCATATCCTTCTCCAACGGTTTCCGCAGCACGAATACCCGCTACGAGCTTTTGTTCAACGGTCTTTCAACGGGTCTGCTCGATTTTTCGGTGAACAGTCCCACGTACAACCGGGCGATCCTGCAGGCCGGTCTCGAGAGTCTGACGGCGATCAAGAAGGGGAACGTCCGGGTTGAGTTTGATCAGAGTTCAACCTCCGCCGCACCGCGCTACTTTGTTTATTTCATCGGCACACTGGCTTATCAGAATGTTCCGCAGATTGTAGTTGCCTCCTCCAGTAATGTGACGGTAGAAGTCGATACGTTGGTTCAAGGCCAGGGTGCGGTGACAACCCAGACGGTTACGGATGTCTCAGCCGAGCAGCAGGTTCGCGTCCAGTCGGCGGCCACCGGAACCTTTACGCTTTCGCTTTTATACAACGGTACGACCTACACCACCTCCGCGCTCGCCTTTAACGCGACTGCGGCTTCCATTGAAAGCGCTCTGAACACGGCGTTCATTTCACTCGACGGCGCCTCGGTCACTGTAACCAGCACAACGACCGGAGTCTGGAACATGGTATTCAACGGTACGCTTGCCGGTAAGAATCTCGCCCGCATGACAGTGGCTACGACGGTTGCCCCGATCAGTGGTTCGCTCGCTACCGTGCAGCGTGGCTTCGAGCGCCTCGTGAGCACAACCTTTACAACTGCCGCCGTGAACGAACTGCAAAGGGTCAGCATCGAGGCCCAAACCGGTGGGACGTTCACTCTCGAACTTAATTATGCCGGTACAACCTACACGACGGCCGCAATCGGTTTTACCGCTTCGGCGGCAGCGGTTGAGTCAGCGCTGTCATCGGCCTTTTCAACACTTTCCGGGGCTGATTTTATCGTTACGAGAATCACCGGCGGTGTCTGGGAAATAAGGCTGACCGGTACGCTGGGCGGTGTTGATCACGAGTTGTTCAAAGTTGTTGCCACTCTGGAAGTGGCGTCGGCCTCCCTGGCGGTCGAGGAAGTTGGTAAGTCGATTGCCCGACCGGACATCATCCCCGCTGCCGATCCCAACCTGGTGGTGGATTTTGGCGTTCAGAATCTCGAAGTAAAGACGGGCCCTGCGACGACGTTGAAGCTCGACATGGATGGCCTTGAGGGAGATCTGATCCGGGCCTCCGGCAATATGACCATCGATCTCTTTGGCTTCTTCATGCTTGAGGGCGGGCTCGCCTTCGAGAAGTCGAGCGAGACTGTGAAGCTTGCCGATGGTGCAGAGGTACTTACCGACATGCTGACCATCGGCGGCGGCGGTCTGGACGCCTTTGTCGGCGTCAATGGCGGGACGGCAGATGAGG
>DYTH01000119.1 GCA_020726025.1 Syntrophus aciditrophicus | reverse complement strand
TCAAGCACGGAATGACAAAAGGGGACAAAATCGACTTTTGACGAGACCATCAATTTTGGTTATGCGAAATTCTAATTAATCCAGGCGTTTGTGGAAGCGCTTCAGCGCCCCCGCGAAGACGGCGACGCCGAGGACGGCCAGCGCCGCGTACTGCTCCCACAAAACGGCGATGCCCACCCCCTTCAGAAAGACGCCGCGGATAATCACCAGGAAGTAGCGCAGTGGATTCAGGTACGTCAGCCACTGGACGACCGTCGGCATGTTCGAGATCGGGAAAACGAAGCCGGAGAGCATGAAAAACGGCATCAGAAAGAAAAAGGTCGTCATCATCGCCTGCTGCTGCGTTTTCGATACCGTCGAGATGAAAAGCCCGATCCCGAGGGTGCTCAGAAGAAAGAGGCAGGCCGCGAAAAACAGATCGAGGACGCTCCCGGCAAGGGGGATATCGAACCAGTAAATCGCAAGCGGCGTGATGACAACCGCCTGTCCCAGCGAGATGGCGATATAGGGAATGGTTTTGCCGATGATCAGCTCAATGGGCTTGATCGGGGTGACGATAAGCTGCTCCATCGTCCCGACCTCCTTTTCCCGGATAATGGCGATCGAGGTGAGGAGCATCGAGATCAGCATGATGATGAAGGCGAGGATGCTGGGGACAAAAAATTTCTGGCTGTCGGTGTTGGGGTTGTACCAGGTGCGGATCCGGGCGTCGATCCGGCCGCCGGATATCGCGCGTTTGTAGCGTTCGTGAATGAGCGAGGCGTTGAATTTGTCAACGACTGCCGACAGATAGGAAATCCGGACGGCGGCCATGTTGCTCATGCTTCCGTCCGCGATCACCTGAATGTCTGCCGTTTTTCCGCCCCGGATCGCGTCGCTGAAATCGGGGGGGATGTGGATGCCGAGATCGGTTTTTCCCTCAAGGAGCAGTTTTTCCAGATCGTTTATATTCGCGGGACGGCTCGCGACATGAAAGATGCGCCCGGCTGTCAGGGAGTCGATAAAGCGGCGGCTCTCCGCTGTTCGGGCCTCGTCGATCAAGGAGACGCGGATATGTCTGATGTCGTAATTGACCACGTATCCGAAGACGAGAAGCTCGATGAGCGGCGTCATGACAATGATGGAGCGCACCGTCCGGTCGCGGAAAAGCTGAATGAATTCCTTGCGTACCATTTCCCTGATGCGAAGCAGTCCCATGGTCAGAACCCCTCCTTCCGCAAAAAGAGATAATTGAGCAGGGCAAGGAGCGTCGCCATCGCGAAAAGCACCAGCAAATCGGGCCAGATATGGGAAAACCCAAGATTTTTTAAGTAGATGCCGGAAAGAATGTTGATGAAATAGGTTGCCGGAACGATTTTTGTCACCGCCTGGAGCGCCACCGGCATGTTTGTCACCGGAAAGACGAAATTGGACAGCAGAATCGAGGGGAGGTAGGTGATCAGAATGGCCGTCTGGTTGGCGGTCATCTGCGATTTTGTCAGCGTCGAGATCAGAAGCCCGAGGGTGAGCGCAACGGCGATGTAGAGCGAAGAGGAGACGATCATCAGCCAGAAGCTCGCCTTCATGACGATGCCGAAGAGAACCTGCCCCATGAGGATGGCGATCAGCACGTCGATCAGCGCAATCAGAAAATAGGGGGCGGCCTTGCCGACGAGAAATTCACCCGCCCCGATCGGCAGCGACCGGAGGGTCTCCATGGTTCCGTTTTCATACTCGCGGGCGATGACCAGCGATGTCAGGAGCGCCGCGACGATAATGACGATGATGGCGATGATGCCGGGGATGATAAAATTGCGGCTCTCCATCTCCTCGTTGAACCAGACGCGCACCTCGGGGTTGACGGGCGGGTTGATTTGCCGCATTGCGTGTCTGTCGAGAAAATCGGCAAGCAGATTCGCGTTGTAACGGGCAATGAACCCGCTGATACAGGAGTTCGTGATGTCGGCGAAATTGGGGTCGCTGCCGTCGAGAATCACCTGGATTTTCGCCTCCCTGTCCGACCGGAGGTCGTCTGTCCAGCCGGTGGGAATGACGATGGCGAGCCGCGCCCGGCCCCGGTCGAGGGCGGCGATCACGGCATCCATGCTGTCAGGGTTTTCGACAATCTGAAAATAAGAGCTTGCCTCGAGGCTTCGGATGAAATCACGGCTCAGGTCGGTTTTTTCGCGATCGACGACGATCGTCTCGATGTTGTTCACATCGAGGCTGAGCGCGTAGCCGAAAAGCAGGATCAGAAGCAGCGGAATCGCGAAGGCCAGGTAGAGGCTGCGGAAATCCCGGAGCAGGTGGTAAATCTCCTTGCGTGCGATCGCTGCAATATTTTTTGTTCTCATCATAAGCATTAAAATGGCAACTGCCCAGCGTGCATGATTCGGTTTCCCCGCTCCTGACGGCCGGATTTTAAAAACGCCAGGTTTTGAGACCTGACCCCATAACTTTGAGGAAGACGTCGTTGAGGTCCGCGCCGGGTTTGTCCGGGCACGTCTCCCGGATCATCTCGTCCGGGCTTCCCGAGGCGACGATATGCCCCTCGTTGATCAGGACAATGCGGCCGCAGTTGCGCGCCTCGTCCATGTAGTGCGTCGTAACGAACACCGTAATTCCCCCGGCGGCAAGCTCGCGGATGAAGTCCCAGAAATGGCGCCGGGAGAGTGGATCGACGCCGGAGGTCGGCTCGTCGAGGAAGAGTATCCGCGGCCTGTGGATGAGCGAGCAGCCGAGGGCGAGGCGTTGCCGGAGGCCCGGCGCCAGTTCCCGCGTCAAACGGTTGCGCAGGGCGGTAAGCTGGGTCATTTCGAGCGCCCATGATATTCTCCCGGGCCACTCCCGCTCCGGAACACTGTAGATGCCGAGATAGAAACGGATATTTTCAAACGGGGTCAAATCTTCGTAAAGGGAGAATTTCTGGGACATGTAGCCGATGGAGTGTTTGATCTCTTCCGTTTCCCGCACAATGTCGTGGCCAGCGACGGAGGCCTTGCCTGAGGTCGGGGCGAGGAGCCCGCAAAGCATCCGGATGGTTGTCGATTTGCCGGAGCCGTTGGCCCCGAGAAACCCGAATATCTCGCCGGTGTTGACAAAAAAAGAGATCCCGGCGACGGCGGTAAAATCGCCGAAGCGCTTTTCGAGCTTTTCGACGACAATCGCCCGGGCGTCTTTTACCGGGCTTGCGGCGGCATGTTCGCCGTTTGAAAGAGGTGCGGTCATGAGGAGAGTTTCTCCACCCGGAAGGCGTTCTGAACCAGCTCGCCGTCAACCTCCCTGATCCGGTCGATGATCGCCTCTTCGAGATTCGGGAAGCCCAAACGGATTTCCTCCGGCGGCGCCGCCTGCATGAGTGAGGCGCGATGCATGAGGCCTATCCGGTCGCATCTCTCGCCTTCGTCGAGATAGGCCGTTGAAACCAGAATCGTCATCCCCTTTTTTCTCATCTTGCCCAGGATGTCCCAGAACTCCTGACGCGAAATCGGATCGACGCCGTTGGTCGGTTCATCGAGGATTAGAAGACGGGGTTCGTGCACCAGAACGCAGGCGAGCCCCAGCTTCTGCTTCATTCCGCCGGAGAGCTTCCCCGCGGGGCGGTCGGTGAAGGGCAGGAGATTGGAAAATCCGAGATAAAGCGCCTTGCGCGCCTTACGTTCCGCGCCGTAAATCCCGAATATATCCATGAAAAAATCGATGTTCTCCTCGACGGTCAGATCCTGCCAGAGGCCGAAGCGCTGCGGCATGTAGCCGATGAGGCGCTTGATCCGCGCCCGGTTTGTGGTTGTGTCGAGGCCGTCGATGGCGATACTCCCCGAATCGGGCTTGAGCATCGTCGCCGCCATGCGCAGCAGCGTCGATTTTCCGGCCCCGTCGGAGCCGACCAGCCCGAAAATCGTTCCGCTTTCGACGGCAATCGACACATCCCGCACCGCTACCGTGTCGGCAAAGCGGTACGAGACGTTGTCAATGGTCAAAAGCGCCGGAAAAAGAGGCGCTGTTCCTCTTTTTTCAACGGAGCCGGGCATCGGCGGGCATCCCTGATTTCATCTCCAGAGCGGGGTTGGCAATTGAGACCTTGACCAAATAAACGAGCTTCACCCGCTCCTTCTTTGTCTGGATGATCTTGGGGGTGAATTCGCCTTCGGGGGAGATGAAGGCGACGCTGCCGGAGAAGGTTTTTCCGGGAAACGTATCGATGCTGACATCGGCCTTTTGTCCCGGCTTCACCCGGCCGATTTCGGTTTCATCAACGAAAATCTTCAGTGTGACGGCGGCAAGATCGGCAACCGTCGCCACCTCTTCGCCCGGAGAGACCACTTCGCCCGGCTCCACGTTCTTGCTGGTGACGATTCCGGGGCCGGGGGCCTTGAGTTTCGTGTATTCGAGCTGAATTTGCACCTGCTCGAGCGAGGCCTCGGCGGCCTTCACGGCGGCCGCCGCGGCTGCCACATCGCTTTGGGCGGCTGTAATTCTCGACAGACCGCTTTTTGCCTGATTGAGCGCGGCTTTTCCCTCCTGCAGCCGTGATTCGGCGGCGCGGATCGTCTCCGTGCGGCTTCCCTCACGGGCGAGATCGTAAGTCTCCCGGCTTCGTTCATACTCCTTCAGGGTTGTTTCGTCACGAAGGCGCACGGCATCCCTTTCCTTCTCGGAAACCGTCCCCTTGGCGAAAAGGGCCTCATAGCGCTCCCGGTTCTTTTTTGCATCGGCAAGAACCAGGCCGACGCTCTCCATCGCCTGCCTGGCCCGTTCGATATCCTGCTTTCTTGCACCGGCGCGGACTTCATCGAGCTGGGCCTCCAGCGTGCGAACGGCCGCTTCGGCCCGGGCAATTTCGGCGGGAATGGTCGCTTCATAAACCTTCAGGATTGCCTCCGCCTGCTTTTGCGACTTCATCGCCCGTTCCCGCCCGGCCTTTGCCTGTTCGAGCCGCGCGATAAACTCGACCGGGTCCAGTTCGGCAAGAACCTGGTCTTTTGCGACGCTGTCCCCCTCACGCACCGCGACATGCAGGACGCGCCCGCCCGCCTGGAACGAGAGGTGCGCCTGCGTGGCCTCGATGGTTCCCGAATAGAAAAGCTCCCCGTCATGCCCCTGTTTCTGGCCGTAATAGTCGAAGAGCGCCACCCCCGCCAATAACAGGATGAAAAAAACAATGGCTCGTTTCTTCAGTTTGCCGCCTCCTTTTAGCCTTCAGGAAAGACAAAAGCCGGTTTTCTGACTCGCCGAAGCACCCTCTCAACGGTGCTTCCGAGGAATGTCTGCGTGATGGCCCCTTTACTGTGGGTGCCCATGATGACCGCGTCGCAGTTAAGCTCATCGATTTGTTTGAGTATTTCTTCGGCCGGGTAGCCGACGACCACCTCGACGCCGCAGACAATGTTTTTGCAGTCGGGGTATTTATCGGCATTCCGGTCGCAGAACGTCTGGACGGATTCGCTGATCTTTTTGTTGGCGAACTTCATTCCCTCCGCCTCATAATTTTTGGTGAACTCTTCGCCCTGGGGAAACAACTGCATGGCGGTCACGGAGCTGCCGGACAGTTGTTCCAGTACGTGGAGAATGACGACTTTCGCTCCCAGTTTGGCGGCAAACTCCAGCGCCTTGTTGAATCTTTCCAGGCAGTTGCTTGACAGATCCGACGCGTAAAGAATTTTCTTGAACTCCATGGCTTAAACCTCCTTCCTTGATGTCCCCTTTTACGCAAATCCCGCAACATGTCAAGAAGGGGCGTTGCCGGATTTACTCAAAGACCTATTGTGTCTCATGTTCTTCTTCGTTCGGGTGGACGTGGATCATGATGTCGCCCACGCCGGGGAATTTCTCGAAGATCCGTTTTCTTACCTGATTTCCGATCCCGTGGGATTTTAGAACCGTCATCCGCGGGTCCATGTCCAGTTTCATATCCACGATCAGTTTATGCCCCGAGCGCCGCACCCGTATCTCGTAAACGCGGTCCACGCCCTCTACCGAGGCGGCGGTTTGTGTAATGCCTGCGATGATTTCCCTGGACGGTCTGCCGTCCATCAGGTCGTTCGAGGCGCTCCGGAAGGTTTTCCATCCGATATAGAAGATGAAAAATGACGTCACCCCCGCCGCGATGGGATCGAGCAGATAAAACCCGAACCAGGCCCCGCCGACGCCGATCAGCGTGGCAACCGAGGTGATGGCGTCTTTGCGGTGATCGACCGCGATGGCTTCGAGCGTCGGGCTCTCCGTTTTTCGGGAGACACGCCGTGTGTAGTGAAAGAGGCTTTCCTTCGCGGCAATGGTGACAACAGCGGCCAGAACGGCGATTATTTCCGGCTTTCCGTAATTTCCCCCGGCGATCGTGATGACCGCCCCGTAGAGAATGCCGCCTCCGGTTGCCAGAATCACCAGGGCGACGAAAAAGGCGGCGATGCTTTCCGCCTTGCCGTGGCCGTAGGGGTGGTCGCTGTCAAGGGGCCGGCTGCCGATTTTCAGCGCCGCCATGCCGGCCGCCGTTGCCAGCAGGTCGGTCGCGCTTTCCAGCCCGTCGGCGAAAACCGCGTCGGAATGGCCGAAATGGCCGGCAAGCAGCTTCACGATCATCAGGATCATGTTGGCCCAGAGGCTCACCGTGAGCGCCCGCTCCGCCGTGCTGAACATCTGATTTCTGCTGTTGCCGTCTTCCATAAACCCATCCGTTATTTCTTTCTCGCCTTACCATGTTTT
>DYTH01000118.1 GCA_020726025.1 Syntrophus aciditrophicus | reverse complement strand
AAGGTTATGTTGAAATGACCGGATACGCCGGTTCCCTCGGAGGGATTTTTTAACCTGAAAAAGGGACAACAGCCGGGGAGTAAAACCTGACAACGCCCCTGTATCTTCGAAATTTAACAATCCCTTCATTATTCTGAAACATTCTTTTTGTAGGTAGCCATCTGCATGACGTTTTTGGCGGACCGCCCTATCCCTGAAAGCGTCGCATAACGCATCATTTTCTATATGAAAGTTTCTCTGTAAATAGAAATTTCCCGTTCGCTGTCAACCTGTTGTGCAACCATAGTTTTGCAGGGGCAAAGATGCAATGAAATTTAATCTCAAAGGAGGAAATTATGTTTAAAAAAAGATTGTTTGCCGTCATTTTTACCGCTGTTTTCGCGATGACCGGTGGGGGGATCGCCACGGCTGCGTCCCAGCCGCAAAAGGCGAAATACGTCTTCGTGTTTATCGGCGACGGGATGGGCGTCGCCCAGAGGAACGCCGCCGAATTGTACATGGCGGGACTGCGGGGCGAGGATCGTCCAGAACGGGTGAAATTGACCATGAACACATTTCCCGCCCAGGGGATGAACACCACCTACGATCTGACGAGCGTTATTCCTGATTCCGCCTCGACGGCGACGGCGATCGCCACCGGTTTCAAGACGAAATCGGGAGTGATCGGCATGGACGCAACGCAAAAGATATTCTATCCCAACATCGCGGAGGCGGCCAAAAAGAAGGGGTGGAAGGTCGGCATTCTTTCCACCGTTTCTCTCGACCACGCGACTCCGGCCGCGTTTTACGCCCATGTTCCGCATCGGGGGCAGATGTACGATATCAGCGTTTCCCTGGCCAATTCCGGATTCGACTACTTCGCGGGCGGGCAGATGTTGAGGTCCATCGATGCCAAAAACCCGGAAAAGCCCAACGCGCTCGATATCGCCCGCAAGAACGGCTACAAGGTGCTTATGGGCAGGGCCGGATTCGACCAGATAAAACGGGGTTCGGGCAAGGTCATCGCGATGAACGAGACGGTTGACAAGGACGGCGCCATGTATTACGCCCTCGACCAGTACCGCGATAAAAACCAGGTAAGCCTCGCCGAGTACACAAGGAAAGGGATCGAGCTGCTCGACAACCCCAAAGGATTTCTGATGATGGTAGAGGGAGGAAAAATAGACTGGGCCTGTCACGCGAACGATGCCGCGGCGTCCATCCACGACACGCTCGCCTTTGACGAGGCGATTCAGGAAGCGGTCAAGTTTTACACCCGGCATCCCCGCGAAACGTTGATCGTCGTCACCGGCGACCACGAAACGGGCGGGATGACAATCGGTTTCGCCGGAACCCAATACTCCTCGTTTGTCGATAAAATCCAGCATCAGAAGGCAAGCTACATCGAATTCGGAAAAAAACTCGAAGAATACAAAAAAGGCCGTAACGCATCAGAGGCGAAAATAGAGGATATCCTGCCGATGGTGAATGAGACGTTTGGGTTCTATCTGCATCCCCCCGCCGAGGAGGCGAGGCTGGAAAAGATCGTCATGGCGGGGAAGGCAAAAACAAGCTCCGCCGAGGAGAAAACGGCCGCCCGGGAAGCGGAAAAATCACTGAAGTACAGCATGGCTTTGACAAAACTTGAACTCGCCGTGTTGCAGGATGCGTTGAAGCAGAGCATGCTTGGCAAAAAAGAGCGCGCCGCCGACGATTACACCTACCTGCTCTATGGCGGGTATGAGCCGCTGAGCGTCAAGCTGACGACCATTCTCAACAACAAGGCGGGCATCGGCTGGACATCCTATTCCCACACGGGCGTACCCGTGCAGACCTCGGCAATCGGCGTCGGTTCATCCCTGTTCAACGGGTATTACGATCAGACCGACATCCACGCGAAGATGATGAAAATCGCCGATTTTAAAAAATAGGGCGATCGGGCGGACATTTCCGATGGCGCAGGAGAAGCGGGGAAGGGCGGCTTTCCCCGCTTCTCCATTTTTCTTAAATAAGGATTGATAATGGAGCCAATCAGGGTTTCCTGGAAACCGGAGGCGATTTTCGTTCTGGCTATTCTTCTTCTTTCAACGGCGCTGCTCTTGATGCCGGATATCTATTCAAGCCCCTACGAAAGTCAGGAGGAACGGTTTCGGGGCGTCGTTGAAGAGGTTGACGACTCGCTGATCCAGCAATACGGGATACTGAAAGCCGGAAGCCAGAGCTTGAAGGTGAGGATATCGGAAGGGGCTGAAACCGGCCGGGTGGTGGAGGCGAACAACGATCTGATCGGCAAGATGGAAAGCGATAAAATGTTCAAGAAGGGCGATCGCGTCTTTCTTGTCGCCAACTCCGCCGGGGGTGAACTGAAGCAGGCCGTTGCTTACGACCATTACCGCATAGGGGTCGAGGGATGGCTGTTGCTGCTCTTCATGATTTTGCTGGTTGCCTTTGCCGGATGGGGAGGAATCAGGGCTTTGATTTCCTTTGGTTTTGCGATCCTGCTTATCTGGAAGGTGATGCTTCCGGGAATACTGCGCGGATGGGATCCGGTATGGATTTCGCTTGCGGTGGTGTCGGTCATTGCCGGGGCGACGCTCTTTCTGGTTGCCGGGATCAGCCGGATCGCCCTTGTGGCATGGAT
Source organism: Syntrophus aciditrophicus (assembly GCA_020726025.1). Taxonomy (GTDB): domain Bacteria; phylum Desulfobacterota; class Syntrophia; order Syntrophales; family UBA5619; genus DYTH01. The sequence continues at coordinate 4,121 of DYTH01000118.1, read as the reverse complement.
CGGGGCTTTTTCCGGGCTGCTGCTGACGGCATCCGTTTCGCTGATGTTATTCCCCGCCTTTCGTCTGCATGGCGCCATTCAGCCTTTTTCAGAGACGCTCCTCTACTCGGGATTCGCGGGCCTCGATCTTGGGCGGCTCTTCATCGCGGTGATTTTTGTGGGCGCCTCCGGCGCGGTGATCGATATGTCGATCGACGTCTCCGCATCGATGCACGAAGTTTCGCAAAAGCGCCCCGATTTGCCGACCGGAGAGCTGATCAAGTCCGGCTTTACGATGGGGCGCTCCATGGTCAATACGATGGTGACAACCCTGCTTATGGCGTATGTTTCCGGCTATATGGCGCTGCTGATGGTTCTTTTGTCGAAGGGAGTGCCTGTGGTTCACGTCCTTAATCTGAATTACATAGCCGCCGAGATTATGAAAACCGTTGTCGGCAGTTTTGGTCTGGTTGCCGTCGCCCCGTTCACCGCGGTTGTCGGCGGTTTTCTGTTCAGCTCCCGCCGCCCTACCGCCAATGCATGACCTTTGCGTAATGCACGATATCGGGCGAAGATTTACACTTCCTTTGCCCCGTCCTGCCAGGTGAAAGGCTTGTAATCTCCCGTCATTCCAATCAGGATGCGGCCGCGCTGCATGATCCCCTCGAGCAGTGAATCGGCCTGGGCCGCGAATGCGCCGGCGCTGAACATCACGAGAGATAATAACATGATAATAAAGGAAAAACCGTTTAGTCTCCGCCGTAAATGATCCATAAAATCTTATTTTCGTTCGCTAATGCGCAATATAGAAGCGTCAACAATCAACTGCCAACGCCAAACCGGGTTTGTGTGCATACGCAACATACCGCAGATTCTTGCCTTGGCCCTGTTTCTTGAGAATTTCCTTGACACGCAGAGGGGTATTATCCTATGTCTCCCTATGTCTCCGCGGCGCAAAGACGCGTCATGGTCAGCAAAAGATGAAAACCGTCAGTGTATGGCGTCGTTCTGTCCGATCATCATTTCAGGGAGTCAAAGAATGTCCGTTTACGAAATCAACCATCCTCTGGTGAGGCATAAGGTGGGGTTAATGCGGCAGCGCGATATCAGCACCAAGGATTTTCGCGACCTGGCCTCCGAGGTGGCCCGTCTGTTGACCTACGAGGCGACAAAGGATCTGGAGACCGAGAGGGAGACGATAGACGGATGGAGCGGTCCGGTGAATGTCGAAAAGATCAAGGGTAAGAAAATCACCGTCGTCCCGATTCTCCGGGCGGGGCTGGGAATGATGGACGGCGTCCTCGATTTGATCCCCAGCGCGCGGGTCAGCGTGGTCGGTCTTTATCGCAATGAAGAAACCCTGAAACCGGTTGCCTATTACAAAAAAATGACCAGTGAAATGGAGAGCCGGACGGCGCTGATCCTTGACCCGATGCTGGCCACCGGCGGTTCCCTGTCGGCCTGTATCGCGATGCTCAAGGAGGCAGGATGCACCAGCATCCGCGGCATTTTTATCGTGGCCGTTCCCGAGGGAATCGAGCGCGTCCGGCGGGAGCATCCCGATGTTGACATCTACGTCGCCTCGATCGACGAGAGGCTCAACGATGACGGCTACATACTTCCCGGTCTCGGCGACGCGGGAGACAAGATTTTCGGAACAAAATAAAGGAGCCAGCCATGCGCCAAAACCCGTCCCCCACCGATTACAATTTTCGCCTGAAAGACAGTCTGCTTGGCGCCCAGATGCTGTTTGTCGCCTTCGGAGCGCTGGTTCTGGTGCCTCTTCTGACCAAGCTTGACCCGAACGTCGCCCTTTTTACCGCGGGGATCGGCACACTGCTCTTTCAGGTCATCACCCGGGGGAAGGTGCCGGTCTTTCTCGCTTCCAGTTTTGCCTTTATCGCGCCCATTATTTACGGCGTTGAAAAGTGGGGCATTCCGGGGACCCTCTGCGGTATGGCCGCGGCCGGCCTTCTCTACGTCGTTTTGAGCGTGATCGTGAGGATCTTCGGTTCCGGCGTACTCCATCGCATTCTTCCGCCTGTCGTGACCGGCCCGGTGATCATGGTGATTGGGCTTTCTCTTGCCCCGGTAGCCATCCACATGGCCTCCGGGCGGACAGGCGACGGCGCCGCCTGGCTGGTTCCACAGACCACCGCATACATTATCGCCGGGGTGGCTCTCGCCGCAACGATTCTCATTTCACTGCTTGGCCGGGGCATGGTGAAGCTGATCCCGATTCTTGGAGGGATCGTCGCAGGCTGCGTCGCCTCGCTGATTCTCGATGTCAGCGGGTTCAGCGCCTCCATGCAGGCCGGATTCGACCCCGGGAAACTCCAGAACTGGACCGCCCCGACCCTGATCTCGATGAAACCGGTTTTAGACAGGGCGTGGTTTGCAATGCCCGCCTTCGTCTTCCCGAAATGGAATTTTGAGGCGATTCTTTACATGATTCCGATCGCCATTGCTCCGGCAATCGAACACTTCGGCGACGTCATAGCCATCGGCGGGATCGCCGGCAAGGATTACGTCGAGGACCCGGGCATCAAAAATACCCTGCTGGGCGACGGCCTTGCCACCAGTCTTGCCGCCTTCTTTGGCGGCCCGCCCAATACCACGTACTCGGAAGTGTCGGGCGCAGTCGCCCTGACCCGCTCGTTCAACCCGGCGATCATGACCTGGGCAGCCATCACCGCGATCATTCTGGCGTTTGTCGGCAAGCTCGGCGGTTTGCTCAACACCATTCCGGTGCCGGTCATGGGGGGGATCATGATCCTGCTTTTCGGCGCCATCACCGTTATCGGAATCAACACCCTCGTTCGGGCGGGAACCGACCTGATGCAGCCGCGCAACCTGTCCATTGCCGCCATCATCCTTGTCTTCGGCATCGGCGGAATGAGTTTTGATCTGGCCGTTGTCAAACTCGGAGGAATCGGTCTGGCGGGTGTTATCGGCGTACTGCTCAACATGCTTCTGCCTGCGGCAAGGGAACGGTAAACGCCTGCGTTCCGATGCCCCGTCTGCCCGCTCCCCCCGGATGCGATGCAGACCGCCCGCCCGCTTTATCTCCCGCTTCCTGTTGGAGGCCGATGGTGAGCTCTGGGACGACGAGGGCGAACTCGCTGCCATCTTACGCCAGATCCCCCAGTTCAAAAAAGATACCCGTAAATGCAGTCAAAATCCCTTTAAGAAAAGCGGTTCTATGTGAAATACAGTGGGTAATCAAATTTCAGCATCCCACACAGGAAGTAAACCAAAGTGAGCCAAATGCAATAATCCCCGAGTTTTATCCCCTTGAAAGAGGGTCTCGACTCTTTACTATGGCCGCCATCACAGGGCGCTGATGGGCGGTCTCAAAAAAATGTTGCGCCGCAACATTGATTAACACATCATTATGACTGCATTTTTGACGACTGTTCGAAAATTTTGCCTTCAACTTTATGAACATTAAACTCCGTTTTCCCTTCCGCGTGCGTATCCGCATCGGGGATGCGCTATAAGGGCGTAAGCCCTGGCCCGCGGGCGTTGCATACAGACGCCCGGCGCCAAATCCGATGGGCGATGCAATACGGACTTAAAACGGCTTCGAACCTGAGAAACCCAAGGGGAATCAAAAAAGCAATGGCGGAATTCCGCCACTCGGAACATATTGTTTTCAATAGCGAATTCACGTGAGTTCATAAATTTTACACTTTTATTTCACCCCACGAAAGAACCTCTGCGAAGCGGCGCCCGGCAGGGGCGACTTTTATGCAGGTACAGCACAGGGATGGATATTATTTCTGATTATGAACATTAATCTTCGATTTCTGTGTGATGTTTTGTTCCAAACCACCCACTTGAAGTCACATAGAACCAGAAAAGCGAACCTTTGAAAATGACTTTGAGGCATCAGGTTTCCGTATCACCTCCTGGAGAATTGCTTTGAGATACAGGTTAGAAATTATTTTATTTTTTTGTTACCTTTAGAACAGATTTACCGCAAGGCATGGACGATGCGGCTGGAAGGGAGAACATCCTGTCATTTTCCTTAAAAGGCGCTGTTTTCCCGTAAGGGATCAGGAAATCTGAATCTATCTTTTTAAAGAACTGTCTTGACGGACAGGACTACTTTATGACTACATGGAAATTAAAACCGTTGA
>DYTH01000117.1:4247-6856 GCA_020726025.1 Syntrophus aciditrophicus | reverse complement strand
AATGACAAAAGGGGACAAAATCGACTTTTGACGAGACCATCAAGCTTAATGTCCATAAAATGGTTGACTGGAACGGATTATTTATTATGAAAGCGAAGCTTCATGTTCATAAAACGGCTTTTTCACTCTGGCAGGGCAGAATCGCACCGGTTTTTGACGTTTCCCGGCGCCTGCTTATTTTAGAGACAAAAGAAGGCGGGGGAATGACCCGACTGGAGGAGCTGATGTCCGGCGACGCGCCGCTGGAAAAGTGCGCCAGCCTTGTCTCAAGGGGGGTGGATACGCTTGTCTGCGGGGCAATTTCCCGTTACTTGCGTGGGGCAATCACGGCTGCCGGGATCCGGGTTATTCCCTTTGTTTCCGGGCCGGTGGACGAGGTGGTGGATGCGTGGGCGCAGGGACGCATTGCCGAAGATTCCTTCACGATGCCGGGATGCTGCGGTGATCGGGGAAGGCGGCAGCGTGGGATGTTTCATGGCTCGTCAGTGAAAACGTTATCTTATGAGCGTGCCGGGTTTGGCGTCGGCCGCGGGGGAAGGTTTGACAGGGATGGCGGAAGCGGAAATTGCCTCTGCCCGGGATGTGGCTATGTTATGCCGCACGAGCTTGGGAGACCCTGTGCCGGTACATTGTGCCCCAGATGCGGGTCGGTTATGGTGAGGCAGTAGTATCGTTGCATATTTGCAACGCATTAACTATCAATGCCTTGCAAATATGCAACGATAAGGTTCTTCGGGATGGTTGTTGTCGTATAAGTTGTTTGTATAAATGGTCATTTTTTAAAATGCACGATTGGCATCAATTATGTATAGCATACCAGCGAAAAGGGAATGTACCGGTTTGGACAGATTGAAAAAGGGGGTGCGGTGATGAAAGCGGAGCTTAATGTTCATAAAATAGTGGTTACATCGTATGGGGAGACGCTCTCCAGCAAGGTTGACAAAAGCTTCGGCAGGGCGAACTGGTTTATCGTCTTTGACGACCAGACCGGAAGCTTCGAGGCGCATTCCAACAGCCAGAATGTTAACGCCGCGCAGGGCGCCGGCACACAGGCCGGGCAGAACGTGGCTGAACTGGGCGCGGATGTTCTGTTGACGGGGAATGTCGGCCCAAACGCCATGAAGACATTGCACGCCGCCTCTGTCCGGGTTTTTGCCGTGAAGGGAGAGATGACCGTGGAAGAGGCCATTGCCCAGTGGAAAGAGGGTGGGCTCGAGGAAGTGGCGGAAACGACCTTCGCCGGGAAATGGGTGTGATGGAAAACAGACAGATGAAGTCATGGAAAGCAAGAAAGGGGTGATGAATATGCCGAGAGGAGATGGAACAGGGCCGCAGGGAAAAGGAGCGGGAACCGGGCTTGGCCAGGGGCGTTGCGCTCCGGCGAACCAGAACGCGCCGTTGCCCGAGGAAGAGGTCGGCTTTTTTCAGAGACTTGGACGAAATCTGGGTTTCGGGCGCGGCGCAGGCCAGGGACGGGGAATGGGCCAGGGTCAGGGACGAGGAATGGGCGCCGGTCGGGGCTTGAACCGACGAGGCTAAGGATTTTTAGATAACAAGGAGGTGTATCATGCCAGGAGGAAATGGAAGAGGGTCTGCCGGAATGGGGCCGATGACGGGAAGGGGAGCAGGTTTCTGCGCCGGAAATCGTGCCCCGGGATTTGCCAATGCGGGTTACGGCGCCTGGGGTTATGGCCGCGGCGGGGGTTATGGCCATGGCGGCCATGGCTTTCGCAATCAATATTACGCGACGGGTTTGACCGGGTGGCTGAGATGGGGCGGCCCTTATAACGGAGCGGCGCCCGGATTTGCTCCTGCCTATGTGCCGGATGCAACCGGTTATTCACGGGAAAACGAGCTGAAAACCTTGAAGGGGAATGCGGAGTACATGGAGGATTCCCTTGCCGAAATAAACCGGAGAATCAAGGATTTGGAAGAAAAGAGCGGTCATTGAGAAATAATGAACCGGCATCGCTGCGTTTGGCTTTTATCCCGGCGATTGCCGGTTTTTTATTGTTTTATGCTTGCTTTTTGAAAGAACGATACTTATGTTAGCGCCGTAATTTCAGACCGCTTTTTATGTATTGAAATTACAGTGTTTTTAAATATATTTAGAAAAGAGGACGTATATGAAAATAGCGGTAACGGCAACAGGAACATCTCTTGACGATCAGGTTGAATCACGTTTTGGACGCACCCCCTACTATATGTTTATCGATACCGACACCATGGAGTTTGAGGCGCTGCGCAATCCGAATGCCTCATCCGGAGGGGGCGTCGGAATACAATCCGCACAGTTGATGTCGGATCGGGGCGTACAGTACGTGCTGACGGGAAATGTCGGACCGAATGCCTCCCAGGTTTTCGAAGCGGCTGGCATCCACGTTATAGTCGAAATTGGCGGTACGATTCGTCAGGCCGTTGAAAAATTCAAGGCCGGCCATTATACCCCCACGAAAAATCCGAACGTGGAAAGCCACTTTGGCATGGGCGGCGGGTCAGACACGCATGAGGAAGCTCATTTTTCAGGAGGTCATGATATGGGCGGTGGCGGTGGTCGCGGTATGGGCATGGGTGGTGGCGGTGGTCGCGGCATGGGCATGGGCGGTGGC
>DYTH01000117.1:0-4147 GCA_020726025.1 Syntrophus aciditrophicus | reverse complement strand
GGTGGTCGCGGCATGGGCATGGGCGGCGGCGGTGGTCGCGGCATGGGCATGGGCGGCGGCGGTGGTCGCGGCATGGGCATGGGCGCCGGAGCGGCAGGCTTCACCCACGAGATGCCGCACGCGTCAGGCGATCAGCAGGTTCTTGATTCTCTGAAGGAGCAAGCCGCTCTTCTCGAAAAGCAGCTTCAGGACATCAAACGCAAAATCGACGGCGTTGCCGGTTAAAAAAGAGGCGGAGTCGCCGTGGTCAACGAGCAGGAGTGCAGAGGATGTGCGGTTTGCATGGATTCCTGCCCTGTCGATGCGATTACGATGAAGAACAATGTGGCGCGCGTCAACGAGGCCCTCTGCACGGGTTGCGGCAGATGCGTGGAAGACTGCGCCCTGGGCGCGATTTCCATGAAAGCGTAGCTTCATGTTCACAAAGCGTAAGTTTCATGTTCTCGTCAAAAGTCCAAAAACCGTCATTCCGGCGAAAGCCGGAATCCAGAAGCACCTAAATTCACTGGATTCCGTGTCAAGCACGGAATGACAAAAAGGGGCAAAATCGACTTTTTACGGGAGCATCAAGATTGGCATTCATAAATAGAAAGGGGTGCGTCTTGAAGATAGCCGTTGCAAGCGGCAAGGGCGGAACCGGAAAAACGACCATCTCAACCAATCTGGCTCTGACGCTTGCCGATAAAGGAATCACCGTTCAGCTTCTTGACTGCGATGTTGAGGAGCCGAACTGTCACATATTTTTAAATCCCGTGATTGAAGACAAATGGCCGGCAACGGTTCTGATTCCGAAGGTGGATCAGGAAAAATGCACCGGCTGCCGCGTCTGCGCGGATGTCTGCGAATTCAAAGCCATCGCTGTGATCAAGGGCAAGGTTCTGATCTTTCCGGAACTCTGCCATAGTTGCGGCGCCTGCAAGCTCTTCTGCCCCGAGGGGGCAATCAGTGAAATACCACGCGAAATCGGGATCATAGAAAAAGGAAAGTCGGGCAGGATCGGCTTTTTGCAGGGGCTTCTGCATATCGGCGAATTGGCCTCGCCGCCGGTCATCCGCGAAGTCAGAGAGGCGGCGGGGAACTCCGAGGTGACGATTATCGACTCGCCTCCGGGAACTTCCTGCCCGGTTATTGAGGCGGTGAAGGAGTCTGACTTTGTTCTCCTTGTCACCGAGCCGACGCCGTTTGGCCTGAACGACCTGGAACTTGCGGTAGGCATGGTGAAAGAACTCACAATGCCGTTTGCCGTGGCAATCAACCGCTCCGACATCGGCGACGACGAGGTGGTCAAATACTGTAAAAGAGAGGGTATCGCTATCTTTCTCGAAATCCCCAATGATCGGAAGATTGCCGAGGCGTACTCGCGCGGCGAGATGATTGTCCGGGCGCTTCCGGAATACCGGGCGGCGTTCGAGCAGTGCTGGGCGCGAATTGCCGGTTCCGCTGAAAAGAATCGGTAATGCCGAGGGGAATTCAAGCATTTATGCATGCATTTTTACATAAGACATGAAAACCTTTTCCGCTGTCTGACAGGGTGAAAAGGGGTGAGAGGTATTTTCGATGAAAGAATTGGTTGTAATCAGCGGTAAGGGCGGAACCGGGAAGACCAGCATTGTGGCCTCTTTTTCCACGCTGGCGCGGCAGGCGGCGCTTGCCGATTGCGATGTGGACGCGGCGGATCTCCATCTGGTGCTGAATCCGGACATCAAGCGGCGGGAGGATTTCAGCGGGGGCAGGAAGGCGCGTATTCTTGAGGAACAGTGCATCGCCTGCAACCGGTGTGTGGAGGAATGCCGTTTTGACGCGATCAAGTACGCCGTTCTGAAAAACGGGGAAAAGGCTGAAAAACCTTCCATCAACCTTATTTCCTGCGAGGGATGCGGGCTCTGCAAGCGTCTCTGTCCGGTGGAGGCGATCGCGTTCGAGCCGGTTGTCAACGGCCAGATGTTTGTCTCCACAACGAGAAACGGCCCGATGGTGCATGCCCGGCTCGGGATGGCGGAGGGTAATTCCGGGAAACTTGTCTCGCTGATACGCGAAGAGACCCGCCGAATAGCGGAAAAAGAAGGTCTTGAGCGGATCATCGTGGATGGCTCGCCGGGGATCGGCTGCCCGGTCGTTTCATCGATCACGGGCGCGGACGGCGTGCTTATCGTCACCGAACCGACCCTTTCGGGCAGGCACGACTTGATGCGGGTGGCGAAACTTGCCGCCCATTTCCGGATCGCGACGCTTGTCTGCGTCAACAAGTGGGATCTCAATCCGGAGATGACCGAGCGGATTGAAAAGGAGGCGCTGGAAAACGGCTTGAAGATAGCGGGCAGAATACGCTATGATGCCGCCATTACGAAGGCGCAGATCGCAAAGAAAAGCGTCGTGGAATACACCGAAGACGCTGTAGCCGGGGACATGAAAGATGTATGGGGCCGTGTGCAGCAAGCCCTGGACAGTATCAGCAGACAGAATTGAAAACATCAAAATAACGAAAGGATAGTGTAATGGGTGAGGAAAATAACAAGGCTGCGGACAGCCTCAAGGCATTCAAGGAATCCATGGAGCTCAATACCCGCTTGAACCAGATCAAGCACAAGATCATGGTGCTTTCAGGAAAAGGCGGGGTAGGAAAGAGCACGGTGGCCGCCAATATCGCGGTGTCGCTGGCAATGGAGGGGCGGAAGGTCGGTCTTCTGGATACCGATTTTCACGGGCCGAGCATCCCGACCCTTCTCAATCTCGAGGGAGCGTACCCGGAGGTGATCGGCGAGAAGATGCGGCCGATCGAGTACGGGGATAATCTGTCGGTCATGTCGATCGGCTTTCTTGTCCCCAACAAGGATGACGCGGTGATCTGGCGGGGGCCGATGAAGATGAACGTCATCAAACAGCTTCTGACCGATGTGGAGTGGGGAGAGCTGGATTACCTGATTGTCGATTTTCCGCCGGGGACAGGCGATGAGCCTCTGTCTGTCGCGCAGCTCATCCCCGGGATCGACGGCGCCATCATTGTGACGACGCCCCAGAACCTCTCTTTAAACGATGTCAGAAAATGCATCAATTTCTGCCATCAGGTAAAGGTGCCCGTGACCGGCGTCGTGGAAAACATGAGCGGTCTCATCTGTCCGCACTGCGGAAAATTCATCAACGTCTTCAAGACGGGTGGCGGAGAGAAGATGGCGGCGGAAATGGGCGTGCCTTTCCTGGGGACCATTCCGCTCGACCCGCGCATCGTCGAGACATCCGACAACGGCGAGCCGTTCGTCTCCCATTTCAGCAACACGGAGGCGGCCAAGGCCTTCCGCGGCGTCGTCCAGCCGATTCTCGCGATGAGCGGGAGCGCGCTTTCCCCGGATGTTCCCGCCCCGGTTCCGTCCGCCCATCAGGAGCAGGCGCCCTCCGGCATTTACAAGATTGCCATACCCGTGACGGATGGGGTGCTTTCCGCCCATTTTGGCCACTGCGACGTGTTTGACATCTTCGACGTGGATCTTGCGACGAAGCAGGTAGTCGAAAGGGAAACGGCGCCGTCTCCTCCGCACGAACCGGGTCTTCTGCCCCGCTGGCTGGCGGATCGCGGCGTCAATCTGATCATTGCCGGCGGAATGGGCCCGCAGGCGCAGCAGTTGTTTGCCGCAAGCGGCGTGGATGTCTTTCTCGGCGCGGCCAGCGACGACCCCGAGGCGATCGTGGCGGCGTATCTTGCCAATACCCTCGATCTGGGAAACAACACCTGCGACCATCACGACCATAACCACTGATCGCATGCAAGTAAAGATCTGGATTATGAACATTAAACTTGATGGTCTCGTCAAAAGTACATTTTCCCCTCCCCTTGCGGGAGGGGATTAAGGGGAGGGGAAAACTACATCCCGAAATACAGTCACTTATCGCCCCCACCCTGACCCTCCCCCGTGAAGGGCTGGTCATAAAACACACTTGACACAGGGGGCATGGGCAAGGGGGGAACTACTATATTAATTTGTATAATAATCGCTATGTTACTGGATTCCGGCTTTCGCCGGAATGACGGAGGAATAAACAAAGCTGTCATTCCGGCGGAAGCCGGAATCCAGAGAAGTAAAAAAATTATGTAATTCAAAACAATTATAGCCACCCCCTGTGTCAAGTGTGTACAAAGACCAGCGTGAAGGGG
>DYTH01000116.1 GCA_020726025.1 Syntrophus aciditrophicus | reverse complement strand
AAACCAGCTTTCGCTGATCCACCGTTTCGTGTCCCGATGGAGCCGGGCCGCCAGACCGTACCCTGTGCGGAAGAGGGTCAAAAGCGAGTGGTTTCGCAACAGACTTTCGGCGCAGTTTTTGTCGCGGCCGCACATCCGTTCGATGATGATGTTCAGGTAGCCGCCTGCCTGCCGACAGGAGGCCGTAAAAATTTCCGGGGAGGAGATTTCGGCGTAACGTCCCGCGATGATCAGGCGGTTGGCAAGATCGGCGAACTCAAGCGACAGGCGGTCAAAGAGCGCTGGGTCGGAAATGGCGGAAAATGTCTGCGCAAGCAAACTCTCTTTTTGAAGCTGAAGGCGCGGAAGGGCTGGAACGAGCGTCGTTTCTTCTTCGTAAAGGAGTCTGCCGGGAAGAAGCGGCGCCCGTTTTGCGTCGAGCGCCGACAGATCGAGCGGGGCATAGACGGCGATTGCCTCTTCAAACGGCAGGAAGCCGTGTTCGGCGATGCGGACGTTGCGCTGGCGGTAGAGTTCTTCCTCGGCTTCGGTCGGGCTTATGGCCGCAAGATCAAAGAGAAGTTCTTGATATAATTCATGATCGTTTTTCCCGAGCATGGAAAGGAGCGCTTCGACATTGTCCTGTTCCTCCGCATCGAGCGCCTTGACATAGAAACGCCCGTCCAGGGTAAACCAGTTGGCGGGGGGGAGTGCGTCGTCTCCCTCATCCTTGATGATCACCTCAGCCGTTCGGAAGAGAAGCAGCGACAGCAACTCCTGCTCTTCACCCAGAAGCCAGGCGGAAAGCCTCTCCGGGGCGGCGTCTGCAAGGAGCCTGAACCAGGCGAGGGACTTGACGGGCGACAGGATGTCCTTGTCCCAGACATCGAGATCGACCAGATACTGCCACTGCTCTTCAGTTGCAATCTCCAGAAGCGCCAGGCTTTCCTCGTCGCCGATCTTTTTTACAATCCAGTAAAAGTCGTCCGAAGAGAGCTTTCTGACAAGTTCTTCAGGATTTTTGGCGTCAAGGATCTGCTTGAGAATCCTGTCGCCGGACAACGCCAGATAATCGCTGCCAATAGCCGCTGACAGGTCCCTGGTTGCGTCAATCGATGAATGCACGGTTCAATCTCCTTCCATAGTTTTATCCAAGCGCAGGACGGGATCAGGGGGGCTTGCGACATCTCTGCCGCCCGCCGAACACGGCTGCAAAATGCCGCTGACCACGATTACCGTTATAACCGTCGCAAATAAACCCGTACTGTTAAACACTCCTTCATCATTTATCTTTGGGTATGAATTTAATTCAGGGATAAAGACTTTTTATCGCCTCAGCCAGTTTCGGGCAATGAAGACCACAAGAAAGCCATTCTTGTCAAGAACGTTTTCTCAGGGGATATTTTCAGCTATGCACTGCCTGGTCCGTCTTTCTCAAGAGGTGCGCCGGCACTGTGCGGTTTAAGAAACAGAAGTACACGGATGAAAAGGGTCATTTTTGATGGTCTCGTCAAAAGTCGATTTTGTCCCCTTTTGTCATTCCGTGCTTGACACGGAATCCAGTGAGTTTAGTCACTTATGGATTCCGGCTTTCGCCGGAATGACGGTTTTTGGACTTTTGACGAGTTCATCATTTTTTACTTGACAAATAACATGCGTTATATATAATAAGGTATAAAACGTTCGGTATGTAATGAAACAGACCAAGAGAGGAGAAATATGCCGCCACCGATCAATTTCAGTCAGGAAATCATTTTGAACGAGGCATTTGAGATAGTGCGCAAGGAAGGAGTCGCAGGTCTGACCGCGCGGAGGATTGCCCGTAATCTGAACTGTTCGACGCAGCCGGTGTACAGCTCTTACGCCTCCATGATGGAACTCAAGCGGGCGGTTCTGATCAAAGCCCGGGAGTATGCGGTAAACTATCTGCTGCAATGTTCGGATGATAAAGGCCCCTTTTTCGCTATAGGGATGCAGTATTTCCGGTTTGCCCAGGAGGAGCCGGAACTGTTTAAATGGCTTTTTTTGTCTCCGCAATCGGCAGATGACGACCAGGATATTTTCGCACCGCCGTTGCTTCTGGAACGGATGAAACTCGACAAGCATGTGAACAATCTGGACGAGACAACCCTGAAGCGGCTGTTCAGCAATATGTGGATATACACACACGGCCTGACGACATTGGCACAGTCGAGCGCGCGCAGCCAGCCCGAAGCATTTGCGCGTGAACGCCTTCTGCAGATGGGGGAAATACTGATTGTCTGGGAGCAGCTTCGCGGGAACCTGTCAGCGAACAGGAACTCCTGTGAAACAGCGGAATAGCGTTATGTTGAAACACGACCATCCAATCATCAGGGAGGAAAAAATGAAGGTACTGGCTTTCAACTCAAGTGCAAGACCGGTTGGTCAGAGCAAGACGTTGCTGGTTCTGTCGCGTCTTGTCAAGGGAATGGCGGAGGCCGGCGCGGAGGTGGAGATCGTCAACCTGCGGGAGAAGAAGATTAACGACTGCATCGGCTGCTTTACATGCTGGACGAAAACACCCGGTGCATGCATCCATCAGGACGACATGACCCGGGAGCTTTTCCCGAAATGGATGGCTGCTGATATCGTAATTTATGCGTCGCCGCTTTACCATTTCACTGTGAACGCCGCCATGAAGCGTTTCATCGAACGAACCTTGCCGGTACTGAAGCCGTACCTCATCCGGAAAAACATCAAGGAAGGAACGACGCACCCCCTCCGAGGCCCGCATCCCGCGGCGGTATTTGTGTCGGTAGCCGGATTTCCCGACGAGTCCGTATTTGATGCCCTCTCTTACTGGGCCAGGGCGCTTACCAGCCGGGGGAATAATCTGGTCGCCGAGATTTACATCCCCGGCGCCGAGGCGATGGTTCACCACTGGAGGGGGGAGGAAATCCTTGCAGCCGTTGAACAGGCGGGTCGAGAGATTGTACTCCAAGGGTCTGTTTCTCCCGGCACGATGCAGCAGATTAAGCAGCCGATTGACGACCCCGATCTGGTCGCGGCCATTTCCAACAGCTCCTGGAAGGCGATGATCGCCCAGGGCCTGACGCCTGCCGAGGCCGATCGTCAGGGGCTTAACTACCGGCCGGATTCGCTCGATAGTTTCATGGCGATGCTTTCCTTCGGCTTCAATCCGGCTAAGGCCGAAGGCAGGAAGGGGGTGCTGCAATTCGCGTTTACGGACGAAAACCCGCAAGAGTGCTATTTTGTCATCGACGAAAAAAGCTGCATTCCCCACGCCGGTCGCGCCGAACAAGCCGACTGTATCGTGTCCGGGCCGTTCGAGGTGTGGGCGGATATCATCCAGGGCAAGGCGGACGGTGGCCAGATGTTTATGGAGGGCAAATACACGGCGGAAGGCAATTTCCCCCTGATGATGGTTTTCGGGAAAAACTGACGGTGGATAGGATAGCCATCGCTATCATCGATGGCTATCCGAGAGTTTGCTGTCGCTTGCATCCCATAGGGCGGAGACAGCCGAATGCCTTTAAGTTGCCTGTCCAGAGTCAAGAAAACTGTTCCCGAAATTATCAATCGTCCTGTTTCAGAATGATGAAGGAAATGTTAAACTTTGTTTAAAGAAAGAAACACTTTCATATCAGGATATTACGAGCTAACGTGCTTCTTGACACGCAAACCGGCAACCCGTATACTCCGCGCAAAAGCGCAAGTTACCGCTAACCTGGACTGAACCATGATCCATCATCTACGTACCCGCCGCTGCATGTTTGTTCTGGATACCAACGTCCTTATTCACGATCCTACCGCCCTGTTCCGTTTTCAGGAGCATGACATCTACCTGCCGATGGTTGTCCTGGAAGAGTTGGACGGCATCAAGAAGGGCGCCTCGGAAATTGCCCGCAATGTCCGACAGGCAAGCCGCTTTCTCGACGATCTGATGGCCGACGCCGATGTGGAGGAGATCGACGCCGGCCTGCCGATCGAGCATTCCTTTCACGACGCACGGTTGCGTGCCAGCAGCGGCCGCCTGTTTTTCCAGACCCAGATACTGGACGCCCCGCTGCCGCAGGTGCTGGCGGGAGGCAAGGCGGATAACGCGATTCTTGGCGTCACCCTGGCCCTGATGCAGAGATTCAAAGAGAGGCAGATCGTCCTGGTCTCCAAAGACATCAACATGCGGATTAAGGCCACCGCGCTGGGCATCCTCGCCGAGGATTATGAAAACGATCAGGTACTCGACGACGCCGATCTTCTCTATACAGGGGTGGCGGCGCTGCCCGGCGACTTCTGGGAAACGCACAGTCAGGACCTCCACGCCTGGAAAAAGGAGGAACGGAGCTACTACCTGATCCACGGCCCCCTTGCTGAGGAATGGCACGCCAATCAGTTCATCCATCTCGATGGAGACAACCCCTTTGAAGGGATTGTCCGGGGACACGATGCAAGCGGAGCGGCAATGGTGGAAACAGTCATCAACTACACCCACCCCAAAAACACCGTATGGGGCATCAACGCGCGCAACCGCGAGCAGAGTTACGCCTTGAATCTGCTGATGGATCCGGAGATCGATTTCGTCACGCTGCTGGGACAGGCCGGAACCGGCAAGACTTTGCTTGCCCTGGCCTCGGCGCTGGTACAGACGCTGGAAAAAAACAGGTTCAACGAGATCATCATGACCCGCGTGACCGTTCCGGTCGGCGAGGATATCGGTTTTCTGCCGGGTACGGAGGAGGAGAAAATGACCCCCTGGATGGGGGCGCTGATGGACAACCTCGAGGTGCTGACCCACACCGAGGGAGGCAACATCTGGGAACGGCAGGCCACCCAGGATCTGGTTCGCTCCCGGATAAAGATCCGCTCGCTGAACTTCATGCGGGGGCGCACTTTCCTGAACAAATTTCTTATCATCGACGAGGCGCAGAACCTGACATCCAAACAGGTGAAAACTCTTGTCACCCGCGCCGGTCCAGGCGCCAAGGTGGTGTGTCTGGGAAACATCGCGCAGATCGACACTCCCTATCTCACCGAAACCACATCCGGATTGACATTTGTTGTGGATCGTTTCAAGGACTGGGCGCACGGCGGACACATCACGCTGGTACGCGGCGAGCGGTCCCGTCTGGCCGAATTCGCCTCGGAGAATCTCTGAACGCGGCAACAGGCGGGAAAAAAGAAGACAGGTTGCCCCTTCATTCACAATAATATGCCTTGACTTTTTCGAGAATGAGCGTAGCCTGTAGCCAGCATAGTGACTGACGAATAAAATCAAAGCGTTGTCCTTCCCATACAGGGAAGGGGAAAATACTTTTAGGCCCTGTCTTTTATGATGTGACAGGGTTTTTTATTTTTGGTCGCGAGATTTTTTAAGAAAGAGGGGGAAAATGAAAATTCACTTGATCGAACCTTTGAATCATTTTGTGAAACTGCAAGACAATATCTGGGAAAGCGGTTCGTGGAAACTTGACGAGGAGAAGGCAAAGGCGTTGGTGGGCGGAGAGATTTTTTTTCATAAAAAAAGGCTGGAACCATCCTTTTATGGAGGAACCATCCTCGGATACCGGGTTAATCAAGAGGAAGATAATCAGGGGGAGGTTATTTTCAAACTCCAGTACAGCCCTGCTTTCAGAAATGTCCTTACGGATAAATCCGGCTGGAAAAAGAATGTGAAAATCCTGTAGCGAAAGAAGTAGAAGCGTGCAAAATCATTGACTGTGATGGCAAGCTCACATTCGGGCTACCGTGGCCCTCTGTTTTTTGGGCATCACCTGATAAGGATCTCGGCGTTTGAAAGAAACGTGAAAAAGGAGCTTCAAAATGGGAAAATCCATGTACAACTTCGGCAAACAGAGTAAAGAGAAAGCCAGACAGAAAAAACAGATGGATAAGGCGGCAAAGCGCGTCATGGCAAAGCAGCAGAAAGCAGGCCTGAAAACAGCAGATATGCCCAAAGCGGATTCCGACATGGAAGAGTCGAAACAGGAGGATTGAGCGCTCTCCCTTTATTTGCCGGCGCCGCTGTTCTATCAAGCCCCGTGAGAATTCTGAAGCGAACAAGAAATTTTCCTTTTTGCCTGTGCTTTCATTCAATCCGCGAGTAATGCGTTGTCTCTTCTTTTATCGAGTCCATACCGTCCTGTTTTTGGGGTGCATCATCTGCTCTTTTTGAGTGCTGCATGTCTTGATTTGTGATATAAAAAGGCCGTTTTTTCAGCAGATAGCGACTGCCGGAAAAGGCGGTCCGCAAGATGGAGAATGAACCCTTATCGACCATTGCAACACAACGGGGTTTTCATGATCAAATGGGGAAAAAACTGTGTTGGTCTTGCCCTGGGAGGGGGCGGCGCCCGGGGGCTTGCGCACATCGGTGTGCTGCAGGCGCTCGATGAGGAAAAAATTCCCGTGGGTCTTGTTGCCGGAACAAGCATGGGGGCGCTTGTCGGCGCGGCTTACGCAAGCGGAATATCCGCCGCGGAACTAAAACAGAAGGTTGCGGCATACCTTCAAACCCCGGAATTTCAATCGTCGGTCATAAGGGCCATGGAGCGGGCCAACGAAACCAGGGGGTTAAATCTTGCCAGAAGAATCCACAATTTGTTCATCAACGCCTATTACATGGTACAGGCGATGTTCAAGCCGGGCATATTGTCCGCGGAAGAATTTCAGTTGATGATTGATTATTTTGTTCCCGATATCCAAATTGAAGAGACGCGCATCCCCTGGTTTGGCGTGGCCACGGACCTGGTAAGCGGCGAGGAGTTCGTCTTCTCGAAAGGGCCGCTGCGCAGGGCGGTGCTGGCAAGCTGCGCTGTGCCCGGCGCGATAGAGCCGCTCAAAGACGGGGAACGGTTGCTTTCGGATGGCGGTATCGTTTCGCTTGTTCCCGCGGGCGTCGCCCGTCGGCAGGGGGCC